>CAZDDK010000329.1:0-3048 GCA_964504185.1 uncultured Rhodoferax sp. | reverse complement strand
AAAAGGACTTGCGCACCGGGCTGGTTGTGAGCGATAACCATGCGGACTGGACCACCCACCCCAACAACCCCATGCGCGCGGCCCAGACGGTTTAAGCAAAATCAGCCTCTAGCCCGCGTATTTATTGCACAGTCAGCTATTAAATCAGGAGCATTTATGGCAAACCTCTTCATCCGTGGCGGCACCGTGGTCAATGCTGACCGCGCCTTTGCAGCCGACGTCATCACCCAGGGCGGCACGATCGTGGCCGTGGGCGAGAACCTGAGCGCGCCCGTCGGGGCCACGGTGGTGGACGCCGGTGGCCAGTACGTCATGCCCGGCGGCATCGACCCGCACACCCACATGCAGTTGCCCTTCATGGGCACCACCACCATGGACGACTTCTTTACCGGCACCGCGGCCGGTCTGGCCGGTGGCACCACGACCATCATCGACTTCGTCATTCCCAACCCGCAGCAACCCCTCCTGGAGGCCTACCAGACCTGGCGCGGATGGGCCGAGAAGTCTGCGAGTGATTACAGCTTCCACGTCGCCATCACCTGGTGGGACGAGACGGTGCGGCGTGACATGGGCACGCTGGTGCAGCAGGAGGGTGTGAACAGCTTCAAGCACTTCATGGCCTACAAGAACGCCATCATGTGCGACGACGAGACCCTGGTAAACAGCTTCAAACGCTGCCTGGAGCTGGGGGCCATGCCCACGGTGCACGCCGAAAACGGCGAGCTGGTCTACCTGCTGCAAAAGACCGTGGCCGAGATGGGCATCAAAGGACCCGAAGGCCACCCCCTATCCCGCCCGCCCATGGTCGAGGGCGAAGCCGCCAACCGCGCGATTGCCATTGCCGATGTGCTGAACGTGCCGATCTATGTGGTGCACGTGAGCTGCATCGAGGCCGCCGAAGCCATTGCCCGCGCCCGCGCCCGTGGCCAGCGTGTCTATGGCGAGGTGCTGGCCGGGCATCTGGTGGTGGACGACAGCGTCTACCGCCACCCCGACTTTGCCACCGCCGCCGCGCACGTGATGAGCCCACCGTTTCGCCCCAAGGGCCACCAGGAGTTTTTGTGGCGCGGCCTGCAGAGCGGCAACCTGCACACCACGGCCACCGACCACTGCACCTTTTGCGCCGCGCAAAAGGCCGCGGGCAAGGACGACTTTGCCAAGATTCCCAACGGCTGCGGCGGTGTGGAAGAACGTCTGGCCGTGATCTGGGACGAGGGCGTGAACACCGGGCGTCTGACGCCGAGCGAGTTTGTCGCCATCACGTCGGCCAACACCGCCAAGCTGTTCAACATCTACCCGCAAAAGGGCAGCATTTCGGTGGGGGCCGATGCCGATCTGGTGGTGTGGGACCCGGCGGGGACCAAGACCTTGTCCGCCAAGACCCAGCACAGCAAAGGCGACTACAACATCTTCGAAGGCCGCACCGTGAAGGGTGTTCCCAGCCACACCGTGAGCCAAGGGGAGTTGGTGTTTGTGCAGGGGGATTTGCGGGCTGTTTCTGGCAAGGGGCGGTACATCCACCGCGCGCCGTTCAGCACCAACTTTGCGGCCAGCAAATTGCGGGCGGAGACGTTGGCTCCGACTGCCGTCAAACGCTAGGTTGTGAGCCTGCTGGCATGGGGATGGCCGGGTGCCTCATACTGCCAAACGCGCAGAAATCGGCACCCGGCCATCCCCATACCAGCGACAAGTCGCTATTGAAGATCGTGTGAAGGAGAAAGCATGAATACCGCAACCGCCCTCGACATCGCATCGGCCCGCATCAATGGCCAGCGCCTGTGGGACTCGCTGATGGAGCTGGCGCAAATCGGTGCCACGCCCAAGGGCGGCGTCTGCCGCCTGACGCTGACCGACCTGGACAAGCAAGGCCGCGACCTCGTCACCCGTTGGGCGCGCGAGGCAGGCATGACCGTCACTATTGACAAAATCGGCAACGGCTTCATGCGCCGCGCCGGGCGCAACAACGCCCTGCCCCCGATCGTCACCGGCAGCCACATCGACACCCAACCCACCGGCGGCAAGTTCGACGGCAACTACGGTGTGCTGGCCGGGCTGGAAGTGGTGCGCACGCTCAACGATTTGGGCATCGAAACCGAAGCCCCGATTGAAGTGGCGTTCTGGACCAACGAAGAAGGCTCGCGCTTTGTGCCGGTGATGATGGGCTCGGGCGTGTTCGCCAAGGCCTTTACGCTGGAACATGCCTATGCTGCCACCGACACCGAGGGCAAGACCGTCAAGGGCGAACTGGAGCGCATTGGCTACATCGGCGATCAGGAGCCAGGGGTCCACCCGATTGGCGCGTATTTTGAGACGCACATCGAACAAGGCCCGGTGCTGGAAGATGCCGATGTGACGATTGGCGTGGTCAGCGGTGTGCTGGGTATCCGCTGGTTTGATTGCACCGTTACCGGCATGGAGGCCCACGCCGGCCCCACGCCCATGGCGCTGCGCAAGGATGCGATGCAGGTGTCCGCCCGCATCATGCAGGAGGTGGTGGCCTGTGCCCTGCGCCACCAGCCGCATGGCCGGGGCACGGTGGGCATGGTGCAGGTGTTTCCCAACAGCCGCAACGTGATTCCGGGGCGGGTGAAGTTCAGCATCGACCTGCGCAACAGCACGGATGCGCTGGTGGACCAGATGGCCGACGAGGTCATGGCCTTTGCCGCGAAGGCGGCAACTGAGAGCGGACTGGCGGTGACGATTGAGATGGTCTCCAGCTACCCGGCGCAGGCCTTCCACGAGGATTGCAAGGGTGCCGTGCAGCGCGCCGCGCAGAAGCTGGGCTATTCCAACATGCCCGCCGTCTCCGGTGCCGGGCACGACGCCGTCTACATGGCCCGCCTGGCCCCCAGCGGCATGATCTTCATCCCCTGCAAAGACGGCATCAGTCACAACGAGATTGAGGATGCCAAGCCGGAACACATCACTGCGGGGTGCAATGTGTTGTTGCATGCGATGCTGGAAAGGGCGGGGGTGGCTTGATATTGGGAAGGCTAACCTGCATATTTCACGCAGTTGAGCCAATATTTTTACTGGATATCTGGAACC
>CAZDDK010000328.1:0-3051 GCA_964504185.1 uncultured Rhodoferax sp. | reverse complement strand
GGTCGGCCATGCCGAAGTCCACGCAGCGGTGTTCGACGAACATATCCCACTCTTCAAACGTGCCCTCGTCCAGCAGCAGCTCCAGGCGTTCGCGCGCGGTGAGCTTGCCCTTCTTGTGCTGGGAGTCGATGCGCTTTTCGCCGCCACCCAATCGCGCCAGTTCGCGCTTGGCTTCCAGTTGTTCCAGGATGTCGTGCATGGTTTCCTTCTTTCGGATGAGTGAGGGTAAATTGGAGTTTGCTACTATTTTTGTAGCTAACTAACTAATATATTCGCGGGCTAGAAGCAGATTTCGTGCTGCAGTGGAGGCGGCCAATTGGCCGGCTTCCACGGCGCGGGTCATCTCGGGCAACAGCTTCTGCACCGCCGGGTGTTGGCGAAACGATTGCTTCAACCCGGCATCAATGCGTTCCCACATCCAGGCCAGCGCCTGGTGCTGGCGGCGCGCGGCCAGCTGGCCATTGGCTTGCCCCAGTTTCTGGAACTCGGAAACCGCCGCCCAGAAGGCATCCACGCCCGTCCCTTGCAGGGCGCTGATCTGGATCACCGTGGGGTGCCAGACGGTGACCCGATGCGGATCATGTTCCGGATTGCCGTGCATGCCTAACAGACGCAGACTGGACGTGATCTGCGCGCGGGCGCGGGTGGCGGCATCGGGGTCGATGTCGGCCTTGTTGATAACCACCAGATCGGTCAGTTCCATCACACCCTTCTTGATGGCCTGCAGGTCGTCGCCGGCGTTGGGCAACTGCAGCAGCACAAACATGTCGGTCATACCGTGGACCGCCGTCTCGCTCTGGCCCACGCCCACGGTCTCGACGATGACGATGTCATAGCCAGCGGCCTCGCAGACCAGCACGGCCTCGCGTGTCTTCTCGGCCACGCCGCCCAAGGTGCCATTGCTGGGGCTGGGGCGGATGTAGGCTTCCTCGCGCATCGACAAATGCTCCATGCGGGTCTTGTCGCCCAATATGGAGCCACCCGATACGCTGCTGGAAGGGTCTATGGTGAGCACTGCCACGCGATGGCCCTGGCCGATCAGGTGCAGGCCCAGCACTTCAATAAAGGTGCTCTTGCCCACGCCGGGAACACCACTGATCCCTAAGCGCAGCGATTTGCCCGTGTGCGGCAGCAAGGCGGTGAGCAGCGCATCCGCCTGCGCGCGGTGGTCTGCACGCGTGCTTTCCAGCAAGGTGATAGCCTTGGCAATGGCGCGGCGCTGCGCCATGGGGGAGCCGGAAATAATGGCGTCAAGCAACCCAGTTCTCCAGCTTCAAGCCCTCGATGCGCTCGAACTCGCGGGTGTTGTTGGTGACCAGGGTCAAGTCATCACCCAATGCTTGCGACGCAATCAACAAATCCATTTCACCAATCGGAGTGCCAGCTTGCCTCAGCAACTTGCGTTGCCTGGCGTAGTGCCAGATGGCCGACTCTCCCCATGGCAATACATGCAATCCACTCAGGAAGAGTTGCAGCAACTGTTTGGTCTCGCTGCGACTGCTTTTCTCAACACCGAAAGCCAGTTCAGCAGCGACTATGGTTGATGTCGTCAAATTGGCTTTGCCTTCATGCTTGAGGCGCTCAACCACGGCATCGCTGCGTTGATTGATGGCGTAAATACAAATATTGGTGTCTAGCAAATAGCGCATACGCAGAACTTCAGTCAAAAGACTCAATGTCGTCTTTGAGAGGAGACCTATCTCGCTCAATAAAGTCGATTTGGCCGCGAAGCCCATCCATGGCAGCCTCCATTTGTGCCCACCATTCATCGTGTGTTTGCTTAGGTCGCAAGACGACGGCGTTACCCACCTTCTCAATGGTGACTTCGTCGGTATCAAATCGAAAGGCCTTGGGCAGACGCACCGCCTGGCTGCGCCCGGTGGTGAACACTTTGGCTGTGGGCAATGCAAGTGGGGACATGGTTGGCTCCTAACAAACTACAGGCATCATTTGATACATATCATTGATACATACCAACTGTAGTTTACGCCCCAGCTTTTGTCAAAGCCTTCTCAATCTGCGTCAGCACCTCCCGCGCCGACACCGGCACCGGCGTGCCGGGTCCAAAAATGCCTTTCACGCCAGCCGCGTTCAAAAAGTCGTAGTCCTGGCGCGGGATCACGCCCCCGACGAAGACCACGATGTCGTCCGCGCCCTGCTTCTTCAGCTCGGCAATGATGGCGGGCACCAAGGTCTTGTGGCCGGCGGCCAGCGTGGACAGGCCTACGGCATGCACGTCGTTCTCGATCGCCTGGCGGGCGCATTCTTCAGGGGTCTGGAACAGCGGGCCCATGTCCACGTCAAACCCTAAGTCAGCAAAGGCCGTGGCCACCACCTTGGCACCCCGGTCGTGGCCGTCCTGGCCCAGCTTGCCGATCATCACGCGGGGGCGGCGGCCCTGGGCTTCAGCAAAGGCGGCGATGTCGGCCTTGAGGGCGTTCCAGTAGTCCATGGTGTCTCCCTTGGCAGCGTCGTAGGCAGCGGCATACACGCCGCTGACCTTGTTGGTGTCGGCACGGTGGCGGCCAAAGGCTTTTTCCATGGCATCCGACACCTCGCCCACCGTGGCGCGCAGGCGGATAGCCTGGATGGACAGGTCCAGCAGGTTGCCCGTATTGGTTTCTGCTGCAGAAGTAATAGCAGCCAACGCAGCAATGACGCGGGCTGGGTCGCGTTTTTGCTTGATACCGTTGAGCCGGGCGATTTGCGAGTCGCGCACCGCCACGTTGTCAATGTCGCGTGCCTCAATCACGTCCTCGGACTTGAGCTTGTACTTATTCACGCCGACGATCACATCCTGGCCGCTGTCGATGCGCGCCTGCTTGTCGGCGGCGGCGGCTTCGATCTTGAGCTTGGCCCAGCCGCTGTCCACGGCCTTGGTCATACCGCCCATGGCCTCCACTTCTTCGATGATGGCCCAGGCCGCATCGGCCATGTCCTGGGTCAGCTTTTCCATCATGTAGCTGCCGGCCCAGGGGTCGATCACGTTGGTGATGTGGGTCTCTTCCTGAATGATCAGCTGGGTGTTGCGGGCGATGCGCGCGCTGAACT
>CAZDDK010000327.1:0-3055 GCA_964504185.1 uncultured Rhodoferax sp. | reverse complement strand
GCAGGCAGTGCGGAAAACCAGGGCTGGGAGGCGAGAAAACGTTGGATAGGCTGGCTGGAAACGGAGAACATGGTCCTATTGGACCATGGACGCCGGTGTGCCTTGGTTCTGCGACAGGCGCTTGCGGTAGGCTCCGGGCGACACGCCAAACCAGCGCTTGCAGGCACGAAACAGGTTGCTGGGGTCAACAAAGCCCAGCCGATCGGCCAATTCGGCCAGTGGCAACTGTTCCTGCGCCAGGTATTTGCGTGCCAGCTCGCAGCGAGCGTCGTCGAGCACCTGTTGGAAGGAGGTGTTTTCCGCACGCAGGCGGCGCTGGAAGGTGCGGTCGGTCAGCGCCAAGTGGGCGGCGACGTCCTCCCGGCGCGGCTCGCACTGGTCCAGGCGTTGCAGGACGTATTCGCGCACGCGCTGACACAGGCTGGCGGCCCCCATGCTGCTCAGTTGCTCGTCCATGACTCGCTCGTGAAGGGCCAACATGGCCGGGCTGCGCGATGGCAGGGGCGTAGCCAGGTCGGTATCGGACAGCAGCAAGCGGGTGGCGGGCTGGCCAAACCGCAGGGGGCAGCCAAAGGCCTGACGGTAGGGTACCCGACTGACCGGGTCGGGGAACGCGAACTCCACGGCCAGGGCCTGCACGGTGCGGCGGGTCAGCCACTGGCACAGCGTCAGCAGGCTCAGCATGCCGTATTCCTGGCGCTGGCGGGGAACACGCAGGGTGTTGCCGGTGTGGCCCAGTACCAGCCAGGTGCCGGCGCGCTCGGGCACCAGGGTGAAGGTGGCGGCATCCGAAATCAGGGCCAGGTAGCGGGCCAGGTTGTCCAGGCCGGTCCGCAGGTCCGGGCTGGACAGCATGGCGTGGCCCACTACGTCGAAATTGACAAAGCGCGACACCAGTTCACGGTCCAGCCCCAGGGCCGGATTGCCCGACCAGGCAACCGCCAGATCCCATAGCCGGGTGACCGTATCGGCGGCCATGCGCGCGCCAGGTGCGTCCAGCTCTGTACGGTCAATGCCTTCGCACTGCAGCAGGCGCGGCACATCCACGCCCTGCGAGGCAAACATGTCGAGCACACCCTTGACCCAGGTGGATGAACTGGTCCGATTCATTGAAAAACTGGCTCTCCAAAGTCACTAGATTGGACGCGTTGGGATGGTGGTTTCGGGCAGGGGCTTTCCTACAATTTTTTTGCACCATGCAACCGCGCTGAGCGAGTGATTTCAATGGATATCGCATGGTCTGGCAAGTTGAGGCTTACCCCTACTAGGAGACAAAAATGAACCTGATGAATCGATGGGTCGCTGCATCGGCAGTGACCGCGCTGTTGTGCGCGTGTGGCGGCTCCAGCACCCCGATGGACACCCCGCTGATTCGCACCACCAGCTACGGTGCGGTGGCGGGAACGGATGACGCCACCCGAAATGGCACCTATTCCTGGAAAGGCATTCCCTTTGCCAAGCCACCGGTGGGCGCACTGCGCTGGAAGGCTCCGGTTGAGCCCGATGCCTGGAGCGGCCAGTTGGCCACCACGACCTTTGGCAACGCCTGTCTGCAAAACGGTCGCATCTACGGGCCAGGTGCCAACAACCGCTATGACGCCACCATTGCTGCCACACTGAACACGCCGGTGGGCAGTGAAGACTGCCTCACGCTGAACGTCTGGCGTCCGGCGAACGACAACGGCAATCTGCCGGTCATCGTCTTCGTCTACGGTGGCAGCAATATCTCCGGCTACGCCGCCGACCCAGTGTATGACGGCGCAGCATTGGCGCGCGCGGCCAATGCCGTGGTGGTCACCACCAACTACCGGGTGGGCGTGCTGGGCTTCATGAACCTGCCCCAGCTCAAGACCGGCAGCAATGCGGCGGAAGACTCGGGTAACTTCGCGCTGCTGGACATCATCCAGGCACTGAAGTTCGTGAACAAGAACGCCACTGCGTTCGGCGGAGCCCCGGACAATGTGACCCTGATGGGGCAGTCCGCTGGTGCCATCAACACTTGGGCGCTGATGGCGTCGCCCCTGGCGGTCGGTCTGTTTCACAAGGCGGTGCCCATCAGTGGCGGCATTTCACTGGCCAGCAACTTGCCGACCGGCATGCTGCCCACGCTGAACCCGGCAAGCACCTATCTGGCGCAGGCCAACGCGCTGCTGGGCAAGCTGCTGATTGCCGACGGCAAGGCTATCGACACGGCGACCGCAACCGCCTACATCGCTACCCAGACCAGCGCACAGATTGCCGACTATTTGCGTTCTAAGTCCGGTAGCACGGTACTTTCCACACTATTGCTCAACGGGCTAACCGGATCGGGGCCGATTCCCGATGGAGCCGTGCTGCCCACCGACCCGATTGCCGCGATGGCCGTCGGCCACTACAACAAGGTGCCGGTGCTGGCGGGCAATACCGCCGAGGAGGGCAAGCTGTTTGCGCCGTTTCTGACCCTGCTGGGTGGCAAGAATGGTCTGAAGATCAGCGATGCGGATCGCTTCAAACTGATGGCCGGCTTCAACCCGGACGCGCCGACCGGCCTGACCTCGGCGGACATTTTGGATGCGTCGTATTTGCCGGTGACCACGTCGGTGACGGGCTACAACGCCAAGACGGCGCTGTTGGGCAATGTGTTCATGTCGCCCAGCCGCGACAACGTGCTGAACACCCTGGCCACACAGCAAGCGGGCTCGGTTTGGCACTACCAGTTCAACTGGGCCCAGGAGCCCTTCCCCTGGAACGAGGTCTATGGAGCGGCCCACGCGTTTGACCTGCCGTTCCTGTTTGGCAACTTTGGACCGTCGGTGTTTTCGAATGCCGTCAACAGCACGGCCAACAAGCCCGGCCGCCTGGCCCTTTCGGCGTCCATGATGGCCAGTCTGGCGGCTTTTGCCCGCACCGGCAATCCCAACCATGCGGCGCTGGGCACGAATTGGCAACCCTGGCCACGCAAACTGGTGTTTGATGCCACGCTGACCCAGCCCCTCATCGCGCAGCAATAGGCCTGGCCGGTGTCGTCGCGACGACACCATTTGCCTGCCGTCGGCACTGTGGGCAGACTTGGCGT
>CAZDDK010000326.1:0-3070 GCA_964504185.1 uncultured Rhodoferax sp. | reverse complement strand
CCCCCCCCCCCCCCCCGCCCCCCCCATCGAGATCTGGGTCGCCTATGTGCTGGCCCTGGTGTTCCTGCTGTTTCGGCCGCAAGGATTGTTCGGCGAAAAGATCATCGATCGTGTGTAAAACACACGATCAACCCGGAGGGTTCTTCGCCGTGGGCGAAGGATGGTCTTGCAGCGAAGACTCACTTTGCGCAGCAAAGTTAAGTGAAGCGTGTCGCAGCTAAAAGATTATTGAGAGAAACTAATATGTTTTACAGAGAAAACGGCCAATACAAGACCAGCTACCGCGCTGACCAGCAGATCTTTGCCATTGCGCAGGACCGCTGGGCCATCCTGGCGCTCATTGCCGCAGCATTCCTGGTGGTGCCCATGCTGGGGTCGGACTACCTGTTCCGTGCCATCTTCATCCCCTTTCTGATCATGTCGCTGGCGGCGCTGGGCGTGAACATTCTGGTGGGGTACTGTGGCCAGATATCGCTGGGCTCGGGGGCCTTTATGGCGGTCGGTGCCTATGCGGCGTTCAACTTCTTTGTGCGCGTTCCCGGCATCCCGTTGTTGGTGGCGCTGGTGCTGGGCGGTCTGTGTTCCAGTGCGTTCGGCATCTTGTTTGGCTTGCCCAGTCTGCGTGTAAAGGGCCTGTACCTCGCGGTGGCCACGCTGGCCGCACAGTTCTTCAGTGACTGGATGTTCCTGCGCATCAAGTGGTTCACCAACGATGCACCGTCCGGGTCGGTCTCGGTCTCCGGCCTGCAGGTTCTGGGTCTGCCCATCGAGAGCCCCATTTCCAAGTACATCCTGTGCCTGTCCATTCTGGTGGTGGTGGCCCTGATGGCCAAAAACCTGGTCCGTGGCGCAGTGGGGCGCGAGTGGATGGCCATTCGCGACATGGACGTGGCGGCCGCCGTGATCGGCATTCGGCCCATGTATGCCAAGCTCAGTGCGTTTGCCGTCAGCTCGTTCATCGTCGGGGTGGCCGGTGCCTTGTGGGGCTTTGTCTACCTGGGGGCCTGGGAGCCGGCAGCATTCTCGGTGGACATGTCGTTTCGCTTGCTGTTCATGGTCATCATCGGGGGCATGGGCTCCATTGTGGGCAGCTTTTTTGGCGCGGCCTTCATCGTCTTGCTGCCGATTTTCCTGAACCAGTTCCTGCCCTTGCTGGGCCAGCTGTTCGGGGTGGAGATCTCGACAGCGGGCATCTCCCACGCCGAACTGATCATTTTCGGTGCGCTGATTGTCTGGTTCCTGATTGTGGAACCGCATGGCCTTGCCAAGTTGTGGGCGCTGTCACGGCAGAAGTTGCGCCTGTGGCCCTTTCCCCATTGAGTTTCGCTGCGTTGTTTTGTTCATTCACCACAGGCATGCCAATGCCGAACCTTAGGAGACATTCATGAAAATTCGCAACATTGTGCTGGCCAGCGTGCTGGCCGCTGCCGGAGCCGGTGCCTTTGCACAGGCCAAGGAGCAATTCTTCCCGGGTCTGCCTTACCGCACTGGCCCCTACGCCCCCAACGGCGTGCCCTGGGCGAATGGCTACTCTGACTACCTCAAGCTCACCAATGCCCGCGGGGGTATCAACGGCGTGAAGATCATTTACGAGGAGTGCGAAACCGGGTACGACACCGCGCGCGGCGTGGAGTGCTATGAGCGCCTGAAGGGCAAGCATGGGGGGGCCACCGTGTTCCAGCCGCTGTCCACCGGCATCACTTTTGCGCTGACCGAAAAGGCCCCTGGTGACAAGATTCCTTTGATCACCGCTGGCTATGGCCGCAGCGAAAGCCAGGATGGCACGGTGTTCAAGTGGAACTTCCCTCTGGCCGGCACCTACTGGTTGGCGGCCGACGCATTGATCCAGAACCTTGGCAAGAAGGAGGGGGGGCTTGAGAAACTCAAGGGCAAGAAAATTACGCTGGTGTATCACGATTCTCCGTATGGCAAGGAGCCCATCCCCTTGCTGCAAGAGCGCGCGGCACAACTGGGCTTCAACCTGCAACTTCTGCCGGTAACGGCACCGGGCGTGGACCAAAAGGCCACCTGGTTGCAGGTGCGCCAGGCCAAGCCTGACTATGTCCTGCTGTGGGGCTGGGGTGTGATGAACTCCACCGCGTTGAAGGAAGCCCAAGCCACGGGCTACCCCCGCGACAAGATGTATGGCGTGTGGTGGTCGGGTGCGGAGCCGGACGTGAAAGACGTGGGCGAGGGGGCCAAGGGCTACAACGCCGTCACCATGCAGCACGGTGCCGAGCAGCAATCGGCTGTGGTCAAGGAAATCCTGGCAAAGGTCCATGGCAAGGGCGAAGGCTCGGGCCCCAAGGAGGAAGTGGGTCAGGTGCTGTACATGCGCGGAGCCATGAGCGCCATGCTGGCAGTGGAAGGCGTGCGCCGGGCGCAGGAACGCTTTGGCAAGGGCAAATGGGTGACGGGTGAACAGGCGCGTTGGGGCTACGAGAACCTGGCTTTGGACCAGAAGAAGCTTGACGCCCTGGGCTTTGCCGGTGTCATGCGCCCCATCAGCACCACCTGCGCCGACCACATGGGCTCCAACTGGGCGCGTGTGCACACCTGGGATGGCAAGAAGTGGAACTTCTCGTCGGATTGGCTGCAGGCCGACGAGATGATCCTCAAGCCCCTGGTCAAGAACACAGCCGCCAAGTACGCGGCCGACAAAAAACTGACCCCCCGTACACCGGCAGACTGCCAGTCCTGATGACAACGGCGGCCCTGGCGGGCCGCCAAATGAAAGCCCGGCGCTGCGGGGTTTTCATTTGGTTTGAATGGAACTACCACCATGAGTGATACGAAAAACATTGTTCTCAACGTGAACGGCATCGAGGTCATTTACAACCACGTCATCCTGGTGCTCAAGGGCGTGTCGCTGCAGGTGCCCGAAGGGGGCATCGTCGCCATTCTGGGCGGCAATGGTGCAGGCAAGACCACGACCTTGCGGGCCATCTCCAACCTGCTGGCGGGAGAGCGGGGTGAGGTGACCAAAGGTTCCATCGAGTTGCGCGGCGAGCGCATCGAAAACCTGTCGCCCGCCGACCTGGTGCAGCGCGGCGTGGTGCAGGTCATGGAA
>CAZDDK010000325.1:2698-3073 GCA_964504185.1 uncultured Rhodoferax sp. | reverse complement strand
CTATCTCACCGAAGGCTCGTCGGGCCTGACCTTTGCGGTGGACCGCTTCAAGGGATGGCCCCATGGCGGACACATCACGCTGGCGCGTGGCGAACGCTCGCGCTTGGCGGACTTTGCGAGTGAAGTACTCTAGTCCTTGCGGGTCAGACCACTCGCTTTAGCGTGTGCTCTGACCCCAACTGATCAGGACAACTGATTAGTAGTCCCCCCCGCCCCCAGAAGCCAGGCTCTCAAACTTGGTGATCTGGCGCAAGAATGCCAGCTTAACCGTCCCAGTTGGCCCGTTACGCTGTTTGGCGATGATGACTTCGGCCACGCCTGGCTCTTTGCACTGGTCCTTGGTGTAGTACTCGTCGCGGTAGATGAACATGATGA
>CAZDDK010000325.1:0-2688 GCA_964504185.1 uncultured Rhodoferax sp. | reverse complement strand
TCCTGTTCAATCGCGCCAGATTCACGCAGGTCACTCATCATCGGACGCTTGTCGGGGCGCTGTTCCACGCTGCGATTGAGCTGAGACAGGGCGATCACTGGGCACTTGAGTTCCCGCGCCAGCATCTTCAGACCCCGGGAAATTTCGCCCAGCTCGGTAGCACGGTTTTCACCATCACCACTGGAACCACTCATCAGCTGCAAATAGTCCACCACAATCAACCCCAACTGCCCGCACTGGCGCGCCAGACGGCGTGCATTGGCACGCAGTTCGCTGGATGTCAGGCCCGCACTTTCGTCAATATGCAAGGAGATGGTACGCAGCTTTTCAATGGCCTCCGACAGTCGGGGCCACTCGTCGTCGGTCAGCTTCCCAGTGCGCAAGTGCCCCTGGTCAATACGGCCGATCGATCCCACGATACGCACCGCCAACTGGGCCGCCCCCATTTCCATGGAAAACACCGCCACGGGAAGCCCTTCGTTCAGGGCCACATGTTCAGCAATATTGATGGCAAGGGCCGTCTTCCCCATCGACGGGCGTGCCGCCAACACAATCAGGTCACCGGCCTGCAGACCCGCAGTCATGCGATCCAGGTCGTAGAAACCGCTGGGCACCCCCGTCACATCATTGGGATTGTCGGCCATCTCCTGCACACGGTCCAACAGCTTGACAACCAGCGAGTCCATGGCCTGGAAGCCCTGGTTATTGCGCTTGCCCTGCTCGCCGATGTTGAAGATTTTTTGTTCGGACTCGTCCACAATATCGGCCACCGGACGTCCCTTGGGGTTGAAGGCATTGGTGGCAATTTCATCACTGGCTGTGACCAGTTTACGCAAGAGGGATCGGTCACGCACGATTTCGGCGTAGCGGCGGATATTGCTGGCACTGGGCACGTATTGCGCCAGCGAGTTCAAATAGGCGAGTCCTCCGATTTCATCCGCTCTGCCCTGGTTCTGCATGTGTTCAAACACGGTGATCACATCGGCGGGCTTGCCCCCATTGACCAACGCACCAATGGCCGCGTAGATCAGGCGGTGCTCGTAACGGTAGAAGTCCCCATCGGCCAGAATATCCCCAACCCTGTCCCAGGCAGCGTTATCCAGCAACAAGCCCCCGAGCACACTGGATTCGCCCTCAATCGAATGGGGCGGCACGCGCAATTGGGCAATTTGGCGGTCGGCTTCAAACGCGTCGCTGGCAGACAAAACGGCAGACATGGGCGATTTCCTTGTAACCCTGCATCCTACGTCGCGGTACGACCTGCGTCGAGGGACAGGCTTGGGGGCAACGTGTGGGCAAACTGTGTAAATGACGGGATAAGCCCATTGCAGAAACACAAAAGCCGCAAGGGACAAGCCCCCACGGCTTTTTGTTGAGTACCGACCCGCCATGGGTCGGCTACTGGGTCAATTAGGCAGTCTCGCCGTACACCGACACAGTGATATCCACCACCACATCGGTGTGCAGTGCCACGGCAACCGTGCTGTCGCTGACGGTCTTGATGGGCCCATTGGGCATGCGAATTTGCGACTTGACGACCTTGTAACCGTTCTTGACCAACTCTTCGGCAATGTCAGAGTTCGTGACGGAGCCAAACAGACGGCCATCCACGCCAGCCTTTTGGGTCAGCTTGATGGTGGTACCACCCAGCTTTTCACCCAGGGCCTGGCATTCAGCCAGCTTGGCCGCTGCGGCCTTTTCCAGTTCGGCGCGCTTGGCTTCGAAGGCAGCCTTGGCCGCTTCGGTGGCACGGCGGGCGCGGCCTTGTGGAATCAGGAAATTGCGTGCGTAGCCGTCCTTGACCTTGACGATATCGCCCAGGTTACCCAGATTCACGACCTTGTCGAGCAGAATAATTTGCATGGCCGTACTCCTTAGATCTTGTGCTGGTCGCTATAGGGCAGCATGGCGAGGAAACGCGCACGCTTGATAGCGGTGTTCAATTGGCGCTGGAAAATTGCGCGGGTGCCGGTCAGGCGAGCGGGAATGATCTTGCCGTTTTCGGCAATGAAATCACGCAGGGTGTCGATATCCTTGTAGTCGATCTCTTCGACGCCAGTCACCGTGAAGCGGCAGAAGCGCTTGCGCTTGAACAGCAGGTTTTGTGCGGGACGCTTGGGGCGCTTGTCTTTGTTGAATTTTTTGAACGTGGCCATGTGGGCCTCCTAAAAAACTAATCTTGCGAAAATTCTTGAATATGCAAAACGATGCTCTTACCGTGACGGGCGTTGCCAAGAAAACCGCTAAACCTCCAGACACTGCCAATGGGTTGCTTTACCAACCGTTCGGCCAATGTACCGAAAGCCACCGCTTTCACTGCCACCTTGATTTGCCTGACCTGTCCGCCTTCCTGTGCTTGCGACTCGTGTTCGAGCCGAAGATTCAGGGCTGGTATCCCAGCCGGCGTATAGCGCATGGCACCTAGCTCAGCGATACAGGCACTCAGGACAAGGGAATTGGCAGGCACTCTCCGTCGGGAAACCGCTCGTTAGGCGTTGTATTCAGCCTGTTGTGTCTTGCGTGTTTCTTCCCGCTCGACCGTCTTCATCATGGAAGAAGGACCTGTTTCGGCCTTCTTCTTGGCCACGGTCAAATGGCGCAGAACAGCATCATTGAACTTGAACGCATGCTCCAGTTCAGACATCACAGCCTGATCCGCTTCAATGTTGACGCACAGATAATGGGCTT
>CAZDDK010000324.1:0-3077 GCA_964504185.1 uncultured Rhodoferax sp. | reverse complement strand
TCATCTTTTTCGATGACCAGCAGCGGTGTTGCCCCGTGGGACTTGAAAGCCAGCGAGGCAACGCCGGTACCGGCGAAAGCCTCAATGGTGGTGATGCCAGTCAGGGGCAGCTTCTGGTCTGCTTTTGTGAGATCGCCATGAACCTTGGCGTTCCATTGACGAAGCGAAACAATCTGTTCGGCCCACTTCGCTTCCAGAATTTTTGCGCCGACCTGATTTTCGATCTGATCGAACAGCAGTTTGAAGGCCGCATCAACTGCGTTGACGTTGCTATGGTGACGGCAAGACTGGCGGCCCGGTAGCTTGGCACGGCCATCAAACGGTTCAATCGTCAGCGACCATACGATGCGTGCAACCCATTTGCCATGCACCTCATGGGCATAGATGGTGGCGTCAATGAGGTCGCCCTTCGCCAATTCGCGCGAAATTGCGACGGAAGGGTTTTCGACAACGCCATCAGCGTTGAAGGGGTCGTTGGCCGCCGTGGCGACAGCCTCGCAAACGCCAGTCAGCCGCTTTAAAGCGGACGAGTGGCGGCAGCGGTCGGAGGTGTTTGTTTTAGATGTGCTGGTTTTCTTTGTGACGGTGGTTTCCATGATGCGTTCTCAAAAGCTCGCCATGGGCAGCTAAACCGCCCATGCGAAGGTGCTTCTGAGGACCCGGATGGCCACTTCAAACTCCCCCACTTTTGGCCACTCAAATTCCCCCAGGGCGGAACGCCGCGATTGTCGCTCTGAATCCCGGCTGGTTGAATTCGGGGCCAGCGGTTTGGGTTTCTTGTAATTTGTCTCAATAGGCCCCTGCCAGGCCGCCGGAGGCCCCCCCTGGCCGTCGGCGGAACAATGGCATCAAGTCCGACAGAATGGCTCTGTCAGCACCGGTGCGTTGCGCACCCGGTCCTCAGTCACGAAGGCTGATCAGCGCCGTCAGTTTTGATCGCCAGCTTCTTGGCAGCCTCCTTGAGCCGGTAACTCTTGCCTTCAAACTGCAACATGTGACAGCGGTGCATCAGCCGGTCCAGAATGGTCGACGCCATGGTCATGTCGCCCAGGTACGTGCCCCAGTCCTGAATCACCCGGTTGGAGGTCACCAGAATGCTGCCGCGGCGCTTGTAACGCTGGTGCACCAGGGTCTGCAAGAACTCTGCTGCCACCTCCGAGATGCGCCGGGCCAGAAACAAATCATCCAGCACCACCAGGTCGGCACCCAGTAGTCGCTGCAATTGCTGCTCGCGCCGACTGGGCTCGGACAGGGCGTACTTGGCAAAGTCGGCCTCTGTCTCCACATAGGCCACCTTGAGCCCCTGCTGCAGGGCATGGTAGGCCACGGCCTTGGCCGTGTGGCTCTTGCCCGTGCCGGGCTTACCGATCAGCAAAGCGTTGGAGCCCTCGCTGATGAACTTGAGCGTCTGCAGCTCAAAGCAGGCGGCACGCGGCACCTTCGGATTGAACGACCAGTCGATGTCCTTGAGTGAGGCCTTCTCGTCCAAGCCGGAGTCCTTGTAGCGCTTGCCCAGCAGGCGCGATTGGCGCCGGTCGAGCTCGTCTTGCAGCAGCAGGGACAGCGTCTCCAGCGGCGTCATCTGCGAGGCTTGTGCTTGCTGCAATCGGGTCTGCAAAGTGTCCCGCGCACCAGACAGTCGCAACTGGCCCAGGGTGCGTTCGATTTCTGTAATGGTCATGCTCATTGCTGCCACCCCGCGTCAATGCTGGTGGCCATGGCAAAGATGTCGGCATAGTCCTGCGCACCCCGGATCAGGTCGTGTCGTTGCGTGAGCATCGGCATCGCGGCTGCGCCGCTGGCGCTGTCCAGTTGCACGCGGTATGCCTGCTCGGCGCGCTTGGCAGTCATCAGTGTGATCGCCTTGAGCGAAGTCAGTCCCTCGTGCAACGCCTCCTCACAGGCCTGCTCCACCACAGCGGCAGGGTGCCTGCGCGCCAAGCCCACCAGGCCCCACATGCGCCGCTGACCGGGTCGTCCGTCTTTGGTAAACCAATCACGGCACAACTGCTGGCAGGCCGGGCCAATGTCGTGGGCCAACTTGAACAGATGTTCGGTTTGGCGGCTGGGGTTGAACACCCGTTCGGCATCGGGCAGCACCACTGAGCCAGGTCGCTCACTGCGCGCATGGGTTCGCAGCAACGTCAAGCTGCCCAGAGCGCGTATTTCCACCAGGTTGGAAGACAGGCGCACCACAACCTTGGAGCCAATGGCTGCAGGGCGTGCCGCGTAGTTGCTGTTGTCCACTCGTACCGTGGTGTCGTCGCACACCGTGCGAATGAGGTCCTTGAAGTAGGCAAAGTGCTGCAGTGGCAGGGCCGTAAGCGAGGCGCGTTCCTCCTCGAACATGGCCTGCACTTGGCGTTTCTCGCGGCCATGGATGCGCTGGGACGCCCAGCGCTGCTCCCATTGCTCCAAGTATTCGTTTTGCTGCTCGATGGTGTCGAACCTGCGCCCCTTCAGAGCCGTGTTCTGGGTGTGCTGAATGGCATGTTCGACCGTGCCTTTGCGGTTGGGGTCGCGCACGCGCGCCGGGTCGGCCACGCACTGGTAATGCTTGAGCATGGCGCCGTACACCGTGTTGAGTTCGGGCTCGTACAGGTCGGGTTTGATGACGCCTTCCTTGAGGTTGTCCAAGACGACGTATTGGGTCGCTCCGCCAAAGTAGCGGAAGGCTTGTTCGTGCAGTTCAGCCCAGGTTTGTTGGCTTGACTTCCACACCACGCGACGGAAGCTGCGTCGGCTGTAACGCAGTGTCATGACGAACAAGCGCGGGCGACGATAGCGCTTGCTTGAAGGGTCCATCGTCAAGGCCCCCTCGCCGTAGTCAACCTGGGCTTCTTCGCCGGGGACGAATTCCAGGCGGTCGAACTGCTCGGGTTCGAGGAACTTGAGTTTGCCAACGAAGCGTTTGACGGCGTTGTAGGCGTGACCAAAACCGTGAGAATCGACCAGGTCCTGGTAGATGGCGGTGGCGTTGCGTTTGAGGCGTAGTTGCTCCTCAATGAATTCGCGCCAGGGCTCGCACTTTGAGGCGCCTGGCACGGTGTTGGTCTGCTCACTACTTGGAGCCACCT
>CAZDDK010000323.1:0-3077 GCA_964504185.1 uncultured Rhodoferax sp. | reverse complement strand
GCCGACTTCAAGCTCGCCGCCGAGGCCTGGCGCATCCACCTGGCCCACCTGTTCGACCCCATGATGGCCGTGCACACCTCCAACGTGGAGCCGCTGCCGCACCAGATCACCGCCGTTTACGAATCCATGCTGCCGCGCCAGCCCCTGCGCTTTGTGCTGGCCGACGACCCCGGCGCGGGCAAAACCATCATGGCCGGGCTGCTCATCCGGGAGCTACTCATGCGCGCCGACGCCCAGCGCGTGCTCATCGTCGCCCCCGGCAGCCTGGTGGAGCAGTGGCAAGACGAAATGGCCGAAAAATTTGGACTGGCCTTCACCCTGTTCAGCCGCGACCAGGTGGAGCAGGCCCGTGGTGCCAACCCGTTTGACGACACCGACCTGCTGGTGGCGCGGGTGGACCAACTGGCCCGCAATGAAGACCTGCAAGACAAGCTGCGCCAGACGCGCTGGGACCTGGTGGTGGTGGACGAAGCCCACAAGCTCTCGGCCAACTACTTTGGCAACAAGGTCAACAAAACCAAGCGCTTTTTGCTGGGCGAACTGCTGGGCAGCATCACCCGCCACTTTTTGCTGATGACGGCCACGCCGCACAACGGCAAGGAAGAAGACTTCCAGCTCTTCATGTCCCTGCTGGACTCCGACCGCTTCTACGGCAAGTTCCGCGACGGGGCGCACAAGGTGGACGTGACCGACCTCATGCGCCGCACCGTCAAGGAAGACATGCTGCGCTTTGACGGCAGCAAGCTCTTCCCCGACCGCCGCGCCACCACCGCCAACTACCAGCTCTCTACCGCCGAGGCCGCGCTTTACGCCGCCGTGACCGACTACGTCAAAGGCGAAATGAACCGCGCCGACCAGCTGGACGGCCAGCGCAAAGGCACCGTGGGCTTTGCCCTCACCGCCCTGCAGCGGCGCCTGGCCTCCAGCCCCGAGGCCATTTACCGCTCGCTGCAGCGCCGCCACAGCAAACTCAAGCGCCGGGTGGAAGACGAAAAGCTGCAGCAGCGTGGCCGTGCCGCCAGCGGTGCGCTGCTGGCCCTGCCCGTACACGCCCCCGGCGCGCCCGAAGACATCTGGGAGTCAGAAGACGCCCTCTCCAGCGACGACTACGAGCACTTTGAAGAAGCCGTGGTCGACCAGGCCACCGCCGCCCAGACCATTGCCGAGCTGGAGGCCGAAATCACCAGCCTCGAAGCCCTGGAAGAGCAGGCCCGGGCACTCGTCCACAGCGGGCAGGACCGCAAATGGGACGAACTCTCCAGCCTGCTGCAGTCCCCCGCCTTGCGGGAAGAAAACGGCCTGCAGCGCAAGCTCATCCTCTTTACCGAGCACCGCGACACGCTCAACTACCTGGCCACCAAAATCCGCGGCCTCATCGGTGCCGAGGACGCCGTGACCATGATCCACGGCGGCGTCAAGCGCGAAGACCGGCGCAAGGTGCAAGAACTGTTCCGCAACGACCCGGCCGTGCGCGTGCTGCTGGCCACCGACGCGGCGGGCGAAGGCGTCAACCTGCAAAACGCCCACCTCATGGTCAATTACGACCTGCCCTGGAACCCCAACCGCCTGGAGCAGCGCTTTGGCCGCATCCACCGCATCGGCCAGACGGAGGTATGCCACCTGTGGAACATGGTGGCCGCCGAGACCCGCGAGGGCGACGTGTTCCAGCGCCTGTTTGAAAAGCTGGAGGTCGAACGCGCCGCCCTGGGCGGGCGTGTGTTCGACATTCTGGGCGAGGTGTTTGAGGACAAAAGCCTCAAAGACCTGCTGATCGAAGCCATCCGCTACGGTGAAGACCCCGAGGTACAGGCCCGCCTGCTGCGCAAAGTAGAAGGCGCGCTCGACACCGCCCACCTGCAGGCCATCCTGCAGCGCAATGCCCTGTGCGAGGAGGCCATGGGCCTTGATCGCCTGTTTGCCGTGAAGGCAGAAATGGAAAAAGCCGAGGCCCGCAAGCTCCAGCCCTACTTCATCCGCGCGTTCTTTCACCAGGCCTTTGCGCAGCTGGGCGGCGAACTGCGCCCGCGCGAGGCGGGCCGGTTCGAGATCACCTTTGTTCCCGCCCCCATCCGCGAGCGCGACCGCCAAATCACCGGGCGCGACCGGCGCAACGCCGACCCCGTGCTGCGCCGCTACGAGCGGGTGTGCTTTGAAAAACACGCCGTGCGCCTGGCAGGCCGCGTGGGTGCGCCCATGGCCAGCCTGCTGCACCCCGGCCACCCGCTCATGCAATCGGTGACCGACCTGGTGCTGGAGCAAACCCGCAACACCCTCAAGCAAGGCACCGTGCTGGTGGCGCCGGGCGATGCAGGCACCAGCCCCAGGCTGCTGTTCATGATCGACCACGCGGTCAAAGAAGGCGCACCCGGCGGCCACACCATTTCCCGGCGCATGCAGTTTGTCGAAATCGACGCCCAGGGCCACGCCAGCGCCGCCGGTTGGGCACCCCACCTGGACCTGGAGCCGCTGTGCGCCGCCGACCTGGCCCTGGTGCAAGACCTGCTGGACGCCCCCTGGCTCAACCGCAGCAGCGCGCACACCCTGGAGCAACTGGCCCTGGCACACGCCTCCACCCACCTGGTGCCCGAGCACTTTGCCGAGGTGCGCACCCGCCGCGAAACCCACGTGGACAAAACCCTGGCCGCTGTGCACGAGCGCCTGGTCAAGGAAATCAACTACTGGTCGGACCGCTACATCAAGTTCCAGGACGACATGGCTGCGGGCAAAGACGTGCGCCTCACGCTGGACAACGTGCGCCGCACCATAGACGACCTCACCGCCCGCCGCGCCACGCGCGAGAAGGATCTGCTGGCCCAGCGCCATGTGGTTTCCAGCACCCCGGTGGTGGTGGGCGGCGCGCTGGTCATTCCGGCAGGCCTGCTGGCGCAGCGCCAGGGCGTGCCCCTGTCCGACACATCAGCGGCCACGCTGTGGTCGGCAGACGCCGAGGCCAGAGCCCGCATCGAGCAGGCCGCCATGCAAGCCGTCATCCACGCCGAGCGCGCCCTGGGCCACAGCGTGACCGACGTGTCCGCCCAGAAATGCGGCTGGGACATCACCAGCCAGCCCCCGGCGGC
>CAZDDK010000322.1:0-3080 GCA_964504185.1 uncultured Rhodoferax sp. | reverse complement strand
TGTGCTGACCGACATCTTGGGTGACGAAGATCATCTGGGTGACATGGACTTCAAGGTGGCAGGTACCACCAACGGCATCACTGCGTTGCAGATGGACATCAAGATCCAAGGTATTACCAAGGAAATCATGCAAGTCGCCCTGGCCCAGGCCAAGGAAGCGCGCATGCACATTCTTGGCAAGATGCAGGAAGCGATGGCCGAGGCAAAGACCGAAGTATCCAATTTCGCACCGCGCCTGTTCACCATGAAGATCAATCCCGAAAAGATCCTTGAAGTGATTGGCAAGGGCGGTGCCGTGATTCGTGCGCTGACCGAAGAAACCGGCACCCAGATCAACATCGAGGAAGACGGCACCATCACGATTGCCTCCAGCGATCCTGCCAAGGCCGAAGAGGCGAAAAAGCGCATCGAGCAAATCACGGCGGAAGTCGAAATCGGCAAGGTCTACGAAGGCCCCATCACCAAGTTGCTGGATTTCGGTGCCTTGGTCAACCTGTTGCCCGGCAAGGATGGCCTGTTGCACATTAGCCAGATCGCCCACGAGCGCGTGGAAAAGGTGACCGACTACCTGTCTGAAGGCCAGATCGTCAAGGTCAAGGTGCTGGAGACTGACGAGAAGGGCCGCATCAAGCTGTCCATGAAGGCATTGTTGGACCGTCCTGCACAAAACGGTGAGCAAGGCTGATCGCTGAAAAGCTATAAAATTTATAGCGATATGTCCTTATTTGACGCGGGCTAACCGGTTAAAAAGCCATGAACGTTATTGAAATCACCGCCCCTGGCGGGCCGGTCACGTTGCGGCTGGCGCAGCGCCCGGTTCCGGTGCCGGGTGTGGGAGAGTTGCTGATTCGTGTATCGGCCAGCGGAATCAATCGCCCCGATGTGCTGCAACGCGCCGGCATGTATCCCGCTCCGGCGGGAGCGTCCGACATCCCAGGTCTGGAAGTGGCGGGGACCATCGCCAGTGGCGATGCCCAGTCCCTTGCCCGCGCGGGCTTTCGGTTGGGTGACCGGGTTTGCGCATTGGTGGCGGGTGGCGGCTACGCAGAGTATTGCGTGGCACCCGTCGGCCAATGCCTGCCGGTGCCCCAGGGGCTCAGCGACGTGGAAGCTGCCTCGTTACCAGAAACATTCTTTACGGTATGGAGCAATGTTTTTGACCGTGGGGGGCTGAAAGCCGGTGAGACCCTGTTGGTGCAAGGCGGCAGCAGTGGCATTGGCGTGGCGGCCATCCAAATGGCGAAGGCCCTGGGTGCCCGCGTGGTGGTGACGGCAGGCAGCGATGCCAAGTGCCAGGCCTGTCTGGCTTTGGGCGCGGACTTCGCCATTAACTACAAGACGCACGACTTTCAGACCGAAGTGGTGCGATGGACCGATGGCCGCGGTGTAGATGTGATTCTGGACATGGTTGCGGGCGGTTACGTGGCCAGGGAGTTGCAGTGTCTGGCTGAAGACGGGCGCTTGGTCGTGATTGCGGTGCAAGGGGGCACGCAAAGCGAGTTCAACGCAGCGCTGCTGATGCGCAAGCGTTTGACGGTGACTGGTTCGACCCTGCGGGCGCGGTCGGTGGCATTCAAGGAAGCCATTGCCAAGGCGTGTCTCGAACGCGTCTGGCCGTTGCTGGAAGCGGGGCGCATCAAACCGGTGATTCACAGCGTGTTCGCCGCCGTAGATGCCGGTCAGGCCAATGGCACCAGAGCGTCGCAAGGCCATGTCTTGATGGAGTCCAACACCCACGTGGGCAAGATTGTTTTGACTTGGGGGAGTGCAGCATGAAAAAGCAGCTGATTGCAGGCAACTGGAAGATGAACGGCTCCACTGTCGCCAATGAGGCGCTACTTCTTGCCGTGGTATCGGGAACCACCGGCGCGTCATGCCGGGTGGCTGTGTGCGTGCCGGCACCGTATTTGGCGCAGGTTCAACGACTGGCAACGGGTTCCCGCATTGAATGGGGCGGGCAGGATGTGTCGCAGCACGAGTCGGGTGCATACACCGGCGAAGTATCGGCTGGCATGTTGAAAGATTTTGGCGCACGTTATTGTTTGGTGGGGCACTCGGAGCGTCGCCAATACCACGGTGAAACCGACACCGTGGTCGCCGGCAAGGCTCAGCGTGCGCTGGCAACCGGTATTACGCCCATTGTGTGTGTTGGCGAGACTCTGGCGGAACGCGAAGCCGGTCGCACCGAAGAAGTGGTCAAACGCCAGCTGGCGGCCGTGATTCACACCAACGGCCATTGCATCAGTGAAATTGTGGTGGCGTACGAGCCGGTGTGGGCGATCGGAACCGGCAAGACCGCCACGCCGGAAGAGGCGCAGCGCGTGCATGCGGTGTTGCGTGCCCAGTTGCGCGCGGCCACCGAGCACGCGGATCGCATCGGCATTTTGTACGGTGGGAGCATGAATGCCGCCAACGCCGCCCAATTGTTGTCGCAGCCCGATATCGACGGAGGCCTGGTTGGCGGTGCCTCGTTGAAGGCTGCCGACTTTTTGTCCATAGTCGCTGCCGCCCACTGAAGGCGGTGGGCGTTTTTCGCTTTAGGAGTTGAGAATGAACATTGTGTTGACTATTATTTTGACGGTTCAAATGCTGTCCGCTTTGGCCATGATTGGCCTGATTCTTGTGCAGCACGGCAAGGGTGCCGATATGGGAGCTGCGTTTGGCAGCGGCAGCTCTGGCAGCCTGTTTGGTGCCAGCGGGAGTGCCAATTTTCTGTCGCGCACCACGGCTGTATTGGCGACCGTGTTCTTCGTCTGTACCTTGGCATTGGCCTACTTTGGCAACTTGCGTCCAGCCAGTTCGGGCAGCGTGCTCGAGAATGCTGCCACCTTGGCACCCGCTCCCATGGACGCGGCATCCGCGCCTGCAGTCGCGGCATCGGGAGTGGGGCAGATTCCTGCCAAGTGATTGCTACTTTAATTGCCTTCTCCCTAGGGAAAGAGGGGCAAATTCAGGGTAAACTCTAGGCTTGTCTGGAAAGCAACACGCCCCTTGGGCTCCTCATGCAATCCGGGCTGACAGAGCCGCCGTCGTGGTGAAATTGGTAGACACGCTATCTTGAGGGGGTAGTGGCGAGAGCT
>CAZDDK010000321.1:0-3101 GCA_964504185.1 uncultured Rhodoferax sp. | reverse complement strand
CTGTGGGTGTGCCCGCTGGCGTTCAGGACGATGACTTCCAGGTTGGGGTAGGTCTGCGCGGCCACGCTGGCGATGGCCTGGGGCAGCTGGGGCCGGTCCACACTGCGCACCAAAATGCTGACCAGGGGCAGCTGGGCGGGGGTGTTGGCCAGCTGCAGCTGGGTGCGCAGCAGGGGCCAATAGGGCATGGTGGCGGCGGGGCCTTGGGCACGCACGTCGTGCAGGCTGACCTGAAAATAGGCTTCGGCAGCGGTGCATTCGGGGGGCATGCCATAGGCGCGCAGGCTGGCAAAGGCGCGGGCATGCTGCTCATAGGCCTGCACCCCCAGCTGCGATGCAAATGCCTGCACGGCCTGCCACTTGGCGCTGGCCACCGACGTGATGTCTATCAAGCAGTTGGCGTGCAGGGGCGCACCCACCTCATAAAACAGCAGGGTGTGCACGGTGGTGCTGTGCAGCGCGGCGGCCACGCCGGCCAGCGCCAGGGCCTGGTGGTCGGGGTGCGGCTCTGACAGTGCCGGCAGCAGCAGGTGGCTGGGCTGGTGCTGGGCAATGGCTTGCGCTATGCGCTCAATCAGCGGCTGGGCATAGACCAGGCCCCGGTCGGGAAACTGCGCAAACTGCGGTGGCGGCAGCCCCAGGGTGCGCGCGGCCTGCTCGGATTCACTGCGGCGCTGCTGCGCCAGGGGGCTGCCGCCCTGCTCTGCCCCCAGTTCACCCTGCGTAAAAATCAGGGTGGCCGGCGCGCTGCCCTGCGCAGCCAGCAGGGCCAGCAAGCCGGCGCAACCAAAGACTTCATCGTCCGGGTGCGGGGCCAGGCACAGCGCGCGCGCAACGCCTGCGGGGTCCAGCAGGGTGCGGGGGTGGTAGAGCACTTCGGTTTGGCGGTCGAGCATGGTTGGCAGCGGCGGCTTGAAAAATATCTGAAAGTTACAATGCGCGGTTAACAATACTTATTGGAACATGCTTTACTCCCCCCTTAAACGCCTCTACCAGCACCTGCCGCTTTCGCCAGCGATGCGGTTCAAGCTGGGGGCGTGGACGCGGCGCTGGCGGCAATCCAAAATTTCGGCCACCGCCATGCCGGTGGTTGAGGTGGCGCTAGACGGGGTTGCGCCAGTCAAGCCGGCACAGCCGGGTTTGCGTGACTATGTTTTTTTTGGGGTGATTGACTGGCATTTTCGGCACCAGCGCCCCCAGCAGCTGGCGCTGGCGCTGGCCCGCAGTGGGCGGCGGGTTTTTTATGTGAGCGTCAATTTTGTTGACGACCCGCAGCCCGGTTTTGCGCTCGAGGCGCTAGACCCCGCGCTGGCGCTCTACCAGGTGCAGCTGCATGTGGCGGGGCCGTTGAGTGTGTATTCGCAGGTGCCTTCCACCCAGCAGATGGCGCAGTTGCAGGGGGGCTTGCGGCACTTGCTGCAAAGCACGGGCAGTGCCTTGCAGGTGCATGTGATGCAGCATCCGTTTTGGTTTGGCCTGGCGTCTTTTGTGCCCACGGCCCGCACGGTGTATGACTGCATGGATTTTCATGCCGGGTTTTCCAACACCGCCAAGGCGCACGACGCGGTAGAGCTGCAGATGATGCACAGCGCAGACCTGACGATTGTTACCTCCAGCTTTCTGGAAGACTTTGCCAAGGGCCGGGCCCGGCAGGTTGCCCTGATCCGCAATGCGGCGGAGTTTGACCACTTTCACACCGCCTACACGCCCGCTTTGGCACGCCAAGCGGGGCGCAGGCCGGTCATAGGTTACTACGGGGCCATTGCCGAGTGGTTTGATGCCGAGCTGCTGGCCGCATTGGCCGAGCGGTTTGCCCATTGCGATTTTCAGCTGGTGGGCAGCGACACGGCGGGCGTGGGTGCGCGGCTGCGCAAGTTTGCCAATGTGACCCTGCTGGGCGAAAAGCCCTATGCCGAGCTGCCCGGGTGGCTGGCCGGGTTTGATGTGTGCCTGGTTCCGTTTGTGGTGAATTCCCTGACCCTGGCAACCAACCCGGTCAAGGTGTATGAGTATTTGAGCGCGGGCAAGGCCGTGGTGAGCACCGACCTGCCCGAGCTGCACCAGTTTGGCGACCTGGTGTATTGCGCCACTGGCGCGGGGTCGTTTATCGAAAAGATTGATACGGCGCTGCAAGAAGCCGCGCAGACGGGCTATGCCGATTTGTGCCAGCGCCGGATGGCGTTTGTGCGGCAGCAAACCTGGGCGCAGCGCGCCGACTTGCTGGCCGCAGCGGCCGAAGACACCGCCACCGAACCAGTGGTGAGCGTGGTGGTGATCAGCTACAACCAGTGGCATTTGACCCAGCGCTGCCTGCAGAGCCTGCAGGACAACAGCGACAGCCTGCGGCTGGAAGTGCTGGTGGTGGACAATGCCTCGCGCGACGAAACCCCGCAGGAGCTGACCGCCTGGCAGGCGGCGCGCCCTGAGGGACGCTCCATCATTCTGAATGACGACAACCGGGGGTTTGGGGCGGCGGTCAACCAGGGCCTGGCGGTGGCGCGTGGCGAGTTTTTGGTGGTGCTGAACAACGACACCATCGTCGGGCCCGGGTGGGCACGGGGGCTGCGCCGGCATTTTGAGCAAAACCCGCAGCTGGGTTTGGTGTGCCCCATTACCAACAACATTGGCAACGAGGCGCAGGTTGCCTTGGGCGGCGCCACGGTGGATGATGTGTTTGTCTCGGCACGGCACTACACGCTGGGCAAGGCCGGGGCCTTGCTGGCGCTGGACAATGTGGCGTTTTTCTGTGTGATGATGCCGCGCAAGGTGTATGAGCGGGTGGGTGGTTTGGACGAACGCTTTTTTCCGGGATTCTTTGAGGATGATGACTATTGCATGCGGGTCCGGGCAGAGGGCTGGACGGTGGGGTGCGCGGAAGATGTGTTTGTGTACCACGAGCTTTCCGCCAGTTTTGACAAAGAGGCCCCGGTGCGCCGCCAGGCCATTTTTGAGCGCAACAAGCGCTTGTTTGAGGAAAAGTGGGGGCCCTGGAAGCCCCACGTTTATCGGGCCGAAAGTCTGCCTCGCTAAAGCATTGGTCCGATCTGCATGAAAAATTTGTTTGTCGTTATCGGTACCCGACCCGAGGCTATCAAGCTGGC
>CAZDDK010000320.1:0-3105 GCA_964504185.1 uncultured Rhodoferax sp. | reverse complement strand
GAGGCGTCTGGAAACGGTTTCCAGCCTTGTTGGCCCCGAGTCACTTCTCGGGCAACACCTCTCGGCATCGCCCCGTTGGAAGGCTTTCACCTACCAATCCTTTGGTCGACCTCAAAAAGGCCGACACCTCTCATGTTTCACGCCGCCGCAGAGGCGCTAACTGCAGACTCCGGCGCTGGCTTAGCCCCGGACTTCTTCTTACCAGGGGCGATCATCATGATCATTTGACGCCCCTCCAGCTTGGGAAATTGTTCCACCACAATCAGATCGGCCAAGTCCGCGCGAATACGATTCAGCAAGGCCATGCCCAATTCCTGGTGGGTAATCTCACGCCCCCGAAAGCGCAAAGTGATCTTGCACTTATCACCCTCGGCCAAGAAACGCTTGATATTGCGCATCTTGATGTTGTAATCCCCGTCGTCGGTACCAGGACGGAACTTGACTTCCTTGATCTCGATGACCGTCTGTTTGGCCTTCGCCTCCGCCGCCTTCTTTTGTTCCTGATACTTGAACTTGCCGTAATCCATCAAACGACAGACCGGCGGGTTCGCCGTAGCAGCAATTTCAACCAGATCCACATCCAAGTCACCTGCCATGCGCAGGGCTTCCATCAGGCTGACGACACCAAGGGGCTCGTTTTCCGGACCCGAGAGGCGCACCTCGGGGGCCATGATTTCACGGTTCAGGCGGTGTTTGCGTTCTTCACGCTGACGACGGTCACGAAATTCAGTAGCGATGGCTCAATCCTTCACAATATCTGCTACACAAACTGTAGCGGTTGCCACACAGCGCACGCGGGCCAAGCTCTGCTTCTACAGGGAGACAACCGGAGTTATTCCTCAGAGAGACGACTTGCTGGCAACGTCGCCAAGAATCTTTTGAACAAAGGCTTCAAGGGGCATTGCTCCGAGGTCTTGACCACCCCGGGCGCGCACTGCAACGGCACTCGCTGCCATTTCCTTGTCGCCAACAACGACCAAATACGGCAGCTTCTGCATCGAATGCTCCCGTATTTTATACGTAATTTTTTCGTTACGAAGATCTAAATTGACCCTAAGCCCTTGATTTTGCAGCGTTTTAGCCACGGAACGGGCGTACTCTGCCTGGGCATCTGTGATATTGAGCACCGCCACCTGCACAGGTGCCAACCAGGTTGGCAGGGCGCCTGCGCTTTCTTCAATCAGAATACCGATAAAGCGCTCCAGGCTGCCGACGATGGCGCGATGCAGCATGACGGGGCGGTGGCGGGCTCCATCTTCGCCCACATACTCGGCGTCGAGACGCTCAGGCATGTTGGGATCAACCTGGATGGTGCCGCACTGCCAAGGGCGCCCCAATGCGTCTTTGAGCGTGTATTCAATCTTCGGGCCGTAGAACGCGCCCTCGCCTGGAAGGTACTCGAAGTCACAACCGGACGCGCGCAAACCTTCGGCCAGTGCATTTTCCGCGCGATCCCAACTTTCTTCGGAGCCGATGCGCTTTTCCGGGCGCGTGGAAAGTTTGTAAATAATGTTGGAAAAACCAAAATCCCGGTAGACCTTTTGCAACAAAGTGGTGAAAGCCACTACTTCGGACTGGATCTGGTCTTCCGTGCAGAAGATGTGGCCATCGTCTTGCGTAAAAGCTCGCACCCGCATAATTCCGTGCAAGCCACCCGAGGGCTCGTTGCGGTGGCAGGCACCAAACTCACCGAATCGCAGCGGAAGGTCACGGTAGCTCTTGATACCGTGCTTGTAAATCAGGATGTGACCGGGACAATTCATCGGCTTCAAGGCGTAGTCGCGCTTCTCGGACTCGGTCACGAACATGTTTTCGCGGTATTTGTCCCAATGCCCGGTCTTCTCCCAAAGCCCCTTGTCGATGATTTGCGGGCCCTTGACCTCCAGATAGCCGTTGTCCTGGTAGACCTTGCGCATGTACTGCTCCACACCCTGCCACAGGGTCCAACCCTTGGGGTGCCAAAACACGGTGCCGGGGGAATGTTCGTCGATGTGAAACAGGTCCAGCTCGCGGCCCAGCTTGCGGTGGTCGCGCTTTTCGGCCTCTTCCAGCATCGTCAAATGCTGCTGCAGTTCGTCCTTGCTGGCCCAGGCCGTGCCGTAGATACGCTGCAGCATCTCATTCTTGTGGTCACCGCGCCAGTACGCGCCTGCCAGCTTCATCAACTTGAAGTGCTTGAGTTTGCCGGTGCTGGGAACGTGCGGTCCGCGACACAGGTCTTCAAACTTGCCTTCGCGGTAAAGCGACACGTCTTCATTGCTGGGAATGCTCTCAATGATCTCGGCCTTGTAGTGCTCGCCCAGGCCTTTAAAGTAGGCCACGGCTTCATCGCGCGGCAGCACCCTGCGCACCACAGGTTCGTCCAGCGCGGCCAATTGCACCATCTTTTTCTCGATCGCAGCGAGGTCTTCGGGTGTAAAAGGCCGCTTGTACGAAAAGTCATAAAAGAATCCATGCTCAATGACCGGGCCGATAGTGACCTGGGCATCTGGGAACAGTTCCTTGACGGCATAGGCCAACAAGTGGGCCGTGGAGTGGCGAATAACCTCCAGGCCATCGGCGTCCTTGGCGGTAATGATGGACAGTGTGCTATCGGCTGTCATTTGGTGGCTGGTGTCCACCACCTTGCCCGGGCCATCTGGCTCATCTACCGTTCGGACCCGGCCTGCCAGGGCCGCCTTGGCCAGACCGGCACCAATGGAAGCTGCGACCTCGGCTACCGTGACTGGGCCTGGAAATGCACGTTGGGAACCGTCGGGAAGCGTAATGTTGATCATGGCGTATGCAAAAAGGAAGGGGGCAAAAAGCAAAAAAGCGCGGAACTGTCCGCGCTTTGCTATGAATATGAGAGCTGCCTGCGCACAAGGCGCGCGGACTACGAGCCTTATTCGCTTGAAGTAGAAGGTCGTGTAGTTCGCGGTGTCATAACCAGTTGCCTTTCTCGCTCTTATACAAAGTGAAGCGGCGATTTTAACCGCATAAAAATGGCCGAGGTCCCTTGCGGAACGTCGGCCATACGCCCTGCCCGCTCGCGCGGTGCCGGGGAATGCGCTTAGTGGAACTGCTCTTCTTCGGTAGAACCGGTCAGCGCCTTCACGGAGGAAG
>CAZDDK010000319.1:0-3112 GCA_964504185.1 uncultured Rhodoferax sp. | reverse complement strand
AGGGCCTGGTTGGCCAGCGGCACGACCAGGTCGCTCCAGTCGTGCTGGCCGGTTTGCTCGGCGGCCGAAATCCGGATGACATCGGCGACGCTCAGCGGTGCTGCACCGGGAAGCCAGGCCTTGACGTTGTCCTGCACGGCGTTGAGGCGTTGCAGCAGGCGGGCCGTGGGGTCGGACACGCCGCTGGCTGCGTGGCTTTCAATGGAGGCACGCACCTCCACCTTGCCGCGTTTGAGTCGGCCGACCAATAGATCGCGCAGGGCCGGTTCGAACTGGCGCAGGTCTTCCGGCAAGCGAAAGGACAGGTCCAGGAAGCGGCTGTTGACGGAGCGGATCTCCAGGCCGAGGTGTCCAACCGGGGGTTTGGCATCGGTGCCCGGGGGGGTTATCCCGGAGCTTTCCTGGACACTGGCATAACCTGTCATGCTGTAAACTGGCATCGCGTAATCTCGGTTCATGAAACGTGCCAGAGAATAACCCGGTTCAGTCGGACCAGACGAGGGATCAACTCTTAATTTATGTCGAAGGTCAAGCCCGCTCCCCTGCCTCCGGAAACGACCATTGGTGGCTATCGCATCATTCGCAAAGTAGCCGCCGGAGGGTTTGGGCTGGTGTATCTGGCGCTGGACCCGGACGGGCAACAGGTGGCGGTCAAGGAGTATTTGCCCTCCTCGCTGGCAACGCGAGCTCCCGGCGAATTGCTGCCCCAGGTACAACCCGAAAAGCTCTCGCTGTACCGCCTGGGCCTCAAAAGTTTTTTTGAAGAAGGCCGCTCACTGGCTCAGATTTCCCACCCTTCGGTGGTGAGCGTGCTCAACTTCTTCCGCGAAAACGAAACCGTCTACATGGTCATGAACTACCTGGAGGGTGCTGCCCTGCAGGACTTTATCGTGACTGCACGCGACCTCAAGCAGAGCAAGGTGTTCCGAGAGTCCACCATTCGCTCGCTGTTTGACGAGATCCTGCGCGGCCTGCGCATCGTGCACCAGCACAAGATGCTGCACCTGGACATCAAGCCGGCCAATATTTTCATCACCGACGACAACCGCTCCGTGCTGATCGACTTCGGTGCGGCGCGCGAAGTGCTGAGCAAGGAAGGCAACTTCATCCGGCCCATGTACACGCCCGGTTTTGCCGCGCCCGAAATGTACCGGCGCGACGCCTCCATGGGGCCCTGGACGGATATCTACGCGATTGGGGCCTGCATTTATGCCTGTATGCAGGGCTATCCCCCCAACGAAGCACCCCAGCGTCTGGAAAAGGACCGCATCGCCGTCGCACTGGCGCGCCTACGTGGTGTGTACTCGGACAACCTGATCGAGGTGGTGGAGTGGTGCATGTCGCTGGACCCCCTGTCGCGTCCGCAGTCGGTCTTTGCCCTGCAGAAGGAGCTGAGCCGGGAAGGCGAACGCCGCTACACCAAACTCAGTGTCAGCGAAAAGGTGCGCATGCAGTTTGACACCATCGTCGCAGATGCCAAGAAGAGCGTGCTCGGTCCCATCAATGCCGGAGGCAAGCCGCGATGAAGTTTTCCGTATTTCAGGTCAGCCGCAAGGGCGGGCGCGACAAAAATGAAGACCGCATGGGGTATTGCTACACCAAGGCATCGGGTCTGTTCCTGCTGGCTGATGGTATGGGGGGGCACCCGGAAGGAGAGGTTGCGGCCCAGATCGTGTTGCAGACCATATCCGCCCTGTACCAGAAGGCCGCCACGCCAGAAATCGACGATGTGGCCGCATTCTTCAACATGGCCATCATGGCCGCCCACCGTCAAATCCTGCGCTATGCCGCTGAAAAGCACCTGATGGACACGCCCCGCACCACGCTGGTGGCTGCCATCGTGCAGCAGGGCGTGGCCCACTGGGTGCACTGTGGGGACTCCCGCCTGTATTTCGTGCGCCACGGCGAATTGCTGGCCCGCACCCGCGACCACTCGTACATCGAGCAGCGCCATGAGGCCAAACCGGAGGAGCCCTTGCCGGCCAACTTCAACCGCAACGTGCTCTACACCTGCCTGGGCTCTCCAACCAAGCCGGTGTTTGAGGTGACCGGACCGGTGTCATTGCTGCAAGGCGACAAGATTTTGTTGTGCTCGGACGGACTGTGGGGCAGCCTGGATGATGCCGAAATCGTGCTGCAGCTGGGACACAAGCCCGTGGGCACGGCCGTCCCCGAACTGGTGGAGCGGGCCCTGATCAAGGCAGGCTCCCATAGCGACAACGTCACCGTGATCGCCATGGAGTGGGAGACACCCGACACCTTCGAGTCCACCCGTGGCACTATTTCCACCGACAGCATTGATGACGGCGTATTCGCCTCCACGGTGCAGGCCGGCTGGCTGGACTCCGGCGTGGACGATCTGGATGACGAAGCCATCGAGCGCTCCATTGCCGAGATCAACGAAGCCATTCGCCGCTCGGCATCCCGCAAGGGCTGACCCAGGATCCCCACCCATGACTGAATTTGTCCGTACTCCGGCGCGCCGCGCCGATCAACTGCGTCCGGTGCGCATTACCCGGGGCTACACCGTGCACGCCGAAGGCTCGGTGCTGATCGAGTTTGGTGCCACCAAAGTGCTGTGCACCGCCTCGGTCGAGGAAAAGGTGCCGCCCCACAAACGCGGCAGCGGAGAAGGGTGGGTGACTGCCGAATACGGCATGTTGCCGCGCGCCACCCACACCCGCAGCGACCGCGAAGCCGCACGCGGCAAGCAAAGCGGGCGCACCCAGGAAATCCAGCGCCTGATCGGCCGCTCCCTGCGCTCGGTGTTTGACCTGAAGAAACTCGGCGAGCGCACCATTCAGCTCGACTGCGACGTGCTGCAGGCCGACGGCGGCACCCGCACCGCTGCCATTACCGGTGCCTTCGTGGCGGCCCAGGATGCGGTGAACGGCCTGTTGGCCAGCGGCAAGATTGCCGAGTCACCGATCACCGCGCAGGTGGCCGCCATTTCGGTGGGCATCGTGCAGGGCACGCCGCTATTGGATTTGGAATACACCGAAGACTCCGCCTGCGACACCGACATGAACGTGGTCATGACCGGTGTCGGGCATTTCGTGGAAGTACAGGGTACGGCCGAAGGCGCCGCCTTTTCCCGCGCAGAGATGGAAGC
>CAZDDK010000318.1:0-3125 GCA_964504185.1 uncultured Rhodoferax sp. | reverse complement strand
TGCGGCGGCGCAGGCCGAACGCCATGTTGTCGAACACGCTCATGTGCGGATACAGCGCGTAGTTCTGGAACACCATGGCGATGTCGCGCTGGGCCGGTTCCAACTGGTTGACCACGCGGTTGCCGATGGAAATTTCGCCCGCGCTGATGTCTTCCAGCCCGGCCACCATGCGCAACAGCGTGGATTTGCCACAGCCGCTGGGGCCGACGATGACGATGAATTCACCATCGCCAATGTGGGCGTTGACGCCGTGGATGACCTGGTTGGCCTTGGGGCCGCTGCCGTAGCGTTTGACGACGTTTTTGAGTTCGATGGAAGCCATGGGGGTAGATTAATGTGCGAAATGCCAGTGTGCTGATGAGCTGTGGGGCACCAGCCGGGGTGGGCCGATTTCTGCGCGTTTGGCAGTATGAGGCCCACCCCGGCAGGTGCCCCACAGCGGTGCCCCATACGAAGCGAACGCGCTGGCGGCAAACGGGGTTGGGCGCAGACCCTCATGCTGCCAAATGCGCAGAAATCGGGTCTGCGCCCAACCCCGTTTGCCGCTGGGTGCGGCGGTGGAATGCGGGGCAACGAAATACCGGGGGTCTTTCACTTTTCGGTCTCCACCAGCCCCTTGACGAACCACTTCTGCATCAGGATCACCACCAGGGCCGGGGGCAGCATGGCCAGCATGGCGGTGGCCATGACCACGTTCCACTCGGTATAGGCCTCACCCGCAATCAGGCGCTTGATGCCCAGCACCACCGGGTACATGCCCTCGTCGGTGGTGACCAGCAGCGGCCACAGGTACTGGTTCCAGCCGTAGATGAACTGGATCACAAACAGCGCCGCCATGCTGGTGCGCGACAGCGGCAGCAGAATGTCCTTGAAAAACCGCATGGGCCCGGCGCCGTCCACGCGCGCCGCCTCGGCCAGTTCGTCGGGCACGGTCAGGAAAAACTGGCGGAACAAGAAGGTGGCAGTGGCCGAAGCGATCAGCGGTACCGTCAGCCCCGCATAGGAGTTGAGCATGCCCAGTTGTGAAATCACCTCGTAGGTGGGACCAATGCGCACCTCTACGGGCAGCATCAAGGTGATAAAGATCATCCAGAACACCAGGCCGCGCAAAGGAAAGCGAAAGTACACCAGCGCAAAGGCCGACAACAGGGAAATGGCAATCTTGCCGAGCGCAATCACCAGCGCCGAGATCAGGCTGACCAGCATCATGGGCGCGGCCGGGGCAAACTTGCTGCCCATGCTGCTCTCGCCGCCGAACAAGGCCAGCCGGTAGGTTTCGGCCATGTGGCTGCCCGGCAGCAGCGAAAGGGGGCGGCTGGAGGCAATATCCGACGCACTTTGCGTAGAGGCCACAAAGGTCAGGTAGACCGGAAAGGCCACCACCAGCACGCCCAAAATCAGCACGGCGTGCGCCACAAAGTCCAGGAAAGGGCGGCGTTCAATCATCAGTACTGCACCTTCTTTTCGACAAAACGGAACTGCACCACGGTCAGCGCCACCACGATGGCCATCAGGATCACCGATTGCGCGGCCGATCCGCCCATGTCCAGCGCCTTGAAGCCGTCGTAGTACACCTTGTAGACCAAAATGGCCGTGTCCTTGCCGGGGCCGCCGTGGGTGGTGGCGTCCACGATGGCAAAGGTGTCAAAAAAGGCATAGACCACGTTGATCACCAGCAGGAAAAAGGTGGTCGGCGAGAGCAGCGGGAAGATGATGGTGCGAAACCGGTGCCAGGGGCCTGCGCCGTCAATGGCCGCCGCTTCAATGAGCGACTTGGGGATGGACTGCAGCCCCGCCAGAAAGAACAGGAAGTTGTAGGAAATCTGCTTCCACACGGCGGCCATCACGATCAGGGCCATGGCATGCTGGCCGTTGAGCATATGGTTCCAATCCAGGCCCAAAACCTGCAGGTAGTACGCTACCACGCCCATGGGCGAGGCAAACATGAAAAGCCACAGCACCCCGGCCACGGCGGGAGCTACGGCATAGGGCCAGATCAGCAGCGTCTTGTAGATACCGGCACCGCGCAGCACGCGGTCGGCCATGGTGGCCAGCACCAGCGCAATGCTCAGCCCACACACGGCCACCGCCAGCGAAAAAATGGCCGTGGTCTGGAAGGACTCCAGGTAGGTGGGGTCCGCAAACAGGTTGCGAAAGTTCTCCAGGCCGACGAACTCCACACTGGTGCCAAACGCGTCCTGTTGCAGCACGCTTTGCCACAGGGCCTGGCCTGCCGGCCAGAAGAAGAACACCAGCACGATGGTGAACTGCGGGGCAATCAGCACCCAGGGCAACCAGGCGGAGCGGAAGCGAACGCGTTTTTCCATGGCGATGTGTTGAAAGTCAACGCCCGGTGGCGCAGGTGCGGCACCGGGCGATTCGTTGGCGAAAAGTCTGTGGAGCGGGTTACTTCTTGTTCGCCTTCTCAAAGCGTTCCAGCAACTCGTTGCCCCGCTTCATGGCGGTATCCAGCGCTTCCTTGGGCTGCTTCTTGCCGGCCCAGACTTGTTCCAGTTCTTCGTCGTTGATCGTGCGGATCTGCACAAAGTTGCCCAGACGGATACCGCGCGACTTGTCGGTGGTCTTGCGGATCATCTGTTCTACGGACACATCGGTGCCTGGGTTTTGCTTGTAGAAGCCGGACTTTTCCGTCAACTCGTAGGCGGCCTTGGTGACCGGCAGGTAGCCGGTGCGCTGGTGGCTCTTGGCCGCTTCGGCCGCCTTGGACAGGTGCGCGAAGAACTGGGCCACGCCCTTGTACTCGGCTTCCTTCTTGCCAGACATCACCCACAGGCTGGCGCCGCCAATCACGGTGTTCTGGGGGGCACCGGTCACGTCGGGGTAGTAGGGCAGGGTGGAGATGCCGCCGGTGAACTTGGCATTGCGCTTGATGTTGCCGTACAGCGCAGAAGACCCGGTGATCATGGCGCACTCGCCCGACACAAAGGTGGCATCGGCTGCGTTGCCACGGCCCTTGTAGACAAACAGGCCGGTCTTGGACATGTTGGCCAGGTTTTCAATGTGGCGCACGTGCAGCGGGCTGTTGAATGCCAGGCGTGCATCGTTGCCGGAGAAGCCGTTGTTCTTGGTTGCGTACAGCACGTTGTGCCAGGCCGAGAAGCTCT
>CAZDDK010000317.1:0-3125 GCA_964504185.1 uncultured Rhodoferax sp. | reverse complement strand
TCTGTCGCCCAAGCCGCACCGCGCCAGTTTCGACGTGACGCGCTACATGCAAGCGCATGGCTGGCGCATCATCCCCATCAACCCCAACGCCCAAGAAATACTGGGCGAAAAAGCCTACCCCAGCCTGCTGGAGGCAGCCAAGCACGAGAAGATTGAGCTGGTCAACGTGTTTCGCAACAGCGAAGACGTGCCCCCGGTGGCGCAAGACGCGATTGCCATCGGTGCCAAAGCCTTGTGGCTACAACAGGGCATTGAAAACGCCGAAGCGGCGGCCAGCGCCCGGGCCGCCGGTGTGGAATTTGTGCAAAACCGCTGCCTGATGGTGGAACACGCCGCACATGCGGGTGAGCGCCTGTCGCACTGAACTGAATGCGTCAAAAATTTGGCATGAACTAATTGATGATGCTGCATGAAAGACAGCTTTTGTGCAAAGAAAAGCTGCTCCCCCGCGGAATGCGATCATGTATAGGCGTTCAAACAAACCGCAAAATACTGCATGGGGTATGCTAAACTTTGCACCGCAGCGCCCTGTGGCGGGCGCTGCGGTGATTTTCTATTTGGCAACGGTGGCACAGGAAATCACCGACAGACTTTTCGGCATACCCGCCTGAGTTCCCCGCTTCCCAAGCTTTGTCATTCACTGTTCATCATTTTTTGGAAAATTCTATGAAACCCCTTTTGCTTGTTCTGGCCGCATTGTTGAGTTCATCGTTGACCCACGCCAATGATGAGGCGCTTGTGGCAGAGACCAAAAAAACCGCCATGGGAATTCCGCCCAAGTTGCTGGCCATGGTGCAAACGGAAATTGAAAAAGGCAGCTTCTCCGGAGCCATTGATGCCTGCAGCGACAAGGCGCCAAAGATGGCGGCCCAGGCGTCCCAAAACACCGGCTGGGCCATTCGACGCGTCAGCCTGAAAAACCGCAACCCCAAGGCAACGCCTGACGCATGGGAAAAAGAGGCCTTGCAGGAATTCGACAAACGCGCATTGGCAGGGGAAAACCCTGCAACGCTTGAAAAAGTGGAATTTGTGAACGAGGGCAGCACCCGAACCCTGCGCTACATCAAGGCCTTGCCCACCCAAGGCCTGTGCCTGAATTGCCATGGCACCCCTGAAAACATTTCGCCAGAAGTCAAAGCGCAAATTGCCAAAACCTACCCCAACGATCTTGCTGTGGGTTATCGCGAAGGGCAGGTTCGGGGGGCACTCACGATCAAACGTTCGCTGTAAACCGAGGTATGGCTCGGGCTGAACCAGGTTTGGCTTGAAGCCGCCGATTCATCCTGGGCGCGTGCAACCCCAACCTGGCCTACGAGGCCGACAAACGCATCGAACTGGCACCGACCAAAGTGTGACGTTATTGCGTTTCCAGATCGATACGACATTAACGTGAAAGTTAGGCGCGAAGCGGTAGACAGTGCTGTAAAGCGCACCTCACCTCACCCCACCCCCGCCACCACCTCCCGCACCGCCGCCAACTGCCGCCGCGACACAAAAAGCAGTTCATCAATCCCCTCCAGCCGCACCGCCCAGCCCTCCCCCTCTTGCGGATCGTGGTGTTTGACCAAAGCCCGCACGGCGCGCCGGGCAATCAGGGCGTTGCGGTGGATGCGCATGAAGTGGTTTTTGTATTTATCTTCCAGCTCGCTCAGGGAACCGTCCAGAATGTAACTCTTGTCACGGGTCCGAACGGTGATGTATTTCAGCTCAGCCTTGAGGTACAGCACCTGCACCAAAGGCACCCGCTCGGTGCGGCCCCGGTCCTGAATGATCAAAACTTCTTGAGGAAAATCAGGCTCTGGCGCACGATTGGCGTGCACCAATCGCTCTACTTTTTGTAGCATTGCCTGCAGACGCTCCAGCCGCACCGGCTTGGTCAAATAGTCCAGCGCCTCCAGCTCAAACGCCTGCACGGCGTGTTCGGCATGGGCGGTCACAAACACCACCGCAGGGGGGCGAGGCAAGGTGCGCAGCATCTGCGCCAGGGCCAAACCGTCGGCACCGGGCATGTGGATGTCCACCAGCGCCAGGTCAGCATCGTGATGCTGCAACCACTCTACCGCTTGTGCGGCGTTGGCGGCCTCGGCCTGGACACTGGCCGCAGGTGCGGTGCAATCGCCCAAAAGCGTGCGCAAACGCGCGCGGGCCAGCGCCTCGTCGTCCACGATCAGTACCTTCAATCCCATGCAGCACCCTTCCCGTTGGCTTGGCTGACCCTCATGCCGGCACCTCGATCCTGACTTGAAAAACACCGTCCTTGAGCGCGTACTGAAACTGCCCCTGCACATCGTGCAGCAGGTTCAAGCGATCGCGCACATTGTCCAGCGCCACGCCATTGCCTGGCTTGCCTGGCCCTGATGGCACCGTGTTGCTGACCTTGATGACGACGCTGGAGCCCCGGCGCTCGGTCGTGATTCTGATTTGCGCACCCGAGTCACTGGGCTCCACCCCGTGCATGACCGCGTTTTCAACCAGCGGCTGCAACAGCAGGGGCGGCAATTTGGCCGCGTCGGCTTGTCGGTCCAGCACCCACTGCACCCGCAGGCGCTCGCCAAAGCGCACCTGCTCAATGGCCAGATAACGCTGGGCCAGCGTAATTTCGTCAGCCAATGAGACAAATTCCCCCTGCTCCATCAAAGCGTGGCGAAACAAATCGCTCAAATCCTCCAGCAGTGCCTCCGCCTTGCGCGGCTCGGCCCGCACCAGCGCAATGGCGCTGTTGAGTGTGTTGAACAGAAAGTGGGGGCGAATGCGCGCCTGCAATTCGGTCAAACGGGCGGTCGTGGCGGCTGGCGTTTTGCCCTTGGCCCGCAGCACCAGCGCGGCCACCAGCGCAGCCGACAGCAGGGCGCCGCTAAAAGCGCAGGCCACCCACGGCGCGGACTCCAGCAAACCCGCAATGAACAGCACGGCGCAGCCATACAAACCCGCCACCACCCCCAAAACAACACCCGCCACCTGCTGGGTTGCTGGCGTCTGGCGTGCAAGCTGTTTCTTGAGGCTGCACGCCGCAATCAGCCACACCAGCGTAGCGGGCAGCGCCCCCCCGGAGAGCAAAGACAAGCGGGTCAACCAGTCAAAAAAAGTGGCCGCCCCAAACATGGCCCCTACCCCGACGGCCGTCT
>CAZDDK010000316.1:0-3134 GCA_964504185.1 uncultured Rhodoferax sp. | reverse complement strand
TTATCTGTGGTGCCCGGGGCCGGAATCGAACCGGCACGCCTTGCGGCGGCGGATTTTGAGTCCGCTGCGTCTACCAATTCCACCACCCGGGCGACGCTTAATTTCAAGACCTAAATTATGGCACATTTATGGGCATGAATTACCCAACAATTGAGGACGCGATTGGCAAGACCCCCTTGGTGGCCCTCCAGCGCATCGGTGCAACAGACAACACGGCTCGCAACACGGTGGTGCTTGGCAAGTTGGAGGGAAACAATCCCGCCGGGTCGGTCAAGGACCGACCGGCCCTGTCCATGATTCAACGAGCCCAGGAGCGGGGCGAAATTCAGCCGGGCGACACACTAATCGAGGCGACCTCTGGCAATACCGGGATCGCGCTCGCCATGGCGGCGGCCATCAAAGGCTATCGCATGGTGCTGATCATGCCGGAGGACCTTTCCATTGAGCGGGTGCAGACGATGAAGGCCTTTGGTGCCGAGTTGATCCTCACCCCCAAGAGTGGGGGCATGGAGTATGCGCGCGATCTGGCCGAACAGATGCAGCGCGACGGCAAGGGCCGGGTGCTGGACCAGTTTGCCAACGCTGACAACCCCCGCGTGCACTACGAGACAACGGGGCCGGAAATTTGGGAGCAAACACAAGGCCGTATCACCCACTTTGTGTCCGCCATGGGAACCACCGGCACCATCACGGGCGTGGCAAGTGTTCTGAAGGAAAAAAATGCGGCTGTTCGCATCGTGGGTGCCCAGCCTGCAGAAGGCTCACGCATTCCGGGCATTCGCAAATGGCCACAGGAGTATCTGCCCAAGATTTACGACCCCAGCCGTGTGGATGAACTGGTCTATGTGAGCCAGGCCGATGCGGAGGATATGTGCCGTCGTCTGGCCCGCGAAGAGGGGATTTTTGGCGGCATCTCCGCTGCCGGTGCCTGCTGGGTTGCCCAAGAGATTGCCCAACGTGAAAAGGATGCCACCATCGTGTTCATTGTGTGTGACCGGGGCGACCGCTACCTGTCTACGGGAGTCTTTCCGGCATGACACAGGCCTACACCTACTGCCCGCAGTGCGCCACACCACTGGCTTTCATCACGAAGGCCGAGGACGGCGGTGACACCGTGCGACTGCGCTGCCCGGCCTGTGACTTCACGCACTGGAACAACCCGGTGCCGGTGCTGGCCGCGGTGATCGAATACGAGGGGCAGATTCTGCTGGCGCGCAACGCCGCCTGGCCCGGCAAGATGTATGCGCTCATCACCGGTTTCATGGAGGCCGGCGAGACGCCACAAGAGGGTATTGCCCGAGAGATTGCGGAAGAGACCCATCTGCACACCGACTCGCTGGACCTGATTGGTGTCTATGACTTTCAGCGCATGAATCAGGTCATCATTGCCTACCACGCCGTATGCCATGGCGAGGTGCGGCTGTCCCCCGAACTGGTGGACTACCGCCTGTTTGCGCCGCAAAGTGTCAAATGCTGGCCGGCCGGAACGGGTTACGCGTTGGCCGACTGGTTACAGTCACGGGGCCACACGCCAACTTTCATTGAATTTCCCAAACCCGAATAGAGCCCAGAACTGCCATGCTGACCGACCACGAAATTGACACCCGCGGCCTGAATTGCCCCTTGCCCATTTTGAAGGCCAAGAAGGCGCTCGCTGCCATGCAAACCGGCCAGACGTTGAAAGTGGTGGCTACCGACCCGGGTTCCGTAAGGGACTTTCAGGCCTTTGCCAAGCAGACCGGCAATGAGCTGATCGACCAGCAGACCCTGGGCGAGGAATTCACCCACGTGCTGCGCCGCAGGTAGTTGCCCCCACGCCGGTTTCAGGATCAGCCCAACCGGGCCAACTGTTCGCGGATCTTGGTCAGCGTGTCGGTGAAATCGGCTACACGCTTGCGCTCCTGCTCCAGCACGGCCACAGGGGCCTTGGCCACAAAGGCCTCATTGCCCAGCTTGGTGTTGGCCCTGGCGATTTGATCCTCCAGGCGCAGCGCTTCCTTGCCCAGGCGCGCTTTCTCTGCGGCCACGTCCACTTCCATATACAGGCAGATGCGGGCTTCGCCCACCACGGCCACCGGGGCCGCTTGCGCAGCCGTCTGCCATGCGGCTTCGGTATCAAACAGCTTGACCTCGTTGAGTTTGGCCAGTGCCTGCAGGACCGGCGCGCTGGCTTTCAGGAAGGTGCCTTCCTCTGCAGTTTGTGCCACCACCAAGAGCGGCAGGCGCTGGGCCGGCGACACATTCATCTCGCCGCGCAGATTGCGGCAGGCATCCACCAAAAGCTTGAGCTTGGCAACGTGGGCAATAGCCGCTTCGTCAATGCGTTCGGGTTGGCTTAGGGGATAGGCGGCGATGCTGACCGACGGGCCAGAGCGCCCAGCGACGGGAGCCACTTTTTGCCACAGCTCTTCGGTAATGAAGGGCGTAATGGGGTGGGCCAGGCGCAGCACCGTTTCCAGTGTGCGGATCAGCGTGCGGCGCGTGGCGCGTGCCTGGGCGGCGCTTCCAGTCTGTATCTGCACCTTGGCAATTTCCAGGTACCAGTCGCAGAACTCGTTCCACACAAAGTCATAGATGGTGTTGGCGACGTTGTCCAGCCGGTAATCGGCAAAGCCCCGCGCCACTTCGGCTTCCGCTTTTTGCAGCAGCGAGACGATCCACCGGTCCGCCTGGCTAAAACTCAGGTACGTTGCCGCTTCGGTCGTGCCGCAGACGTTGGCTGCATGGTCATCGATGCCGCAGTCTTGGCCCTCGCAGTTCATCAGCACAAAGCGCGTGGCGTTCCACAGCTTGTTGCAGAAATTGCGATAGCCCTCGCAGCGCTTGCTGTCAAAGTTGATGCTGCGGCCCAAGGAGGCCAGTGATGCAAAGGTAAAGCGCAGCGCATCCGCCCCAAACGCGGGGATGCCCTCGGGGAACTCCTTCTCGGTGTTCTTGCGTACCTGGGGGGCCGTTTCGGGTTTGCGCAAACCTTCCGAGCGCTTGGCCAGCAGGGGGGCGAGCGCAATGCCATCAATCAGGTCCACCGGGTCCAGCACATTGCCCTCGGACTTGCTCATCTTCTTGCCCTGGGCATCCTTCACCAGGCCGTGGATATAGACGTGCTTGAACGGCACGCGCCCGGTGAAGTGGGT
>CAZDDK010000315.1:0-3138 GCA_964504185.1 uncultured Rhodoferax sp. | reverse complement strand
CCCAACCCCGACATCCTGTGCAACGCCGAGATCAAGTTCAAGGCCTTTCTGGACCACGCCATGCGCCTGGGTGCCGAGAAGATTGCCACCGGCCACTACGCCCGTGTTCGCCAGAACCCTGCCAATGGCCTGTTTGAGCTGTTGAAAGGCCTGGACCCCACCAAAGACCAAAGCTACTTTTTGCACCGACTGAGCCAGGCGCAGCTCTCCAAGACGCTGTTTCCGGTGGGCGAACTGCACAAAACGCAGGTGCGCCAGATTGCCCTGGACATGGGCCTGCCCAACGCCAAAAAGAAGGACTCCACCGGGATTTGTTTCATCGGCGAGCGGCCCTTCCGGGAATTCCTGAACCGCTACATCCAGAAAGAGCCCGGACCCATCCGCGACGGCACCGGCCAACCCGGCAGCCGCGGCTTTGGCCGCGAACTGGGTCGGCACCAGGGCCTGAGTTTTTATACGCTGGGCCAGCGCCAGGGTTTGGGCATTGGTGGCATCAAGGCCAAGGGCGCGCAAAAGGGCGGCGGCGAGCACACGCCCTGGTTTGTGGCGCGCAAGGACATGCAGACCAACACCCTGTGGGTGGTGCAAGGCCACGACCACCCATGGCTGCAATCGCACGGGCTGATAGCGCAGGATGCCAGCTGGGTCGCCGGAGGCCCCCCGTCAACAGCCGCGTTGGCAGCCAAGACCCGCTACCGGCAAAGCGACGCGCCGTGCCAGCTGGAGAGCGCCAGCCCGCAGGCATTCGCCCTGACGTTTCCAATGGCCCAATGGGCCGTGACGCCGGGGCAGTCAGCCGTGCTGTACGACGGCGACGTTTGCCTGGGCGGGGGCGTGATTGCTTCAGCCCATGCGGGCGAGTAGGGTTTCCAGGTCCTTGAGCATGACATCCAGGTCGGCCTTTTGCTCCGCATCCGGGTGCATGCGGGCCTGCAACTCCTGTTCCATGAAGCACACGGTCATGCGCAGATAGGTGCTGTCCAGCGCCTTGCGAACGGCGGAAAACTGCTGGCCAATCTTCAGGCAACTTTCACCTTCCTCCACCATGCGCTGAATGCCACGAATCTGCCCTTCGGCGCGGCGCAGGCGGTTCAGCACATCGGTACGGGCTTCTACTTGTTTCAGTACGGTCATGGAGCAGGCTTCTTGAGGTTCGGTGCCACTTCTGGCACTGGAAAATGTCGCCATTGTCCCTCCAGATTACGAGGATTCTTTAGCGACTGCAGACATTGCCCCCTTCCGGCACGCCCAGCTTCTTCAGCAAAAAGCCCGGAGGGCAGAAGCCAGTTATGCCCGACTGAAACAGGTTGAAGCCCACAAAAGCAGTGAAGGCCAGAAACCACTTGCTGACGAAAATCGGGCTCTCCTGCAGCCCCAGGGCCAAGGACAACATGATAAAAAACCCGGCCATGATGCGGATATAGCGTTCGACGGTCATAACAAACTCCTTCAGAAAAATGGAAACGGGGAAATCAAGACTTGCGATCCACCAGGCGCACGATGCCCAGCGCCTTGAGCACATGCTTCTCGTATATGGGCTCGGAGGTGCCGTTGCGGATTTTGCGAATGAAATACTTCTCAAACCCTATCTTGGCCAAATGGACCCACTTGCCCTTCTTGAACCAGTTGACATTGCGCGGCGGAATCTGCGGCAGCGCCACAAAGGCCGCGCCGGTGTCGCCCATGTCGGCCAGGCAAATGGCGTTCCACGTGCCCTTTGACTGGGCAGGGCGGCCGTTCAGCTCATCGGCAATGTTGTGCGCAATGGCACCCACCATGCTTTCGATCATGTAGCCGGTTTTGGGCGTGCCGGTAGGCACCGGGGTCACCTCCACCGGAGGGATGGCCACACACACTCCGGCCGAGAAAATATTGCGATAGGCCTTGCTGCGCTGGTACTCGTCGATCAGCACGAAGCCGCGCGGGTTGCACAAATCAGGCACAGCGGCCACTGCATCCACACCCTTGAAGGCCGGCAGCATCATGGACAGCTTGAACCCCACTTCATGCTCCTTGTACACCGCGCCCAGGTCGTCCAGTTGCGTGACAAACAGCCTGCCGTCTTCCACGCGCGTGGTCTTGGCATTGGTGATCCACTTCATGTCGCGATTGCGCATTTCGGACTCCAGCATGGACTTGCTGTCACCCACGCCCCCCAGTCCCAGATGCCCGATATAGGGCTCACTGGTGACGTAGGTGATAGGCACCTTGTGGCGCAGCTTGCGCTTGCGCAAGTCGGTATCCAGGATGAACGCAAATTCGTAGGCTGGACCAAAGCAGCTGGCACCCGGCATGGCACCAATGACCACAGAGCCTGGGTTTTCCAGGAACTTCTGGTAGTCCGCAAAGAATTCCTGGGCATGGTCCACGCTGCAAACGGAATGGGTGAATCCCCCTCCGCCCGAGCTGAGGGGGCCTGCGCCGGGCACCTCTGAAAATGAGAGCTTGGGCCCGGTCGTGATCACCAGGTAGTCATAGTCCAGCGTGGCACCATCTGCCAGTGTCAGGCGGTTGGCAGGCGCGTCGATGGCTGTCACGGCCTTGGCAACGAAGTCAATGCCCTTGCGGGCCAGGTAGGGTCCTATGGGCACGGTGATCTGTTCCCGCTCCCGCCAGCCCACAGCGATCCACGGGTTGCTGGGAACAAACTGAAAGTAGTCCGTCGCATTGACGACGGTAACGCGGTGCCCCTTGTCGAGCAGTTCGCGAATTTCATAGGCAGCGGGTACGCCGCCTATGCCTGCTCCAACAATGATGATATGGGCCATGGTGTGACTCGTCAGGGGTTGTAGTTCTCAAGCGTGATCAGGCAACATCTGCACCGCCTCTCGCCTCCTGGCGCTGGCGGTACAAGGCGTAATAGAGGACGGGAATGACAACCAGGGTCAGCAACGTGGAGACCAGGATGCCAAAGATCAGGGAGATGGCCAAGCCATTGAAGATGGGATCATCCAGAATGAAGAACGCACCAATCATGGCGGCCACACCGGTCAGCACAATCGGCTGGGCCCGCACCACGGCCGACTGCAACACCGCCGTCTTGAACGGCAAGCCCTCGCGCACCTGCAGCTCAATGAAGTCCACCAGCAGGATGGAGTTGCGCACGATGATGCCGGCCAGCGCGATCATGCCGATCAT
>CAZDDK010000314.1:0-3154 GCA_964504185.1 uncultured Rhodoferax sp. | reverse complement strand
AGCATGGCACCCGCCAACAAGAAGGCCGCACGCCCGGCAAACCAGTGGCAGGCCCGAAAGGCGGCCCCGCCCACCAGCAACGCCACCAGCGCACCGACAATTGCCTCGCCGTGCTGCCGCTGGCCAAAAATGCGGCAGATGCCGTCATACGCCAGCCAGAACACCACCAGGAACGCCCACGCCACGGCAATCGCCGCAGCCGGTGTCCAGTCCATGACGGACTTGTCTATTAAATAAGTGCCGGCACTCCACAAATACGACACGGTGAAAAGAGCAAAGCCGCTGAGCCAGGTGCTGTAGCTCTCCCAGTAAAACCAGTGCAGGTGTTGGGGCAGTTGGGGGGGAGCGCCGAGGAACTTGACCGGGTGATAAAAGCCGCCGCCATGCACCGCCCACAGTTCGCCGCTGACCCCCTGGCGCTTCAGGTCGTCATCGACCGGCGGTGTGAGGCTGCTGTCCAAAAACACAAAGTAGAACGAGGAGCCAATCCAGGCGATGGCCGTGATGACATGGACCCAGCGCAGCAGCAAATTGGCCCAGTCCAGCAGGTAGCTTTCCATGGGGTGTGAACTCCGTTCGAGATCAGCAAAGTGTATACAGCTTCAGCACCATCTGGCGCGCTAGGGGCTGACCTGCAAAATCTGCGCTGCCACCGCCACCGCAATCACCTGCGGGCGTTTGTCGGCAATGCCGGGCACGCCAATCGGGCAGGTCACATGGGCCAGTTCGGCCTCGGTGACACCTCGGGCCTGCAAGCGCTGGCGAAAGGACGCCCACTTGGTCTGGCTGCCAATCAACCCCACATACGGAAGATCGCCCCGCGCGCGCTGGCGCGCCAGGCAGGCGGCCACCACCTCCAGGTCTTCGGCGTGGCTGAAGCCCATGACCAGCACCCGTGAGCCCGGCAGCAGATCGGCCACGGCGGCCTGCACCGGGTCGCTGTGTTCGCAGCGCACACGGGCTGCCAATTCGGCAGGAAAGATTTCATCGCGGCTGTCGATCCAGGTCAGCTCCAGGGGCAGGTTCAGCAGCACCTGCACCACGGCGCGCCCCACATGCCCGCCGCCAAACAGGGCCACCGGCATGCCGACGCGGGTCAATTGGGCACGCAGCCGGTCGATGTCTTGCCCCGACACCTGCTCAAACTGCAGCACCACCTCGCCACCACAGCACTGGCCCAGGCTGGGGCCCAGGGCATAGCGCACCGTCGTGTCACCGCTCCCGCCACACAGCAATTGGCGGGCGTGGGCCAAAGCATCCCATTCCAGGTGCCCGCCACCTACGGTTCCCAGGAAATCGCGGGCCAGCACCGCCATCCAGGCACCGGCTTCGCGGGGTGCGGAGCCACGGGTGGACTGCACGGTGACCAGCACGGCGGTCTCGCGGACCAGCCGCTGCAGCAATTGCGTTACGTCATTCACACCCGGATACCCTTTCCTGCACTCCCGCTGCCGCCCATTGCGGTAGATTCGCAGACAGTATGCCTCTGCCAAAACCCCGCACACCCCACCAACCCATGGCTTCCCCTTTCACTGCGCTCCCAGTCAAACTGTGGTCCCTGCTCAGCGCGGGAGTGGCGGCGCTGCTGGTGGCCTGCACCAGCGAGCCCACGGCCCCGCCTGCCAAGCCCATCGACAGCCCCCCGACCTCGCTGCCGGTCACACCACCGCCGAAGGCGACGGATGACACCCCGGCCCCGTCGGGCGCACGCACCCCGCGCGACTACCGCCGCGACGCCGCCACCCACCTGTATGCCCACAACAGCACCCGCATCTACAGCGGCAAACTGCCCCAGCAGTTGTATGCGATTGGCGTGCTGCAAGTGGACATCAACGCCCGTGGGGCGGTCACCGCGCTGCGCTGGATGCGCGCACCCAGCCACGCACCGCAGGTGGTGGCCGAGATCGAGCGCACCGTGCGCCAGGCCGCACCGTTTCCGCAGCCAGCCAAGTTGGGGCGGGTCACCTACACCGACACCTGGCTGTGGGACAAAAGCGGCCGGTTTCAGCTGGATACGCTGACCGAGGGGCAGTTGTAGCGCTCGGCTTCCTTCGTTTCACGACAAGCCCACACGCTTCACGCCGCCCAGCGGCATTTCGTCTCACAGCGGCTGCGCACCGGTGCGGGCTTTTGGACACTGCACTCCTCGAAACACTTTCAGGAGTCCGCAATGCCCGCATCCGCATCCACCCGCACCATCCGCATCCTTGGTCCACTCGCACTGTGCGCCGCCCTGGCGGGCCTGACCGGCACCGCCCACGCCGTCCCCGAGGCGCAGTTCCAAAGCGCCTTCCAGCAGTTCCTGCAGGCCAGTGGCGGCAACTCCAACGCCATTGAACAGGCCGCCGAGGCGTTCTCCGGGCTGTCCAACCGCGCTCCCACCAATCCGGTGGTGCTGGCCTATGCCGGAGCCGCCACCGCCATGCGTGCCACCACCACCATGCTGCCCTGGAAGAAGATGGGCTACGCCGAAGATGGCCTGGCGCAGTTGGACAAGGCACTCACCCTGCTCACCCCGGCGCATGACGCCGCGGTGCACAACGGCACGCCCGGTGTGCTGGAGGTGAAATTTGTCGCCGCCAACACCTTTCTGGCCGTGCCCGGCTTCATGCACCGCCAGGAGCGCGGTGCCAAACTGCTGGGCGAAGTGCTAAACAGCGCCCTGCTGGCCGGTGCCCCCCTCGGTTTCAAGGGCTCGGTCTGGCTCAAGGCCGCCAACGAGGCCACCAAGGCGGGAAACCCGGCCGAAGCCAAGCGCTATCTCGACCTGATCGTGCAGCAAAAGGCACCGCAGGCGGCACAGGCCCAGGCGCTGTTGAAGGGTGCATCGACATGAGCGCGGCGCATCCGGTTGTCGCCCTGCACGGCGTGCACAAAACCTACCGCCTGGGCCAGCACGTCATTCCCGCACTGCAAGGGGTGGACCTGGCCGTGCAGCGCGGCGAACTGCTGGCGCTGACCGGACCGTCTGGCAGCGGCAAGAGCACCATCCTGAACCTGTGCGGCCTGATCGACACACCCGATTCGGGCGACATTGCGCTGGACGGCCAGAATATCGCCAGTCTGGACGAAGTCCAGCGCACGCTCTTGCGCCGCGACGCGCTGGGCTTCGTGTTCCAGAGCTTCAACCTGGTGCCGGTGATGACGGTGGCCG
>CAZDDK010000313.1:0-3176 GCA_964504185.1 uncultured Rhodoferax sp. | reverse complement strand
GCCGATGAATCCAAGCTGGTGCAGACCCTGGGGGCGTTTCCGCTGCCAGTGGAAGTGATTCCCATGGCCACCCAGCGCGTGATCGCCCAGTTCGCCGTAAAGGGAGGCGTGGGCACGGTGCGCCTGAAAGACGGAAAACCCCTGGTGACCGACAACGGCCAGTTCATTGTGGATGTGACCGGCCTGCAGATCACCGACCCGCTGGCCTTCGAGGCCGAGGTCAGCCAGTGGCCAGGCGTGGTGACAGTGGGTGTGTTTGCATTCCAGCGGGCCCAGGTGTGCCTGCTGGGCACGGCCAGCGGCGTGAAAACACTGGTGTTCTAAAGACGCCCTCGGGTGCTAGAACGTAATTCCAGCCGGGTTGGATGGGCTGGGGGGAGGCGGTGGCTGGTAGCTGGGCTCGGACGCGGTGGCTAGGGGTTTCCCGCCTCCGGCCGACGGGGCCTGGACCGTCACCAGCGGAGTCGGGTCCGGGCGTCTGTAGCTGGGGGGCAACAGGGACGTCTTGGGATAACCGGCAGCATCCAGGTATTGCGTCCACTCCAGATCGGACATCCCCTTGATGCGCTGTGCTCCAATGGTCAGATAGGGCATGGACAAATCGCCACTCATGCGTTGCAGAAAGCTGCGGTCTTCGGCGGTGGTGACGGTGCGTTCACTGAAAGGAATGCCACGGGCAATCAGGAAATTGCGACCGGTATCGCAGGGTGCGCACGGGGTGGTCGTGTACAGCACGACCGGGTACTTGGCCACAACCGGGCGCAACTCAAACGGCAGACCCGCACTCGGGGGGGCCGCCGCTGCACCCACGCCCGTGGTGGCAACCTTGCCCTGCTCGGCATTGGCGGGTGGTTTGTCGGAAAAGGTGACCTTGCCATCGGCCCCGACGATGCGATAAATGGTTTGTGCCTGTACGCCCAAGGCCGCACCGAGCAGTGCCGCGCCGCCCAGCAGGAATGCTATGGTGTGGTTCTTCATGGTGGTCTTCCTCTTGAGTGAGCGGTGTGGTTGCGTGAACGGGGTCAAGGGCATCATGGTGCCATACCTTGGTGGCGCAGCAAAGCGTCCAGCGTGGGCTCGCGGCCACGAAAAGCGGTGAACGACTCCATGGCCGGGCGGCTGCCACCCGCTTCCAGTATGGCCTGGCGGTATTTCCGACCGGTTTCCAGGCTGGGTGCGCCGTCCGCCCCGGCGGTTTCCTCAAAGGCGGCATAGGCATCGGCGCTCAGCACTTCAGCCCACTTGTAACTGTAGTAACCAGCCGCGTAGCCCCCGGCAAAAATATGGCTGAAGGTATGGGCGGTGCGACTCCACGCGGGGGGCTGCATGACGGCCACTTCCGCGCGGACCTGGTGCAACAGCGGCATGAAATCCTGCTGCGGGTCGTGGGCGGTGTGCAACAGCATGTCGAATAATGAGAATTCGATCTGCCGCAACGTCTGCAGGCCACTCTGGAAGTTGCGGGCGGCCAGCATTTTGTCGAACAGTGCGCGTGGCAGGGGTTCGCCTGTCTGCACGTGCGAGGTCATGTGGCGCAGCACGCTCCATTCCCAACAGAAGTTCTCCATGAACTGGCTGGGCAGTTCCACAGCATCCCACTCCACGCCGCTGATGCCCGACACGTCGTGCTCGTTTACCTGCGTCAGCAGGTGGTGCAGGCCGTGGCCAAACTCGTGGAACAGGGTGGTGACATCGTCATGTGAAAGCAAGGCGGGTTGCTTGGTGCCTGCCACATCCACGCCGTCAGCGAAATTGCACACCAAGTGTGCCACGGGCACCGCCACGCTTGCCGCTGCGGGCTGTGGGATCCAGATAAAACTGGCCAACCACGTGGGTGCCGTTGGCATCGGTACGCTCAATGCGATAGAACTCCACGCTGTCGTTCCACACCGGTGCCTGATCGCGGTGAATGGAAATGTCAAACAGCGTTTCGGCGATCTTGAACAGGCCGGCCAGCACCTTGGGGAAGGTGAAGTACTGCTTGACATCCTGCTCACTGAAGGCATAGCGCGCCTCTTTGAGCTTTTCTCCGACATAGGCCCAGTCCCAGGGCTGGGGGTCGGCCATCAGGAGGTGTTCTTGCGCAAAAAAGCGCAGATCGGCCAGGTCCTTTTCGGCATACGGGCGGGCCTTGTGCGCCAGATCGCGCAGGAAGGTGATGACCGCGTCAGGCGAAGAGGCCATCTTGGGCACCAGGGAAAGCGTGCCAAAGTTGGGGTAGCCCAGCAGGGCGGACTCTTCCTGGCGCAAGGCCAGTATGTGCTGCATGTTCTGTGTGTTGTCCCACCCACGGCTGCCGTCGTCGGCCTGGTCGGAGGCGCGTGTGACATAGGCGCGGTACAGCGTGGCCCGCAGGGAGCTGCTGTGGGCAAACTGCATCACCGGCAGGTAACACGGCATCTTCAGGGTCAGCTTGTAGCCGTCCTTTCCCTCGGCCTGCGCGGCAGCCAGTGCCGTTTGCTGCACGTCATCGGGCACACCGGCCATTTCGGCAACGCTGGCGTAGTAGCTGAAGGCATCGGTGGCGTCTAGCGTGTTCTCGCTAAATTTCTGGCTCAGGGCGGCCTGCTGCTCCTGGATTTCGGCAAAGCGTTCACGCACAGCACCGGTCAGCTCCGCGCCACCCAGCACGAAGTTGCGCACGGCGTTCTTGTGGGCCTGGCGCTGCTCCGCGTTCAGGCTTTGCACGTCAATGGCCTTGTACTTGGCGTACAGGCGCTCATCGGCACCCAGGCGGGTCCAGAACTCGGTGACGCTGGGCAGGGCCGCGTTGTAGGCGGCGCGCAGTTCCGGTGTGTCAGCCACGCTGTTGAGGTGGCTGACCGCACCCCAGGCGCGAGCCAGTTTCTCGGTGGACACGTCCAGTTCTTTGGCTATCGATTCCCACTGTGCCGGGAATTCCGCAGCGGTGACGGTTTCCAGCGATTGGCTGGACTCGGCCAACAGCGCCTCAATGGCTGGCCCGACGTGCTCGGGGCGGATCTGGTCAAACAGGGGCAGGGGAGAGGGTGTGAGGAGGGGATTCATGCGCTTGCGGCCTCGCGTTCGGCGGCTTCCAGGGTGTTGACCAGCAGCATGGTGATGGTCATGGGGCCAACGCCACCGGGTACGGGGGTGATGTAACCAGCCACCTGGCTGACAACGGCATAGTCCACATCGCCGCAGAGCTTGCCTTC
>CAZDDK010000312.1:0-3182 GCA_964504185.1 uncultured Rhodoferax sp. | reverse complement strand
TCAAGCGGATTGAGGGCGCTTTTACGGTGCGATACTTGGCTCCATGTGGTTGAAACGCCTATCCGTGAGCAAGGCGGCGATTTTGAATCGCTGCGGGATGGCTCTGCGCCCGACGTGGCAACCGATGGTTCCAGTCGGATTGAGGGCGCTTCAATGAAGCGATTGGTACAGCGGATACAGCTCGGATTCCTCACGGCGAATCCGGTCTCCCAGCAGATGGCCGATCTCCTGCAGGCTGGCGCACACCTGCTGGAAATCGATGCCATCGTTGGCAGTGGCACTGTAGGTTTCGACAAAACGCACGGCGGCATCGCCAATGGCTTTCATTTCACTTTTATAGCCATTAACCAGTTGGTAGCTATTGGCGTCGTTCCGGGTCTTGAATTCCTGGCGCAAATAGGTGTAAAGCCGGACGGCTTCCTCCAGCAAATGCGGAATCAGCAACGCCTTGAAGCCCTGCAACGCCTGCTTGAACGCCATGGCATCACTTGCCTCCGCTGATTTTTTTAGCACGCCAAAGGACTCCAGCAGCTGCCGGTGGTCGCCCACCAGTTGCGTGACCAAAGTGGAATGGTGTTGAATGCCAGAAACCATGTGTTGCCCCCTTTGGGAAGCAACTATAAGGCCTGCAGCGCCATCGGGCTCCTGCCGGGACCCGATGCAGCAGGTCTGAACGGTTCCGCTTGCGGTCAGTTCGACGGGCAGGGTGACCACCACATGCCAAAGCCCGTCCTGTGACCTCGTGGGACCATCACTTGGAGAGATTGGCGACACGGCCACGACTCAGTGATGGGCACTAGCAAGAACCGCGTCCGTCCACAAAGCCCAGTCTGACTCGGTATTGCCTTCAATTACTTCGGGAACCGGTAAAAATCGGATGGTTCCGCGTCGTTCCCTGAATTCAGTATCCGTACCTGCAGATTCACCGCCCAAATCTCCAGATTGCGGGGTAGTCGCTACACCGCTTTGCTGGAAGTTGAAAGAGACTTTGTCAACCATAGAGGTCAGACTAACTTCGAGTTGCAAGATCGTATGTGCGATGCCCCACAGAAGCGTGTGCTAGTAACGTGGCAGCGTGTGCAGGGGCAGCCGCCAGACGACCCACAGCGTGGCCAGCCACCCCACCAACGCAGTGCCCACCAGTGCCGGTGCCACCCAGGGGCGGCGCAACGTGTCGGCAGCGGCGGGGGGTGATGTGGGCGCCAGAAGGGAGTCCATGGCTAGACAGCGCGGTCGCTCATGTGCGGGAATTCTACGCGGGTTTGTATGTCAAATAGTGCATTTGCGCACGTCTGGCGGGCGGGAGCAGCTATCAATTCAGGAGTGAATGAATGCTGACGCCAAAGACACGCTGGCCTACCAGCACAGCGGCTTTTCGGTCGATGCCGGAGTCTGCATCGAAGTGTACGACCGCGCCGCCCTGGAGCGCCTGCTGCGGTATTGCGCCCGCCCGCCCTTTGCCATGGAGCGGCTGCGTAAAGAGGGAATCGATTTGGTGTACCGCTGCATTAAGCAGCGCAGCGATCCCACACACATCTCCCCGGCACGCGGGCCACCGCTGTGGGAGGACGGTGGTGATGCGCAGATGGGTGACGGGGTGCAAAGCGAGCCGGATTGGGATTTGGCAGAGCAACCCGCTCCAGACTTTGATGTCGATCAGCGCATCAATTGGTGACTGGTTGAGGCTGCGATTAGCTGAACCCGGGGTTGTGCCAAAACCCCAGGTCCACTGACCTCGCTGGGCTATCATCCACCGCTACCGGCCGCCGCACTGGGGGCCTACAAAGCAAGACACAGAGGGCGTGATGGAGTACTGGGATGGATTCGATACCAGTCACTGGAAAACCAGTGACAAGGCCTGGATGGCCGAGCGCAAGCAGCAATGGCTGGAGATCGAAAAGCTGCTGTACGTGCTGGACAAAAACAAGAAGGCCCGCAGCATCATCAAGCAGTACTTCCTCAAGGGCCAGCTACCCGAGTGGAAGAAGCTCCATGACTGGAGCCAAAGCTCCACGACGCGCCATCTGGATCTGCTGCTCTTTCTGTACCTGCACCCTAGCCGTGACGACGCGGTGCTGCGCCCTCTGCGCGACCAGTTCATGAACAACCCCCATGCCCGTTGGAACGACCGGTTGATCGGGTTCAACGAGTTGTGGCAGATCGGCCTGACCGAGCCCTCGGCGGGCAGCCTGCGGATGTTTCGCATTGCCGATCTGGAGAAAGAACTGCCCCAAGTGGCCGCCAGCCTGCCGCCTGCGCCAGAGCCCTTTGCGGACTGCCGACGGATCGAAGTACATACCGACGGCCAGAATGAACGCTTGTTCAATCTGATGTGGCCCGACATCACCCAGCAAACCGTGCGCCTGCCGGTGACGCGCGATACCTACTGCTGCCGCGCACCCCGATACACCCTGGATTACGAAGAGTTCCCGTTGATGGAGCACCGCTTCACGCTGGAGACGCTGTGGACCATGAGCCAGTGGCTGGTGTGGCCTGCCCCCCTGAACAGGGGCAGCAGCGACATGATCTTCCAGTACGAGCGGCCGATGGACCTCTGGTACCACCATTGCGCGCAAGAGGACGTGCCGGAAAAGTCGGCGCGGCGTGAGCTGGTCATGCTGGCGGTGTACCGCATCTTTCACTTCGACGTGGACCAGGAAGGCCCCGACAGCCCGCGCACCCGCTTCGTGCACAGGGCGCGAGCGTTGCTCACGGAGCGCGAGTTTTCCGCTTCATTCCAAGCCCTGATCGCAGCAGCCCGCAGCGGCGAGGTCGTTGTGAGCGAGCCCTGGAACAACGACGCCAAGGTCCTCGCGCCGGAGTTCTATGGCAACGCACGCGGGGCCAGCTGAGGCCAGGTGCTCATTTCAAACCCAACCCGACCAACCTGAGACGAGAGTGAACCCATGGAAAGCGTAGTCCAGTCAAAGGCTTTAGACCCTGAAGGCGGGTTGCGGTAGAGAAAAACCCATTGATCCGTTTATCCGTTATCCGTTTTTTTACTTGAACCATGGCCACCTCCTCCTCAGTCACCCTGGACCACGGCATCGGATTTGATGCTCTCATTTTCGAGCTCGATCGTCTGGTACGCGCTGGCGTGCCGCCGGATCGCATCAGCGTCTCTCACGATGCCGCCGTGCACTGGGTCTGTGACGCCCCCTGGGTGTCCTCCGACGGCCCGG
>CAZDDK010000311.1:0-3184 GCA_964504185.1 uncultured Rhodoferax sp. | reverse complement strand
TCCTGGACGTGTTCGCCGAGATGCAGGCCCAGGGGTATGTGCGCTTTCGGGTCAATGGCAAAACCTGTGAATTTGACGACCTGCCGGCACTGAAGAAGACCGAGAAGCACGATATCGACGTCGTCATCGACCGGGTCAAGGTGCGCGCCGACCTGCAACAGCGCCTGGCCGAGAGTTTCGAGGCCGCCCTGCGCCTGGCCAACGGTCGCGCTATCGCCGTCGAGATGGAGGAGAGCGTTATCGAAAATGATAGCGCCTCACGCAGCAATGACGAGGGCTACAGGCCAAAAACTAATTACTACGGTCCAATTGATTCAAGTCAATGCTCGAAGTGACAATGCACAACTACACTGGCTTCATCAAGTTTAGAAAAATCCATTCTTGAATTGAACGTACCAAAACAGTCAGACCAAGGTCAGACCAACGTTAGCCAATGTCAAATCGACAAAAGGAGTGCATTATGTACTACAGCAGTGGAAACTACGAAGCCTTTGCCCGCCCGCGCAAACCTCAGGGCGTGGAAAATAAGACCGCCTGGTTTGTCGGCTCTGGCCTCGCCGCACTTGCCGGTGCCGCCTTTTTGATCCGCGATGGTCAAATGGCGGGTAACCGTATCACCATCCTGGAGCAACAACTGTTGCCCGGTGGCGCATTGGACGGCATCAAGGAAGCGAAAGAAGGCTTCGTGATCCGTGGTGGCCGCGAGATGGAAGATCACTTCGAATGTCTGTGGGATCTGTTTCGCTCTATCCCATCACTCGAGATAGACGGCGCCAGCGTACTTGATGAGTTCTATTGGCTCGACAAGGATGACCCTAACTATTCTTTGCAGCGCGCCACGATCAATTGCGGTCAGGACGCGCATACCGACGGCCTGTTCGCGCTCAGCGAGCATGCTCAGAAAGAGATCATCAATCTATTCCTCGCCACCCGCGAGGAGATGGAAAACAAGCGTATCAATGAGGTGTTCGGCGCTGAATTTCTGAATAGCAATTTCTGGCTGTACTGGCGCACCATGTTTGCCTTTGAAGAGTGGCACTCGGCGCTGGAGATGAAACTATATCTGCACCGCTTCATCCATAAAGTCGATGGTATGCCGGATCTGTCTTCGATTAAGTTCACCAAGTACAATCAGTACGAGTCTTTGGTGCTGCCGCTGGTCAAGTGGCTGCAGGAACATGGAGTGGTGTTCCAGTACGGTACCGAAGTTACCGATGTTGATTTCAATATCGCAGCAGGGAGTAAGCAAGCCAGCACGATTCACTGGCGTAAGGACGGGGTGGCAAGCAGTGTTGCGCTCGGCCCCGATGATTTGCTCTTCATGACCATAGGCTCACTTACCGAAAACTCCGATAACGGCGACCATCATACGGCGGCCAAGCTTAATGAAGGGCCTGCGCCAGCGTGGGATTTGTGGCGACGTATCGCCGCCAAAGATGCGGCGTTTGGCCGTCCGGACGTGTTCGGCGCGCATATTCCCGAGACCAAATGGGAATCGGCAACCGTCACCACACTCGATCAACGCATTCCCGCGTACATCCAGAAGATCGCCAAGCGCGATCCCTTCAGTGGCAAGGTAGTGACGGGCGGTATCGTTACGGCGAAAGACTCTTCGTGGTTGCTTAGCTGGACGGTGAACCGTCAGCCGCATTTCAAGCAACAGCCCAAGGATCAAATCGTGGTGTGGCTGTACGGCTTGTTTGTCGATAAACCCGGTGATTACGTGAAGAAAAACATGCAGGATTGCACCGGCGAAGAGATCACCCAGGAATGGCTGTACCACATGGGCGTACCAGTCGAGGATATTCCTGAACTGGCCGCGAGCGGTGCCAAGACCGTGCCGGTGATGATGCCCTACATCACCGCGTTCTTCATGCCGCGCCAGTCTGGTGACCGGCCAGACGTGGTTCCGGCGGGATCAGTGAACTTTGCCTTCATCGGCCAGTTCGCAGAATCCAAGGAGCGTGACTGCATCTTCACCACCGAGTATTCGGTGCGCACGCCGATGGAGGCCGTCTACACGCTACTTAAGGTCGAGCGCGGTGTGCCTGAGGTATTCAACTCCACCTACGACATCCGCACGCTGCTGGCCGCATCCGGCCGTTTGCGTGACGGCAAGGCGATCGATATCCCAGGCCCCGCCTTCGTGCGCAAACTGCTGATGAATAAACTCGACAAAACCCAGATCGGCGGCCTGCTGCGCGAGTTCGGGCTAGTCGCGGACGACTAAGCTACACGCAGACGCAAGCCAGCGTCGTTTAAGCCTGGCACATTCCAGCGCAAAGCAAAAAAAGGGATCAGCATCGCTTTAAATAGAAGTGATGCTGATCCCATTTTATTGAAAGTGCACGCCCAATACCGCTGCCGCTTGTGGCGGCATTTCGCCCTGCAGCGCGCATGGATGCTGCGTCTACATCCTTGCCATGGTCGGTGGGGTGCTGTGCACCAATGGTTCACGAACAATAGCAAAACCAACAGCAACAGCAAAAACGCATTACCGTGATTTGGTGTGAATGGCGCGCACGGCGCATCCTACGGAATAGACCTACTTGGCTTGCCGCAATAAGTAGGGGGAGGCGATACCCATATAGATGCCAGATGTAGGGGAACAGTTACCCTAATGCCGACAAATATTTATAAAACTGAGGGTTACGGCACATCCTTTTGTCTTGTTTTATAGTTCACAAATATCATTGTATTTATTTTAATATTAGCTATATTAATAATTATGCAAATTCCGATGAAATGGATGTTTCATGTTGTCTGGATACATATGGCGCACGGGTTGGTTATGTGATTGTGGCGGTAGCGCTTCGCCTTGGTGCGCTGGGGCGGAGAAGAATTTTTGATCGTGGCCAAGCAAACCACGAACGCCGAGGTGCACTTGCTGGCCGAACGGGTGCGCGCCCGCGTGGCCGCCTGCGACTTCGACCTGGGCAACGGCGTCACGCTGCGCAAGACCTGTTCGATCGGCTTTGCCAGCTATCCCTTCCCCGCCCACGACGCGCCGCGCCCGCGCTGGGAAGATGTGGTGGCCCTGGCCGACCAGTGCCTGTACGCATCCAAGGCCAGCGGGCGCGACGTGTGGGTCGGCTTCGTGCAGAACGGGCCGCAGGGCGCCATGCAGGCTCAGCTGGACGCGCGGCGCGGCCTGCTTGCCGTCCGAGACCTATCCCTTCTTGAG
>CAZDDK010000310.1:0-3191 GCA_964504185.1 uncultured Rhodoferax sp. | reverse complement strand
CAGCCGCCCCGAGATCGAGCGCATCGCCCACGTCGCCTTCCAGGCCGCGCGCAAACGGGGCAAGAAGGTCACCAGTGTGGACAAGGCCAACGTGCTGGAAACCTTCCAGTTCTGGAAGGACGTGGTCTCCGAAGTGCACCAGCAGTACCCCGACGTGGAGCTGGAACACATGTACGTGGACAACGCCGCCATGCAGCTGGTCAAGCGCCCCAAGGCGTTTGACGTGATCGTCACCGGCAACATGTTTGGCGACATCCTCTCCGACGAAGCCTCCATGCTCACCGGGTCGATTGGCATGCTGCCCAGCGCCAGTCTCAACAGCCAGAACCAGGGCCTGTACGAGCCCAGCCACGGCAGCGCCCCGGACATTGCTGGCAAAGGCGTGGCCAACCCGCTGGCCACCATCCTGTCGGCGGCCATGATGCTGCGCTTTAGCTTAAACCAGGCGCAAGCCGCCGACCGCATTGAAACTGCCGTCAAGACCGTGCTGGCCCAGGGCCTGCGCACACCCGACATCTACAGCGAAGGCACCACCAAGGTGGGCACTGCGCAGATGGGCGATGCGGTGGTGAAGGCGCTGGAATAAGGCGACACTGCGGTGTGGCACGCAGAGTGCCACACCGACCACGACAACCCAGATCCAGGGCTAGTCGGGGCAGCCGGGCCTGCGCGTGAACACCTGCGCCCCCTTGGATTGCCCTAGCACCACCATGGACACACTAGCGCCGCAGCGATTGCCCCCGTCTAGAATCCGCGCCTACCAACAAAACCTATTGGTGCCAGGGAGGGCAAACCATGAAGAAATTTCTTGCGCTCGTGTGCGCAACAACGCTGGTCGCTTGCGGAGGTGGCGGTCAAGGCGGCAACAGTGGCCCTGCGCCCACGTTCAGCCTGGGTGGCAGCATTCGGGGACTGGGCAGTTCCAGCGGGCTCGTGCTGGCCAACGGCACCGAAACGCTGCCTGTCGCAGCCAGTGCCAACACCTTTACCTTTCCAACCCGGCTACCACCAGGCACGAACTTCAGCGTGACTGTGGCGAACCAGCCCACGGGACTGAAATGCACAGTCAGTGCCGGTTCAGGAGTGGTTGCCGGAACCAACGTGGACACGGTAGCCATCGAATGTGTGACCCAGGCGCCCGCTGAGTTGGCCTTGTTGGCTGGAAATTTGGGCAGTGCCGGCAATGTGGACGGAATGGGAGCGGCAGCGCGCTTTCAAAAACCGAATGGGATTGCTACCGACAGTGCGGGCAACGTCTATGTGGCGGATAAGTACAACCACACTGTGCGCAAAATCACCCCGACCGGAATGGTGACCACGCTGGCTGGATCGGCTGGAATCCCCGGCAGTGCCGATGGCATCGGAGCGACAGCGCGTTTTTCCGAACCGCAGGGGCTTGCCATAGACAGCAAGGGAAACATCTATGTGTCCGAATCCGTCAACCACACCGTCCGCAAGATCACCCCAACCGGGGTGGTAAGCACGCTTGCCGGTGCGGCAGGACTCGCAGGTAGTTCCGATGGCACTGGAACGGCCGCGCGTTTTTCCCAGCCGCAGGGGCTAGCCACGGACAATGCCGACAATATCTATGTAACGGACGGCCAAGTGAGAGTCCGCAAGATCACCCCAACCGGAGTCGTCAGCACTCTGGCCGGATCTGGAAGCTGGGGTAGTACCGATGGAGTTGGAGCAAATGCCAGTTTTTCCAGGCCGACGGGCATTGCCACCGACAGCGCTGGCAACGTATATGTTGCGGATAGTGACAACCACACCATCCGAAAGATCAGCCCAGCCGGAGTGGTAAGCACGTGGATTGGAACGCCTGGTGTTGACGGTAGTACCGACGGAACTGGAGCGGCCGCGCGCTTGCGATACCCGACGGGGCTTGCCATAGACAACATGGGGAACGTCTATGTGACCGAACCCCTCAACTACACCCTCCGCAAGATCACTCCGAATGGGGAGGTCAGCACTTTGGCCGGATCTACTGGAATCCCTGGTAGCGCCGACGGCATGGGGACAGCAGCCCGCTTTTTCATTCCGTCTGGTATTGCAGTCAACACTGCGGGCAACGTGTATGTGGCGGATTCTGGGAACCACACCATCCGCAAGTTGACTCCAACCGGAACCGTCAGCACACTGGCCGGTGCCGTTGAACTATCTGGCAGTGCCGATGGAATGGGGGCGGAGGCACGATTCACCGGCCCTATGGCTATTGCCGCCGACACAGCAGGCAACGTCTATGTATCTGACGCAGACAGGCGTAGCATCCGTAAGATCACCCCCACCGGTATGGTAAGCACCTGGGTCGGAACGCCTGGAGTTGCTGGTAGTGCAGACGGCATAGGACCGGCAGCGCGCTTTGGGAATGTGCAGGCGCTGGCCACCGACAGCGTGGGCAATGTCTATGCGGCGGACGGGTCAAGCACCCTTGGGGAGTCCTCGTCGCAAGGCAACCATACCATCCGCAAGATCACGCCAAACGGGGTCGTAAGCACGCTGGCCGGTACCCCCGGTGTGAGCGGATTCACGGATGGAGTTGGGACGGCGGCAAGTTTCAAGCGCATGGACTCCCTGGCCACGGACCGTGCGGACAATGTCTATGTGGCAGGTAGCTTCACGATCCGAAAGATCTCCCCAAACGGGGTGGTCAGCACGCTGGCTGGAGATGGAAACACCGCCGACACAACCAATGGGGTTGGAACGAGCGCCAGATTCCGGTACATGCCAGGTATGGCCACCGACGCCGCTGGCAACGTTTTCGTCACTGATGCCAAATTCTGCCAAGGGCCTGGCTGTAACAGCGATGCACCCATGATTCGGAAGATCACCCCCACTGGTGTCGTGAGCACTCTGGCCGGGCCTGGCGGCTCTCCGTGGATTGCCGATGGCATCGGGGCGGCCGCCTTTTTTGACGACCCAAAAGGCATGGCAGCTGACAGCGAGGGCAATATCTATGTGGCGGATTCTTACAACAAACACTCCATCCGCAAGATTACCCCCGCTGGGGTGGTGAGCACTGTAGTGGGCGGGTCTGGTCGATTCGGCTTTGCCGCTGGCGCGCTGCCCGGTTCCCTGTACCGCCCGTCGGGCCTGGTCATTTCCGGCACGACGCTTTACATCACGATGCTCCATGGCGTGGCCATGGTCACCACTCTGCCTTGATCTTGCCTAGGCTATGCACACCAGTT
>CAZDDK010000309.1:0-3199 GCA_964504185.1 uncultured Rhodoferax sp. | reverse complement strand
TGCTCAACGTGTTGCACGTTGTCACCCGCTACCAGGCCATGCTGGCCCAGCCGGATGTCGATTGGCAGCCCCGCACGGTCATCTTCGCTGGCAAGGCGGCGTCGAGCTATCGGCTGGCCAAGTCCATCATCCGGCTGATCCACGACGTGGGCCAGGTGGTAAACCACGACCCTCGCATCGGCGGCAAGCTGAAGGTGGTGTTCATCCCCAACTACGGGGTGTCGGTGGCCGAAGTCATCATGCCGGGCGCAGATCTGTCCGAGCAGATATCCACTGCGGGTACCGAGGCGTCGGGCACCGGCAATATGAAGCTGTCCATGAACGGTGCCCTCACCATTGGCACCGATGACGGTGCCAACATCGAAATTCGCCAGGCTGTGGGGGACGACAACATCTTTATTTTTGGCCTGAAAACCCCCGAGGTCGCCGCCTGGGCGGCAGCGGGCTACGACAGCCATACGGTATTGCGCGACAACCCGGCGCTGCGCGCGGTGCTGGACGCCATTGCCAGTGGTGTCTTTTCGCCGGGGGAGCCGGATCGCTACCGGGAACTGGTGGACAGCCTGCTGGGCACCCACGACCGCTACTTTGTGCTGGCGGATCACGCCAGTTACGTGGCGGCCCAGGCGCGGGTGGACGCCCTGTACCGCCGCCCCGACGACTGGACCCGCTGTGCCATTGCCAACGTGGCGGCCATGGGCTGTTTTTCCTCCGACCACACCATTGCCCAGTATGCGCGCACCATCTGGAATGTGAACCCCATTTCTACCCCCGACACACCATGAACTTTCAACGCCACAGTGGCGTGCTGTTGCACCCCACCTCCTTGCCCGGCCCGCACGGCAGCGGCGACCTGGGCCCTGCGGCCTACCACTTTGTGGACTGGCTGCAAACCGCTGGCCAAAAACTGTGGCAGATTCTGCCGCTGGGCGGCATTGGACCCGGCAATTCGCCCTACATGAGCAGCTCTGCCTTTGCCGGCAACCTGCTGCTGATCGACCTGGAAGACCTGCAACAGCAGGGCTGGCTATCGCCGCAGGATCTGGTGGGCGATGCGGGCTTTGAAGGCCGGCGGCTGAACTTTGCCGCCGTCTGGCCCTGGCGCATGGAGCGCCTGGCGCGGGCCGCTGCCGCCTTTGCGCAGGACACCAACGCAGCGCAGCGGGAGGCGTTTGCCGCCTTTTGCGACGCGCAATCGGACTGGCTGGACACCTACGCCCTGTTCATGTCGCTGGCCGAGCACTACCACTGGAAGGACTGGTGCGAGTGGGACGCTGGCCTGGCGCAACGCGTACCGGCGGCCCTGGAGCTGGCCCGCGTGCAGCACGCCCAGCGCATCGCATTCTGGAAGTTTTGCCAGTGGCGATTTTTTGCCCAATGGCAGCGCTTGCGTGCCTACGCCAACCAGCGCGGCATCCAGATCGTGGGGGATGCGCCCATCTTCATTGCCTACCAAAGTGCCGAGGTGTGGGCGCGCCAAGACCTGTTTGACCTCAACCCCGATGGCCGCCCGCGCGTGGTGGCCGGGGTGCCGCCCGACTATTTCAGCGCCACCGGACAGCGCTGGGGCAACCCCCTGTACCGCTGGAGCGCCCATGCGAGCGAGGGCTATGCGTGGTGGATTGCGCGCATCCGGCGCACGTTTGAGCTGGTGGACGTCGTGCGCATCGACCATTTCCGAGGCTTTGCCAGCTACTGGGAGGTGCCGGCCAGCGAGCCCACGGCGATCAAAGGGCAGTGGCTGCCCGGCCCCGGTGCGCCGCTGTTCGAGGCCATTCATGCGGCGCTGGGGCCGCTGGCCATCATTGCCGAAGACCTGGGTGAAATCACGCCCGATGTGGAGGCGCTGCGCCGCGCCTTTGCCTTTCCCGGTATGCGCATATTGCAGTTCGCCTTTGATGGCAACAGCTGCAATCCCTTTCTGCCGCACCGCCACCAGAACGACACCGTGGTCTACACCGGCACGCACGACAACGACACCACCCTGGGCTGGTGGCGCAGTGCACCCGAGCACGAACGCCAGACGCTGCGCAACTACCTGGCGGTGGACGGCCACGATGTGCATTGGGACCTGATCCGGGTCGCCTGTGCCAGCGTGGCAGACACCGCCATCCACCCCATGCAGGACATCCTGGGCCTGGGCACCGAGTGCCGCATGAACTTTCCCGGCAAGTGCGAAGGCTATTGGGAGTGGCGTTTTGAATGGGCACAAGTCCAGCCCGAACATGCCAGCCGCCTGGCCCACCTGTGCCGGGTCTATGGGCGTGAAGGCTGCCAGGGTGGCACGGACTAGGGGTTGCGGTGGTTGGGGCAGTGCTTTGCCGGAAATTAGTGGCAAAATGGGCCACTAGCCCGCGTATTTATTGATGGTTGCGCTATTAAAAACATAGCAAATTGTATTGAAATGGGCCCGGTGAACTTGTCCGCTGGCCCATTTTTTGGACACACATTTCAATAATTGTTGTAATATCAAAGCATGGAAAAACAATCCGCCACTGCCGTCTTTGAGTCGCTGTCCTCCGGTGCCCGGCTGGACATCTTCCGGCTCTTGGTCAAGGCTGCGCCCGAAGGCTTGGTGGCGGGTGAACTGTCCACCGCCATTGGCATGGCACCCAGCAATGTGTCCTTCCACCTCAAGACCCTGGCCCATTCCCAATTGGTCACGGTGGTGCAAGAGGGGCGCTTTCAGCGGTACCGCGCCAACCTGGGCCTGATGCGCGACGTCATTGCCTACCTTACCAACGAGTGCTGCGCCGGCCACCCCGAGCGCTGCGACGAAACCTGTAATCCCCGAACCGGAGTATTGCCATGACAACCATCGAGATTTTTGACCCCGCCCTGTGCTGCAGCTCGGGCGTGTGCGGTGTGGAAGTGGACCAGAAGCTGGTGGACTTTGCCGCCGATGTGGACTGGGCCAAAAAGAATGGTGCCCACATCGAGCGCTTCAACCTCTCACAGCAGCCCATGGTGTTTGCCGAACGCACCGTCGTCAAGGGCATGCTGGAGCGCACCGGCGAAGATGCGCTGCCCCTGACCCTGGTGGACGGCGAAGTGGCCCTGGCCGGGCGCTACCCCTCGCGCGCCGACCTGGCTCGCTGGGTGGGTGTGACGCTGGCCCCCGCCAGCGCGGCGGCGAGCAATTGCTGTTCCGGCGGCAAATGCTGCTAGCCCACCCTGCAGGGCGTCCATGCAATTCCTG
>CAZDDK010000308.1:0-3210 GCA_964504185.1 uncultured Rhodoferax sp. | reverse complement strand
AGAAAGGGCGGCCGCGGCCAGCAGGCTGATGAGTCAGGCGCAGGAGCTGGTGGAGACGGGGGCGGTGTTCAAGCTGGCGCACGACGGTGCCAACCCCGCACGCGCCGGTGCGTAACGCCGGGAGGCGTATTCCCTTACATCAGTCCGTACGCCGGCGCCCTCGGCTGCCCTCTTTACGGACCACTTGGCGCCGAATGCGCTGGCGCTTCCACCAGGCTTGCCAGCGGCTCCAAAACGACGGACGAGGGCGCTGCGCGTCCAAAGCCGCAGCGCTTTTTTTCGACTGTTCATAGACATCCAGCAACAGCGAGCCCGCCCCCAGCACGCGCCACGCGGCCAGGTCAAAGTCCGCCGCCGAGGGTGCCGCTCCACGCGGAGGCGCTGCATCCATAGCCCATTGCGTCACCAAAATGCGGAAGTGGTTGAGCGCCACGAAGTGGGCATCGAATTCAAAAAAACGGTGCCAGTCCACACCCACCGCCAGCAGCAGTGCACGATGGGTGCGCAGGTCGCCCACCAAGTCGATGAGCGCCGTCGCCAGCCGCGCCGGATCGCCTCCGCGCTGTTGCAGCAAGCTGGTCAGGGCCTCAATCTGGAGGGCCATCGCCTGCAGGCTTTCACCCACCTGCAGCGATTCCTCATCGGCCACCGCAGAGCGCAGAAACTGGCTGTACTGTCCAAACGACTGGGCCGTGGATTGCGCCGAAGACTGGACGGTAGAACCGCCTTCGGGCGGCGTGGCGGCGGCCTGGCTGCCACCGGTCAATGATTTGGAGGGCAACTCGCTGTTCATGGCCGGGGGTGCGTGTGCCGTGGAACGGGCCGCCTGGCGTCAGGCGGTGCCCCCAACTGTCAGTCCATCGATGCGCAAGGTGGGCTGCCCCACCCCCACCGGCACACTCTGGCCGTCCTTGCCGCAGGTGCCCACTCCGCTGTCGAGCTTCATGTCGTTGCCAATCATGCTGACCCGCTTGAGGCACTCGGGACCGCTGCCCACAATGGTGGCACCCTTGACCGGATACAGGATCTTGCCGTTCTCCACCCAATAGGCTTCGCTGGCCGAGAACACGAACTTGCCCGAGGTAATGTCCACCTGGCCGCCGCCAAAGTTGGTGGCATACAGGCCTTTCTTGATGCTGGCCACGATCTCCTGGGGGTCCTTGTCACCGCCGAGCATGTAGGTATTGGTCATGCGCGGCATGGGCACGTGGGCGTAGCTTTCGCGCCGCCCGTTTCCGGTGGGGGCGACGCCCATCAGGCGCGCGTTCATGGCGTCCTGCATGTAACCTCTGAGAATGCCGTCCTCGATCAGTACCGTGCGCTGGCTGGTGTTGCCTTCGTCATCCACGTTCAGCGAGCCTCGCCGGTCGGACAGGGTGCCATCGTCCAGCACGGTCACGCCCTTGGCCGCCACACGCTGGCCGATCCGCCCGCTGAAGGCGCTTGAGCCCTTGCGGTTGAAGTCCCCCTCCAGGCCATGGCCAATGGCCTCGTGCAACAGGATGCCGGGCCAGCCCGGCCCCAGCACCACGGTCATCTGGCCCGCCGGCGCGGGGCGTGCGTCCAGGTTGGTCAGCGCCGCGTGGACGGCCTCGTCCACATACTTCTCAATTTGGGCGGCGTCAAAATAGGCCAGGCCAAAACGCCCGCCTCCGCCGGCGGAACCGACCTCTCGGCGGCCTTTTTGCTCCGCGATCACCGTCACCGACAAACGCACCAGCGGGCGCACATCGGCCGCCAAGGTGCCATCAGCCCGGGCCACCAGCACCACATCGTATTCGCTGGCCAGGCCGGCCATGACCTGGATCACCCGGGGGTCCTTGGCGCGGGCCAAGCGCTCCACCTGGCCCAACAAGGCCACCTTGGCCGTGCTGTCCAATGTGGCAATGGGGTCCAGTCCGGCGTACAGGCTGCGCGACTTCGCTATCTTTTTAGAAGCAACTGCGGTCCGTTTGGTGAGGGCTGCACTGGAAATTGTTCGCACGGTGCGGGCTGCGTCGAGCAAACTGGCCTCGGAGATGTCGTCGGAGTAGGCAAAGGCGGTCTTCTCCCCGCTGACCGCGCGCACGCCCACACCCTGGTCAATGGAGAAGGAGCCCGTCTTGACGATGCCCTCCTCCAGGCTCCAGCCTTCGGCGCGGGTGTACTGAAAATACAGGTCGGCCTCGTCCACCTGGTGGGCCTTGATTTCCCGCAGGGCGCGTGCCAGGTGCGATTCATCCAGACCGAAGGGTGTGAGCAAGAGGCGCTGGGCAATGGCCAGCCGTTCAATGGTGGGTTCGCGAGCAATCATGGGCCGATTCTAGGCGTCCCACCCGCAAACTGCAGCAGGGCAAGTCCTGCGGCTAGGACTGCACCAGGCGTTTGGCATTGGCAATGGCCATCAAAATGCCCACGGCCAGCCCCAGGGTCACCATGGCGGTGCCACCGTAGCTGATAAACGGCAAGGGCACACCCACCACCGGCAGAATGCCGCTGACCATGCCCATGTTGACGAAGGCGTAGGTGAAAAAAATCATGGTCACGCTACCGGCCAGCAAACGCGAGAACAGCGTGGGAGCCTCCAGCGCAATGGCCAGGCCGCGAAAAATCAGGAACACGAACGCCCCCACCAGAAACAGATTGCCCAAGAGGCCGAATTCTTCGGAATAGGCGGCGAAGATGAAGTCGGTGGTGCGCTCGGGGATGAATTCCAGGTGGGTCTGGGTTCCCTTCATGAAGCCCATGCCGGTGACGCCGCCCGAGCCGATGGCGATCATGCCCTGGATGATGTGAAAGCCCTTGCCCAGCGGGTCGCGCGTCGGGTCCAGCAGGGTGCAGATGCGCTGTTGCTGGTAGTCGTGCAACACCGGCCAGCGCACCCCATCGGCGCACAGGGCGGGCTCGAAGGCCACGATCAGGCCAATGCCAACGACTCCCAGCATCAGCGGCGGAATGACCAGCTTCCAGCTCATACCGGCATAAAAGATGACCGACGCCCCGGTGATCAGGACCAGCAGTGCGGTGCCCAGGTCTGGCTGTTTGATGATCAAGGCAACCGGCAAGCCCAAGAGCGCTGCGGCCACCACAAAGTCCAGCGGGCGCAACTGGCCCTCGCGCTTCTGGAACCACCAGGCCAGCATCAGCGGCATGGCGATCTTGAGGATTTCACTGGGCTGGATCACGGTCACGCCGACATTCAGCCAGCGCGTGGCGCCCTTGCGGGTAATG
>CAZDDK010000307.1:0-3225 GCA_964504185.1 uncultured Rhodoferax sp. | reverse complement strand
CCAGCATTTCCTTGGGGGTGCCGCCCACGCTGATGAGCCAGCCCTCGGCTTCGGCACCGTTGGGCGAGACGATGTTGTTCATCTTGCAATAGACGATGGGCGGCATGTGCGCGGCCAGGGTCTCGACCTTGTCCATGACGAATTTGGGCGTGGACTTCGGAATCGGGAATGCGTTGCGGATGTAGTTCTGACTCAGTGGGTGAATCACGAATGCAAAGCGGCGGATGTTGCGGAACGTGCCGGTGGGGTGCAACAGGCGCGGTGTGATGTGCAGCTCGTCGAGGATTTCCTCGAAATCGTCGTCCGACACCTCTTCCTGCGGCTTCTCCAGCGCGGCCAGGACCATGGCCTCGATGGTGTTGATGCCCACCACCTCCTGGAACAGCTTGGGCGACACGTCAATGACCAGATTGACCTTGCACTTGGTGAAGAAGGCCAGGCGCTCGTCGTCCACTGCGGAGGTGATCAGGGTTTTGCCGTTGAGGTTGGTGCCGTTGCCCACGGCCTTGATCTCGGCAAAGGTGCCCACGATGACGTGGGACTTGGCCACCACCTCGGCCACCATGCGGTTTTTGATGCCGGATAGCGAGGATTCCAGCAGTTGCCCTGGCTTGCCCGACAGCATGTACTTGCTGCCCTTGGCATACAGCTCCAGCTGCTCCAGTGAGCCCAGCATGGTCGGTGCACCGGTCTGGAACAGCGCATCGGCGAAGCTCAGGTTCTTGGTGTAGTCGGACATGGCCACCGCCATGTCGTAATTGCGCATGCCCGAGAGGAACAGCACCAGGTTGTTGTTGAAGTAGTGGCCCAGCTCCTTTTGCACGTGGCGCACGGCGCGTACCTGCAGCAGGCGGCGCAGCGTGGCACCGGTGGTCACGGGCACCCGCGTGACGACATTGGTCAGGCGCTGGGTCTCCTTGTTGATGACGGTGCGCAGGCCCACCTGGTAGTGGTCGCTGATCTCGCCCAGGCCAATGGCGTCGGCCGTGGCCTGCTGGCGGCGCATCAGCTCCCAGGCCTTGCCCGTGTCCTGGTCCGCGCCCATGCGGCGCACGGAAAAGGACTGGCCCAAAAACTCGGTCTGGAATTCATAGTCCTGCTTGGACGAACCCAGGGTGACCGTGACGACCTTCTTCATGACTTTCTCCTCGTTCTATGTCGTGTGACTCTACTGCAAGCGCCTTGCCACTGCGCCGTCTCAGGCCTTGGTGGCCGCCCTGGGCTTGCGCTTGGCGGGTGACTTGGTGGCGGGGGCTTCGCCTGTGGGAGCGGCCTTGGGTGCCAGGGCCTTGCGAATCAGGTTTTCGCACGCGGACTGCGACAGATACCGTGGCACCGGGTAACCGGTGTGGGCCTCGTGGCAGGCGGCGGCGGCCAGTGTGGGAATGTCGGCCTCGCGCAGCGCTGCCAGCGTGGTCGGAATGCCCAGGTCGAGGTTGAGCTGATCGACCGCATCCAGGAATTTCTGGGCCAGGGTGGCGTTGTCTTCGCCCTCGGTGCCCACCTTGGCGGCCACGGCCAGCAGGGCCAGGCGGTCGATGATGGCGGGGTGCGAAAACTTCAGCACATGGGGCAGCATGATGGCGTTGGCCAGCCCGTGTGGCGTGTGGTACAGCCCCCCGAACTGGTGGGCAATGGCGTGCACATAGCCCACGTTGGCGCGGGTGAAGGCAAAACCGGCGTAGGTGGAGGCCAGCGCCATTTTCTCGCGCGCGGCCAGGTTGGTGCCGTCGCGGTAGGCGGTGCGCAGGTTCTCGAAAATCAGGCCCACGGCGGAGAGCGCCATGCCGTCGGAGTAGGACGTGGTCCAGTTGCCGACAAAGGCTTCCACGGCATGCGTGAGCGCGTCGATGCCGGTGGCGGCGGTGATGGCGGGGGGCAGGCCGGTCATCAGCGATGGGTCCAGCGCGGCCATCTTGGGCACCATGCGGGGGTCTACGATGACCAGCTTCTTGTGCGTCACCGGGTCGGAAATGACGGCCGCCACGGTCACCTCGGAACCCGTGCCGGCTGTGGTGGGCACGGCGTAGATCTTGATGGGGGTGCGCAGGCCCTTGAGGTAGCCCGCGAGTTGGTTGAGCGGCTTGGGGTTGGCCACGGCCACGGCGATGGCCTTGGAGGCATCCATGCTGGAGCCCCCTCCAAAGGCGACGATGGCGTCACAGTCCTGCTCCTGGAAGAACTCGATGCCCTTTTGGATGAGGGGAATGGGCGCATCGGGCGTGATCTCGTCAAACACCACGAACTGCGCACCACCGGCGGTCAGCGCGTCGGTCAGGTCCTTGAGCAGGCCCAGCTTGGAGATGATGCTGTCGGTCACGATCAGGATCTTGCGGTGGCCAAAACCGGCAACCGCCTGGCCCAGGCGACCACTGGAGCCGGGGCCTACCAACAGCGTGGGTTGCGGAATCGGGATGAAGCGCGTGACCAGACCCGCGCCCTTCATCAAAGCCCCCAGTCCCTTGGCGCGGACGGTGTTGCGCATGGATTCGGATATCACGGCATAGCTCCTGGCAAAAAGATGAAGAGGGCACTGTAGTATGCCCACACGCACAAGAGTTGGGGTGCCAACCTAGACGCGGAGAAACCCTGATTTCCCTCCTTAACTCACCCCCTATCCCCCCCGCCCCTTTCCACCCTCGCCAGGGCGGAAAGGGGCGGGGGGAGAGTGGGGAAAGTGAGGAAGCCCCCTACAAAGCAAACCCCCAGCAAAACACCCTGCCAACCGCACTCTTCAAGCCAGAAGCCTCGCCAGAGCCGTCAACGCCGCCGTCTCCGCCCGCAACACCCGAGGCCCCAAGGTCACGGGCGCGAACCCCCAGGCCGCAGCGGCAACCTCCTCGGCGGCACTGAACCCCCCTTCCGGACCCGAGAGAAACAGCGTGTCATGCGCCACCCCATGGGCCAGGTGCTGGCGCAGGGGGCTGGCCCCATCGGCCAGGGACAGCAGCCAGCGTGCATCGTGGGGGGGCTTGGGTGCCAGCGCCTGCAGCCAGGCGGCCAAGGTCCGCACCGGCCAGACCTGCGGCACCCGGTTGCCGCCGCACTGTTCGCAGGCGGCAATGGCCACGCTCTGCCAGTGGGCGGTCTTTTTCTCGGCCCGCTCGCCAGCAAGGCGCAGCACGCTGCGTTCGGTCATCAGCGGCTGGATGCTGGCCACACCCAGCTCGGTGGCTTTTTCCACCAGCCAGTCCATGCGCTCGTTGGCCGGCATGCCCACGGCCA
>CAZDDK010000306.1:0-3269 GCA_964504185.1 uncultured Rhodoferax sp. | reverse complement strand
ATTGCAGAAGGCGCTGGGAACTTCGACGGCCTGAGTCTTCGTGCGGAGCCATTGGGCAGCACGTTTTGCTCCGTGTCCCCCGCCCTTCGGGCTCCTCCTTTACCTGCGCAAAACGCACAGCCCAACGGCTCTGTAGGGGCGCGCCTATTTGTCGGCGAGTTCCCACAGGCGCCTGGCCCCGAGCACTGCATCGGGGTACTGCGGCTTGCCCCGCGAGCCGTTGTAGCGGCCCAGGGCCAGAAACAGGTCGCCCTTCTCCCGGTCCAGGTAATGGCGCAGGATCACGCAGCCAAACCGCAGATTGGTCTGCATATGAAACAGGCGGCCTGCATCGCCATCCCCGATCACACGGGTCCAGAACGGCATGACCTGCATATAGCCGCGCGCGCCCACCACCGACACCGCGAACTTGCGAAAATTGCTTTCCACCTGGATCAAACCCAGCACCAGTGCAACGTCCAACCCGGCCCGCTTGGCCTCATACCAGACGGTCTGCAGAAACTCCTTGCGGCTCTCCAGGTCGGTCTTCTTTTTCTTGAGCCGCTCACTCATGGTTCCCAACCAGCGCAGATAGCGCAGACGGGACTCGGTGTCGGCAAACTCCGGAATCGGTGGCGCAGCGTTGCGCACGGCACTGCTCAGTGCCGTGCGCACAGAATCCATGAGAGGTTCCTCGATTTGCCCGCCCGCCCAAGAATGCTCCTGAATCGATAGCGAACCAAGCCCAATCAACGCGGGCAAGAGGCATTTTCGGCGGGTAATTCCCGCCGTTACGTCACCCGTCATGTACCGAGTTTGGCGCGCACCAGAGCGGCGATTTCGCCCACCGGCACTTTGGTCGCGGCACTGTCGCGGCGGTGCTGGTACTCGACCACGCCCTCTTTGAGGGCGCGGTCGCCGATGGTCACTCGGTGCGGCACGCCAATCAGTTCCCAATCGGCAAACATGGCACCTGGACGCTCGCAACGGTCGTCCAGCATCACGTCTACGCCGGCCGCCAGCAGTTCGGCATACAGGGTGTCCGCAGCAAGCTTGACCTCGGGGAAGCGGTCCGGGCTGATCGGGCACAGCACCACGGTGAAGGGTGCCAGCGCGTCCGGCCAGATGATGCCCTTGTCGTCGTGGTTTTGCTCGATGGCGGCGGCCGGCAGACGGGTGACGCCGATGCCATAGCAGCCCATTTCCATTAGTTGCGGCTTGCCGTTCACGTCCAGAAAGGTGGCGTTCATGGCCTTGCTGTACTTGGTGCCCAGGTAGAACACGTGGCCAACCTCAATGCCGCGCTCAATCGCCAGCACGCCCTGGCCGTCCGGCGACAGGTCGCCTGCCACCACATTGCGGATGTCGGCCACGAGCTGCGGCTCGGGCAGGTCGCAGCCCCAGTTGACGCCGGACAGGTGAAAGTCTTCTGCGTTGGCTCCGCAAATCCAGTCAGCCATCACTGCCACGTCGCGGTCGGCCACGATCTTCAAAGGCTTTTTCAGGCCGATAGGGCCCAGGTAACCGGGCTTGCACCCAAAGTGCTCTTCAATCTCGGGCACCGTGGCAAAGCGGAAGTTGGCCAGATCGGGCAGCTTGCCGACCTTGACCTCATTCATGTCGTGGTCGCCGCGCACCAACAGCAGCCAGACCTGGGTCTTGGTGACCACGCCTTGATCGTCCAGCGTATCGGTGGCCAGCACCAAGGACTTGACCGTGGTCGACAGCGGCACATTCAGCAGGGCCGCTACGTCCTCACAGGTGCTCTTGCCTGGCGTGGGGATCTTGGTCAGCACCTGGGTAGCGGCGGCGCGCGACGCGGTGGGCGCGAGTGCCTCGGCCTTTTCGATGTTGGCAGCGTAGTCGCTGGTCGGGCAATAGATGATGGCATCTTCGCCCGTGGCGGCGATGACCTGGAATTCCTCGCTCAAGTCGCCGCCAATGGCACCGCTGTCGGCCGCCACGGCGCGGTAGCGCAGGCCGAAGCGGTCAAAGATTTTGCGGTAGGCACCGGCCATGACCTGGTAACTGGCCTTGGCGCTGTCCTGGTCACGGTCAAAGCTGTAGGCGTCCTTCATGATGAACTCACGCCCGCGCATCAGGCCAAAGCGCGGACGGCGCTCGTCGCGGAACTTGGTCTGAATCTGGTACAGGTTCTTGGGCAACTGTTTGTAGCTCTTGATTTCCTGGCGGGCAATGTCAGTGATCACTTCCTCGCTGGTGGGCTGCACCACATAGTCGCGATCGTGGCGGTCCTTGATACGCAATAGCTCGGGGCCATTGGTGGTGAAGCGGCCGGTCTCCTGCCACAGCTCGGCGGGCTGGATCACCGGCATGGTCAGCTCCACCGAACCGGCGCGGTTCATCTCCTCGCGCACAATGGCCTCCACCTTGCGGATCACCCGCAACCCCATCGGCATGTAGGTGTAGATGCCGGCTCCCAGCTTTTTGATCATGCCGGCGCGCATCATCAGCTTGTGGCTGGCCACCTCGGCGTCGGTCGGTGCCTCTTTGAGGGTGGAAATGAGGAATTGGGTTGCTTTCATGGGTAACTCGCAGAACTTCTGGGGACTTCGCTACTTGATGCACGCCGTTTGCTGTGCATAATGGACGCAGTTTAAAAATTGGGGTTTGATTATGCTTGACCGGGACGGCTTTCGGCCCAACGTCGGCATCATCCTGCTCAACCAGAAAAATCAGGTATTTTGGGGCAAGCGCATTCGTACCCACTCGTGGCAGTTTCCACAGGGTGGCATTGACCGGGGAGAAACTCCCGAGCAAGCCATGATCCGTGAACTGCACGAGGAAGTGGGGCTCCACCCGGAGCACGTTTGTATTGTTGCCCGCACCCGAGACTGGTTGCGCTACGAGGTGCCGGACCGTTATATCCGCCGCGACGCGCGCGGCCACTACAAGGGCCAGAAACAAATCTGGTTCTTGCTCAAATTGATCGGTCACGACTGGGATCTCAACCTGCGTGCCACCGACCATCCGGAGTTTGACGCCTGGCGATGGAACGACTACTGGGTGCCACTGGACGCCGTGGTCGAGTTCAAACGCGGGGTTTATGAAACCGCCTTGACTGAACTATCACGTTATCTGCCACGCCATGAGCCGCGCAACCGGTTCCTGCGCCACGCCAATCGCCCGCATGACATGTGGAATGACTCACAAACCCCCGTCCCGTCTGGCGTTGAGTTGCCGCCGGGTGCATCGTTTGAACCTGACCCCAACACAGCTGCACCACGCCACAATGGAATCGACCGTGCTTCGTAAGCTGATCTTGACTG
>CAZDDK010000305.1:0-3283 GCA_964504185.1 uncultured Rhodoferax sp. | reverse complement strand
ACCTGATTGCCTGGGGCGCCATTGGCGCGCGCACCACCGAGAGCCAGGTGCACCGCGAACTGGCTTCCGGCCTGTCGGCCCCGATCGGCTTCAAGAATGGGACCGATGGAAACATCAAGATCGCGACCGACGCCATCCAGGCGGCAGCCGGGGGACACCACTTCCTGTCGGTTCACAAAAATGGCCAGGTGGCGATCGTGCAAACCAACGGCAACAAGGACTGCCACGTCATCCTGCGGGGCGGCAAGGCCCCCAATTTTGATGCCGCCAGCGTGGCCGCTGCCTGCAAGGAACTGGAAAAGGCCAAGCTGCCCGCGACGCTGATGGTGGACTGCAGCCACGCCAATAGCAGCAAACAGCACGAAAAGCAGGTGGACGTGGCCCGGGACATTGCCAGCCAGATCGCCGCTGGCTCCACCAGCGTGTTTGGCGTCATGGTGGAAAGCCATCTGGCAGCCGGTGCGCAGAAATTCACACCCGGCAAGGACGATTCCGGCAAGCTGGAATACGGCAAGAGCATTACCGATGCGTGCCTGGGCTGGGATGACTCCGTCGCCGCGCTGGAGGTTTTGGCGCAGGCCGTAAAAGCCCGCCGCGCCCGCTAGGGCGAACCGCCCGGCCTGCCGCTGTCGCGGCGGTGGGCCTGGACCATGGAGCGCACCCACTGCTGGGCTTCCTCCATGGTGTCGAAGACGCGAAATGGCCGCTGGATCAGCGCATAGATCCGCTCAAAATGGGGCCGCATGATCCTGCCACCCTCAATCTCCGGCCCCAGCACAAAGGCCGTCGCGACCGGCTCCATATGCGCGGGCTTGGCGCTTTGCATCAATTCCCTGTAACGCTGGAGCCCTTCGGGTGTCATCATGGCGCTGTTGCGCAAGATGCCAATGCTGGCCCAGGGGCCTTCGATGGTCAGCGACAACAAATAGTCCCGTTGGGTGATGGCCAGGCAATCGACCACCTCCACATTGAAGGGGCCGGTGGCCTCGTACTGCAGCACATCGTCTTCCATCCACATATCGACTCGCCCATGGGGCCGAAACCGGGCACCAGGCACCTGTGTGGTGCTGCCAACCGGGGGCTTGTCGCGGTTCATGGAGATGAGCGGAGTGGTCTATTGTGAGTTGACGGTAATGCCACCCTGGCCGACCGCCACATACTGGGCCAGACCGCCAATGACGCCATTCAGGCTGGCACTGGTGCTGCTGGTGCGGCGGGTCCAGGTGACGCCGGTCGGGCTGGTGAGCACGGTGCCATCCACTCCGGTGGCCAGAAACTGGCTGGTGGTGGGACTGACTGCCAGCAGGTTGGCAGTGGTGGGGGAGGTCTGTGCGGCCCAGGTTGCGCCACCATCGGTGCTGCGGATGATGGTGCCATTGGCACCCACGGCGACGTAGGTGTAGGAGGTGTACACCTGTACCGCCACAGCGTACAAGTCCGCCGTGGTGCCCGATGCGACAGCGACCCAGGTGAGGCCATCGGCACTGCTGAGCAGGGTGCCGCCCGCCCCAACCGCCGTCCAGACTCCGGCAGTGGAGTAACTGATGCCGTACAGATTCTGGGTGGTTGGCAGCGTGATGGCCGTCCAGGTGATGCCGTCCGCCGAACGCAGCGCGGTGCCCGCGTTGCCCACTGCCACCGCCAGCGCGCCATTGCTGGCAACGGCGTTAAGGTTCTGTGTGGAGCCCGATGGCGTGGTCACCCAGGTGGCAAGGTCCGGGCTGTAGACGATGGTGCCGCCCGCACCCACGGCGATGAACTTGCTCAGCGTGTAGGTGACAGCGTGCAGAGGGGCGGTCGATGGCATGGCCACGGCGCTGAAGCCCAGGCCCGTCGTGCTTTTGAAGGCCGCACCCGCGTCACCCACTGCCAGGTAGTAGCCCAGCGAGTCGGCAGAACTGGTGCCATAGGTGATGCTGCGCAGTGTATTGCTGCCCAGTGCCACGGGGGCCGACCAGGTCTCCCCGGCGGGACGCGGGACGATGGAAACCGATGGGCTGCCGGGACCGCCAGGGCCATCGCCCGTGCGGCCATTGACGGTGAACGAATAGGTATACCCATTGGCCAGTCCGCTGACGACATAGGGGGAGGTCACATTCATGACCGCCACGCTGCCCAGCTTGGTGGTCCAGTCGCTCGTGGAAATGCTGGTGGAGGGCGCGTAGAACACCCAATACTTCACATTGGGGTCCATGGTCCAGGTCACGGTGGCCGTGCCGTCACCCGGCTTGACTGTGATGCCGCCGACGGGCGCGGGGGCTGAACTGCCGCTGCCGCCACAGGCAGACACCAGCACGGCAACGAGGAGGGCGGCAAGTGCCTGGCGGACGGAGCTAAAGGACATGAAAAACCACCTGGAAGATGTAGATCGCCAAATTCTACAAGTGCCGGGCGGTATGCCCGGCATGGACGCATTCACTTTACCTTGTGCTTGCCGTTCGGGCATCGCGCCACTGGCACTACACCCAGGCGCACTCGCAGGTAAAGTGGCGCAGGAACTTGGGCTGCTTGGTGATCTTCACGCCCCGGATGCTGGCGGCCTTCTCCTTCACCTCGGCAATCACCTCGGCGGCGTAGTCGAAATGGCTTTGCGTGTACATGCGCCGGGGAAAAGCCAGGCGCACCAGTTCCATGCTGTGGAAGGTCTCCACGCCACTGTCCAGCCGCTTGCCGAACATCACCGAACCAATTTCCACCCCCCGAATGCCGCCTTCCAGGTACAGCGCGTTGCACAGCGCCCAGGCTGGGTAATGCTCGATGGGCATGTTGGGCAGCACGGTCTTGGCGTCGATGTAGACCGCGTGGCCGCCGGTGGGGCGCACAAAGCCCACGCCCGCAGCGTCCAGGCGCTCGCCCAGGTACTCGGCGGTGCGCAGGCGGTAGCGCAGGTAGTCTTCCTCCATGCCTTCTTCCAGCCCCACGGCCAGGGCTTCCAGGTCGCGCCCGGCCATGCCGCCGTAGGTGGGAAAGCCTTCCATCATGATCAAGCCGTTGCGCACGGCGTCGAGCCATTCCTCGCTGCGCAGCACGATGAAGCCGCCGATGTTGACCATGCCGTCCTTCTTGGCGCTCATGGTGGCACCGTCGGCATACGAGAACATTTCCTTGACGATGTCGCGGATGGGCGTGTTTTCGTAACCGGGTTCACGCATCTTGATGAACATGGCGTTCTCCGAGAAGCGACACACGTCCATGATGAAGGGCTTGCCGTACTTCTTGAGCAGCGCGGCGTAGGCGCGGATGTTGGCCATGGACACGGGCTGGCCGCCACCGGTGTTGTTGG
>CAZDDK010000304.1:0-3308 GCA_964504185.1 uncultured Rhodoferax sp. | reverse complement strand
TGGCCACCAACGAAAACGACGTGCTGGACGAATTCTTCCGCACCGGCATCTACCGCGTGCGCGGCAGTGCCGACACGCACGAGACGTCCAGTCCGTCCATGGACATCTCCAAGGCCAGCAACTTCGAGCGCTTTGTGTTCGATCTGCTGGGCCGCGACAGCGCCCGGTTGGCGGACCTGTTTGGCCCGCAATTGGCGCAAAACGGCCAGTTTGACCTCAGTGCCGACCCGGCCTTTGCCCAGGCGGCCGCGCGCTACGGCTTTGTCAGCGGCAAGAGCACGCATGCCGATCGCCTGGCCACCATCCGCGACTGCTGGGAGCGCCACGGTGTGATGATCGACACCCACACCGCCGACGGCGTCAAGGTGGCCCGCACCCAACTGCAGAGCGGCACCCCCATGCTGGTGCTGGAAACGGCCTTGCCCATCAAGTTTGCCGCCACCATCCAGGAAGCCCTGGGCCGCGAACCGGATCGCCCGGCCAAGTTTGCCGGGATCGAGTCCTTACCGAAGCGCGTGCAGGTGATGGAGGCCGACGTGGCCGCCATCAAGGCCCTGATTGCCCAGACCTGCGCCGCCTGATGCTCCCCATGAATGCCGACGCCCCCCTGAGCGCGCCCAACCCCCTGGCCCCCCGGCGCGCGGCGCTCATGCCGCTGGCGCAGGCGCTGGAATCGTTGTTCACTGCGGCCGAAGACGGCTTACCCACGGAGGAAGTGGCCACCCTGGACGCCGATGGCCGCGTGCTGGCGCAAGACGTCATCAGCGCACTGCAGGTGCCCCCGCAGGACAACAGCGCCATGGACGGCTACGCCGTGCGCTGCCGGGATGTGCCGGACAACGAAAGCGTGCTGCCGGTGGTGCAGCGCATCGCGGCAGGCGAGGTGGGCAAGCCCCTGCAGCCGCTGACGGCCGCGCGAATCTTTACCGGTGCACCGCTGCCCCAAGGGGCGGATGCCGTGGTGATGCAGGAAGACTGCTCGGTCGTCAACGCCTGCGAGGGCGGCGTGCGCATCAACGTGCGCCCCAAGGCCGGCCAGAACATCCGGCGCAGTGGCGAAGACATTGCCCGGGGTGCCTGCGTGCTACAAAAAGGCGAGCGCATCACGCCCGCTTCACAGGGGCTACTGGCCAGTTTGGGCCTGGACCGGGTGCTGGTGAGCCGCCGCCCGCGGGTGGCGTTGTTTTCTACCGGTGATGAGCTGGTCATGCCCGGCACCGTGGCCCCGCAAAACATGCGCCCCGGCACCATCTACAACTCCAACCGTTTCTTTTTGGTTGCACTGCTGCGCCGCCTGGGCTGCACGGTCACCGACTTCGGCATCGTCCCGGATGACCGCGCGGCTACCGTGGCCGCCTTGCGTGACGCGGCCCAAGGGCATGACCTGATCCTGACCAGCGGTGGCGTGTCGGTGGGCGAAGAAGACCACATCAAGCCCGCCGTGGAGCAACTGGGTAGTCTGGACCTGTGGAGCATTGCCATCAAACCGGGCAAACCCTTTGCCTATGGGCTGGTGGGGGATACGCACTTCATGGGCCTGCCGGGCAATCCGGTGTCGAGCTTCATCACCTTTTTGCTGCTGGTGCGGCCCTTCCTGTTGCGCTTGCAGGGCCAGACTGATGTTGCTCCTAAAAGAGTAGCGATGCGGGCTGATTTCACGTGGGCTAGACCCGATAAACGCCAAGAGTTCCTGCGCGTGCGCCGGAACGCCCAAGTCGGGCTGGACCTGTTTGCCAACCAGAGCTCGGGGGTGTTGACCTCTGCCGTCTGGGGCGACGGCGTGGTGGACGTGCCCCCAGGGCAGCCCATCGCCCCGGGCGACACGGTGCAGTACATCGACTTTGCCCCGTGGTGGGCCTGAGCAGCGAACCATGAACGTCCAAATCAAATACTTTGCCTCCATTCGCGAGGCGCTTGGCCAGAGCGGCGAGGTGGTGGCTACCGAAGCCGCCACGCTGGGCATGCTGCGCGATGCGCTGATCGCCCGAGGCGGTGCCTATGCCGAGGCGCTGGCGCGCGGCAAGGCGGTGCGCGTGGCGCTGAACCAGGTGCTGTGCGACGAATCCACGCCGCTGACAGCGGGGGGCGAAGTGGCGTTCTTTCCGCCGGTCACCGGGGGGTGATTCGTTTGCTATGAAAATAGTAGCTACATATCCAATGTTTACGCGGGCTAGTGCCTAGTTTTTTCATGAACCAGCCGCCACGGGTCTGTATCCAGACAGCCGACTTTGATGTAGGGCAGGAACTTGCTACCCTGCGCGCCGCAGACCACCGGGTGGGTGCCGTGTGCAGCTTTGTGGGCACCGTGCGCGACACCGCTTCAGCTCCGGTTCAGTCCATGGAACTGGAGCACTACCCCGGCATGACCGAAAAGGCCATCGAGGCCATGATTGACGAAGCCCAACGGCGTTTCGACATTTACGCAGCCCGGGTCATCCACCGCGTGGGCGTGTTGCGGCCGGGCGATCAGATCGTGCTGGTGGCGGTGACCTCGGTGCACCGGGGTGAGAGCTTTCAGGCCTGCGAATTCCTCATGGACTACCTCAAGACCCAGGCCCCGTTCTGGAAGAAGGAAGAGACCCCCGAGGGCGCGCGCTGGGTGGACGCCCGCGTCAGCGACGACGCGGCGCTGGCACGCTGGGGCATTGCGTCCAGCAACGCATAAGCTTGATCTTTGTCAGGCACCCGGTTGGCCGGGCCTCTTGAAAATTGACCCTGCCAACCCAAGGTCTATGGCAACCGGAGGATTGACCTATGCGAATCGACAAACTCACCACCAAGTTCCAGGAAGCCCTGGGCGAGGCCCAGACCCTGGCGCTGGGCAATGACCACGCCTACATCACACCCGCCCACGTGCTGGTGGCGATGCTGCGCCAGGACGATGGCCCCAAGGCCCTGCTGCAGCGCGCCGGGGTGAATGTGCCCCAGTTGCTGGCAGCCGCTGAGACCTATATGAAGAAGCAACCCCAGGTTCAGGGGCAGGAGCAGATCTCGGTGGACCGCGACATGGGCGTGCTGCTGCAGGCGGCCGAGAAAGAGTCCATCAAGCGCGGCGACCAGTTCGTGGCCAGTGAGTTGTTTCTGCTGGCGCTGGCTGACAGCAAGGTCGAAGTGGGCAACATCGCCCGCACCAGCGGCCTGACCCGCAAAAGCCTGGAAGCGGCCATCGACGCCGTGCGCGGCGGGCAGAGCGTGGACAACGCCGATGCCGAAGACCAGCGTGAGTCGCTCAAGAAGTACTGCATCGACCTGACCGAGCGGGCCAGAGCGGGAAAGCTCGACCCGGTGATTGGCCGCGACGACGAAAT
>CAZDDK010000303.1:1359-3395 GCA_964504185.1 uncultured Rhodoferax sp. | reverse complement strand
CCCCCAACAACCTTGGATAGCCTTGATTCATGCCAAAAATTCCTCACTGTCGCAAAACGCGACTGACTATGTAGCAAAACGACAGGCAGTCTACACCACGTTCGCGCAGGGTTTTTCTAGGGAAAACGTTGATTTTTATGATATTTGCAGATTTATCGCCCAATTGTTAAGCACATCATCTAACAAAACAACAAACAAAGTCTGAAAAATTGGGGGCGAATCATCAAAAAACACGTACCACCATGTCACCGCACAAAAAAACGCCCCAAAATTCCTGATTCGACACTGATGAAGATGTAATTTACCTACATTCATCACATCACCCGATCACAGCACACCTCAAACACAGCCAATAAACCCCTAGAAATGTGGTGAATTTACAAATTTTTTACATTTCATGGTCGTTTTAAGTCTCGAATTCGTGATTATTGGTAGTAACCCCTATGTCTGCATATATCTAGTTTTGATACAAACAGCGGTGTGGACAGGGAAACCCCATCCCTTTTTACGCATCCTTTGGGCGTTTGCCCCAAGGACCATTCGCCAGCCCCGAGCTACCCAGGAGAAATATCAAAATGCCTTCCATCGTTCAGCGCCCCGCGAAGCCCCGCGCGCGGAGTTCCCTCTTCAAATTGGCCCCCGTTGCGGCCGGCTGCGCCGTGCTCATCGTGACCTCGTCCAGCGCATTCGCGCAGGCCGCCACCCCCGACCTGAAGACCGTCACCGTCGTCGGTATCCGCAAAGGCATTGAAGACGCCATTTCGGTCAAGAAGAACGCCACCTCCATCGTGGAGGCCGTTTCCGCCGAAGACATTGGCAAGCTGCCCGATGTCAGCATTGCCGAATCCATCGCCCGCATGCCGGGCTTGGCGGCTCAGCGCGTGGCAGGCCGGGCGCAGGCTATCAGCGTGCGTGGTCTGTCCCCCGACTTCGCCACCACCTTGCTCAACGGCCGGGAAATGGTCAGCACGGGTGACAACCGCAGCGCGGAATTTGACCAATACCCCTCCGAATTGCTCAGCGGCGTGACCATCTACAAGACGCCCGATGCCGGCCTGGTCGGCCAGGGCCTGTCGGGCACGCTGGACATGCAAACCGTGCGCCCCCTGAACTTCAAGGAACGCACCGTCTCCATCAACCTGCGGGGTGAGAACCGTTCCATCGGTTCCATTGCCGACACCAAGGCCACGGGCAACCGGTTCAGCGTCAGCTACATCGACCAGTTTGCCGACCGCACCGTCGGCCTGGCCCTGGGCTTTGCGCACCTGGACTCTCCAATTCTGGAAAACCAGACCGGCATCTACGAGCCCTGGAAAAAAGACACCCGCCCAGGCGTGACGCCCGGCACCTACCTGCAAGACGGTATCAAGTCGCTGGCCAAGAGCGGCAACATGAAGCGCGACGGTTTCATGGGCGTGCTGGAAATCAAGCCCTCCAAGACCTGGACCAGCGTGCTGGACGCCTATGCCTCCACCTTCAAGCAGGTGGACACCAACAACCAGTACGAAGTCAACCTGAGCGGCTACAACGGCACCAACCCCGACATTCCGTTCACCTACGCCAACCCCACCATTGCCAATGGCGTCTTGGGTGGCGCGCAGGCCGTCAACGTGTACCCGCTGGTGCGCGGCCAGTACAACAGCCGCGAGGACACCATCAACGCCATCGGCTGGAACAACAAGTTCAAGTTTGACGGCTGGTCGCTGCTGGCCGATGTGAACTACTCCAAGGCCAAGCGCAACGAGCTCTACCTGGAGAACAACACCCAGCTGGCCTCCACGCCCAACGGCTCGTCCCTGGACACGCTGACGGTGAACTGGGCGCAAGGCGGCTTTCCCACCATCAAGGGCGGTCTGAACTACAGCGACCCCACCAAGCTGTACACCGGCAACTCCATCTATGGCCAGGGCTACGGCCGCAAGCCCCAGGTGGAAGACGAGCTGACCGGCTACAAGCTGGTGGGCACGTTGCCCCTCGCCGGCACTTTCTTCAGCGGCGTGGACCTCGGGCTGAACCTGTCCGACCGCTCCAAGAAA
>CAZDDK010000303.1:0-1349 GCA_964504185.1 uncultured Rhodoferax sp. | reverse complement strand
TGCACCTCCGCCGACTCGACCGCAAGGCGGGACAAAAGCGCCAGCCCGAAGGCCCGCTGGAAGCCAATGGCACGCCCACCATCTCCAGCGACCTGCTGTACGCACCGGTGAACCTGGGCTTCTCGGGCAGCGGCATCATTCCGTCGTGGAACGTTCCTGGCGTCGTGGCCAAGTACTTCCAGCCCTTCAACCCGTCTGAGATCAACCCCGGAGCGGTTAGCCGCGCCTGGGACGTCAAGGAGAAGGTCGTCACCTCGTACGTGAAGGCCGACATTGAATCGCAATGGGGTTCGGTGGACGTGCGAGGCAACCTGGGCGTGCAGGTGATCAACACCGACCAGTCCTCTGCCTCCGCCTACGTGGACAACGCCTCCGGCGGTGCGGTCAAGCCCGTCACCGGCGGCAAAACCTACACCGACGTTCTGCCCAGCATGAACCTGGCGTTTGGTCTGGCGAACCAGCAAACCGTGCGCGTAGCCGCCGCCCAGCAAATTGCCCGCGCCCGCATCGACCAGCTGCGCTCGTCATTCGAGTTCAATGTGGACACCACTACCCGCAGGCCATCGGCCAGCGGCGGCAACCCGAACCTGGACCCCTGGCGCGCCAATGCGTTTGACATTTCCTACGAAAAGTACTTCGGCACCAAGGCCTACTTTGCCGCCGCCGCCTACTTCAAGGACCTGAAGAGCTACATCTACGAAGAAAGCCGCACGATGGACTTCTCGAAGTTCACGCCAGGCACCATCGCCATCACCAACCAGGGCCAGTACACGGCACCGTACAACGGCAACGGCGGCACCATGCGCGGCATCGAGCTGTCGGCCTCGCTGCCGCTGAGCATGTTGTCGCCCGCACTGGACGGCTTTGGCATCTCGGCCAGCACCTCGTACAACGACAGCGCCATCCGCGTGCCCACCAACGGCTTCAACAGCTCCACCGTAGGCACCGATACCCCGCTGCCGGGCCTGTCCAAGAACGTGTCCAACCTGACCGTGTACTACGAAAAGGGCGGCTGGTCCACCCGCATCAGCCAGCGCCATCGCTCCGAGTTCATCGGTGAAATCGGCAACTTTGCCGGCGACCGCAGCCTGCGCTGGGTCAATGGCGAGAAGGTGGTGGACTTCCAGGTGGGCTACAACTTCAACGAAGGCAGCATGAAGGGCCTGGGTCTGGTGTTGCAGGTCAACAACCTGACCGATTCGCCTTATAGCACCTACGCCGATGCGCCGGATCATCCGCTGGAGTACATGAAGTTCGGTACCACCTATTTGTTTGGGTTGAATTACAAGTTTTAAGTCAGTAGGGTTCTCATAGGGTTTAGCCCACTGCTCGCGCAGTGGGCTTTTTTT
>CAZDDK010000302.1:0-3404 GCA_964504185.1 uncultured Rhodoferax sp. | reverse complement strand
GTGCTGCTGGTGTGGCTGGCGCTGGTGCAGGCCATCAAGCCGCTCAACCACCTGGAAGAACGCATCCGCGCCCGCAGCCCCGACGACCTGAGCCCGCTGGACGCGCAGGCCGTGCCGCTGGAGGTGGCACCGCTGGTGTCCTCGGTGAACGACCTGCTGGAGCGGCTCAAGGACTCCATCGCTACGCAAAAGCGCTTTCTGGCCGATGCCGCCCACCAACTGAAAACACCGCTGGCGGGCCTGCGCATGCAGGCCGACCTGGCCCAGCGCGAGGGTGCCAATGCCGAAGACCTGAAGCAGTCGCTGCGCCAGATTGGCCGCTCCAGCATCCGCGCCACCCACACGGTCAACCAGTTGCTGGCACTGGCCCGGGCCGAAAGCAGCGGGGCGGCCATGAGCCAGCAGCCCTGCGACCTGGTGCGCCTGACCATGGACGTGATCCGCGACTGCGTGCCCCGCGCCATGGACAAGCACATTGACGTGGGCTACGAAGGCTCCGAACCCGGCAGCGAGGACGTGACCCTGATGGGCAACCCCACCCTGCTCAAGGAAATGGTGCGCAACCTGATGGACAACGCCATCAACTACACGCCATCCAGGGCCGACAAGCCCGGCATGATCACGGCGCGCGTGCTGAAAGACCCGTTCAGCAAGGTTTTGGTGCTGCAGGTGGAAGACTCAGGGCCGGGCATTCCGGCAGCCGAGCGGGAACTGGTGTTCCAGCCCTTCTACCGGGTGCTGGGCACCGAGGCCGATGGCTCTGGCCTGGGCCTGCCCATCGTGCTGGAAATTGCGCGCCAGCACCACGCCAGCATCACCGTCGAAGACAGTCGCCCCGGACAAAACCCGCCGGGCACCTGCTTCACGGTGCGGTTCACCCAGGCCGAATAGCGCGCCCACCCTGGGGGCCGCACCTGCGTTACCCGCAGGCGTGCAAGGAGCGCCCGCCCAAGGCGGGACGGACATCGTTCAGCCGCCCCTTTTGCTCGGCGCTCAGGGCGGGGAGCTTGAGCTGGCTTTGCTGGCCCCCCTGGCGCTCCAGCACCACTTTGGCGGTGCGAATACCCCGCTGGTTGGCCAACCGCGACAACTCAGCCGTGGCAGCGGCCTGGGACTCGAAACCTCCCAGGGACAGGCCCGGCTCCAGGTCCGGGTTGTTCAGGGTCTGGGGTGCGAGGTTCATCGCGGTGAGTTCGCCGCGCTTCTTGGTCAACGCATCGGCATTGGCGAACTTGCCCATGTACACAATCCAGCGCGGTGCCACCGTCACCGCAACCCACTGCCAACTGCCCACAGGCAGCGCAGATTCCAGCGCGCGGCCCAAAACGGCGACCTGCGCATCATCAAAGGGCCCGGCCTGCAGGCACTCCTTGGGCACCAGGTCGGCCTGTGCCTGGGCCTCTACCCGTCGAAATTCGGAAGGGGTCAGCACCCGCAAGGCCTCGGGCCGAATTTGTTGCGCCATGCGCTGCGGTTCACTTTGGGGTGCCGGTGCAAAACCATAGGCACGCAGCCAGCCGTCACTCCAGGCAAAGTACAGGCCATTGGCCAAAATCAGAAACAGAACGAGCAGGCGCATGGGTGGTCAAACATCAATGAAGGGACGACTCAGCCGGGCCGGGGCCGCACGCTGACCTCGGAACTGGTGATCTTTTTCAGGCCATTTTCAGTATGCACCAGCAAGGCCCCACTGGCATCCACGCCCCGGGCCATGCCAAACACACCATCACTGCACACCACTTCGCAGCCATACAGCCGATCGCGCAGGTGATAGGCCTGGCGCAATGGACCGAAGCCCTCGGTTTCGAAGCGCCGGATGGCCTGCACCAGGGGCACAGCCACCTGGGACAGGGCCGCAGGGGCATCGACCTGCGGCAACACCTCGCGCAAACCAGCGGGGGGGGTGCGCAAGCCCTGCGCGGGCGGTGCCTCGAGGTTGATACCGACGCCAATGACGGCATAGCGTTGCTCGCCAACGCTGGCGGTTTCAATCAGAATGCCCGCCAGCTTGCGGTCTTGCAGCCACACATCGTTGGGCCACTTGAGCTGCAGCGCGGGGTGCAGGCTTTGCGCCACGGCCAGTCCCACCACCAGGGACAGGCCCGACCAATCCGCCGGGGCCAGCGCCACGCCCAGGGAAAACGTGAGCCCCTGCGCTGCGCCACTGTGCGGGTCGCCGCCCCCCGAGGAGACTCCACCGCCACTGGCACTCACCCAATCGCGCCCCAAGCGCCCGCGCCCGGCGGACTGCCGTTCGGCCACAAGCAACACGGGTTCCACCCGCCCGGCACGCGCGCGGCGCATCAGCTCGGTATTGGTGGAGTCGATTTCGGGGAGGATCTCGACACTGAATCCGGGCAGCATGGGCGACACTGCCTCCCAAATGGCCTCGGCTGGCCAACGCAGGGGGGCGCGGGGGTCTGCGCCGGAGCTGCTCATCGTTTGCCGCGCTTGGGGGCCAGCAGCGTGCCGCGACATTTCGCGGTGCCGCACCAGCAGGGATACTCGGCCTTGAGCTTCTTGGTATAGCGCTCGTCGATGATGAGCCCGTAATCGTAGTTGAGCTCTTCACCGGCGGGGATGTTGCGCAGGGCCTTGATAAAGATCCGGCCATCGACCTCGTCGGCCTCGCAATTGGCGTCGCACGAGTGGTTGATCCAGCGCGAGGAATTGCCACCCACCTTGGCGTCAATCACCCGGTTCTCGTCGATATGGAAATAGAACGTGTGGTTGGGGTCGGCAGGATCGTGCGGGTGGCGCGCCTGGGCCTGCGCCCAACTGATGACTTCGCCCACGTACTCGATGATGGTCTCGCCCTCGGCAATATCCTGCACGGCAAACACCCCCTTGCCATGCACCCCGGAACGCCGGGTCTGGATGCGCCGGCTGGACGCCGGTACTGCGGAAATCTCGGGTTTTTTGGCCACGGCGCAAAAATTTGGTATGGTGAATCGTATGGGCGCGCATGGGAGCGCGCCCGCATGCATGTGTGAGCGCGCCCGCGTGTGCCTGGGCGTGCGCGCACGCGAGAACTGGATTGTAGACAGATGAAAAATGTAGTTGCCGCAAAAACCTTGGTCATTGCCGAGAAGCCTTCCGTTGCCCAGGACATCGTGCGGGCACTGACGCCGCTGGCGGGCAAGTTTGAAAAGCACGACGAGTACTTTGAGAGCGACACCTATGTCGTCTCCAGTGCCGTGGGTCACCTGGTGGAGATTCAGGCCCCGGAGGAGTTCGACGTCAAGCGTGGCAAATGGAGCTTTGCCAACCTGCCCGTCATTCCCCCACACTTTGACCTGAAGCCGGTGGACAAGACCAAGACGCGCCTGAATGCCGTGGTCAAACTGGCCAAGCGCAAGGACGTGGGCCAACTGATCAACGCCTGCGACGCGGGCCGCGAAGGC
>CAZDDK010000301.1:0-3419 GCA_964504185.1 uncultured Rhodoferax sp. | reverse complement strand
TGTGTGCGCCGCTTCGACCCGGCGCGCGAAGAGAATCCGGTACAGTGGGGTAGCAGCCTATTTCACCATGCTCTTAACCAGAATATCCCGCAAGGGATTGCGATCCACATTACTTTAAGTTTCACCTTGCATTTTAGTATTTTGTAGATACAATTAAGCATGCTCACATGGGACGAACCAAAGCGTAAGCTGAACATCAAGAATCATAGGCTTGACTTCGTTGGATGCGATGCAATCTGGGACCACTTCACGGTGACCCGCGAGGACAAACGGCAAGACTACGGCGAAGAGCGCTTGGTCTGTTTCGGTCTTCTGGAGTCAGATGTGGTTGTGATGGTTTACACCGAGCGTCCGAAAGGGCCTCACGTGATATCGCTGCGAAAGGCAGAAAAGCATGAAGCTCGCTACTACCGCCAAGTTGCCAAAGAAAACCTCGGCTAAGGTTAACGACCCGGACAATCCTGCGTGGACAGAGGACATGCTGGGTGCGCCAGTTCTCAGGCGCGGACGTGGTCCCCAGGCCGCTCCCACGAAAGTGCTCACCTCTGTTCGTTTGGATGCGGACATTTTGGAGTTCTTCAAGTCGAAAGGGGCTGGCTATCAGTCTCGAATCAACGCAGCGCTTCGCATGGAAGTGGAGCGAAATTTAACTGGTCGTCCAAGTGCAACAGCGCGAAAGCGCGCTGCGGCTTGACCGACGTTAGAACTCTGTGACCCTGACACCCGATCTCATTCGTCGTAGAGACCTCGCTCTGAAATCAGTCGGTGCGCGATGGTATCTGAACTTCAAAACTAGAGAGATTCGAAGGAGAGAGCTCTCAGGAATCGACTCAATTCGGCAATTTTTTTGGCGGGACAGAAATACCGTTTGGGAGTTCTATGTCTGGCTTCGACACCAGCAGGCGGAACCGGATGCGAGGTGCTTTAGCAACCCAATTGACGGCGACAATATTCCAATAAAGGGATTCCCCAAGAAGTACGCCTTGCAGGGCGGCTGGACGATCCCGCAGGATGATCTCAAATACCTAAGCGACGGTCCGCTGGCATCGGAAGACCTTCACGAAGTGCTTGTTCCCCCTGCACTTGGTTTGGCACGGGTAATTGATGCCGTAAAGCAGTTTGCACCCGTTGTCACGGTTATGTCCGGCCTTGTCGCCATCGCTTCTAATTGGGGCACGGTACTTGACCTTGCCTCGAAGGTCGCAAATGCGTTCTAACCCGGCGCTCGACATCGCTCCCTTCGGTCGCTGGACACTGCGCAATAAAGCCGCGCAGCGCCGGTGACTTCTACGTTGCCCCAAAACACCCAAGGCTGCGTTCCATGCCACCCTTCGGCGCTTCCGAACAGCGCAGCCTCGGTCTCCCCCCCCCCCCGCCTCGCCAATATCGGATAATCCGCCATTCTGTTGAATGCACGCACGGACAACGCACTGGAGACCGCATATGAGTTGGCTTGAAAAACTGCTTCCCCCCAAAATTCAACAAACCGACCCGGCTGACCGCCGCAGCGTTCCGGAGGGTCTGTGGGTCAAGTGCCCCAGCTGTGAAACCGTGTTGTACAAGACTGACCTGGAACAAAACCAGAACGTCTGCCCCAGCTGCAGCCACCACCACCGCATTGGAGCGCGGGCCCGTCTCAACGCTTTTCTGGACAACGAAGGCCGGTTCGAGATCGGGCAGGAAATCCTGCCGGTGGACCCGCTGAAGTTCAATGACAGACGCAAGTCCCCCGAGCGACTGAAAGAGGCCCTGGAGAACACCGGCGAGACCGACGCGCTGGTGGTCATGGGGGGTGCCGTCATGGGCATTAGCCTCGTTGCCGCGTGCTTTGAGTTCGATTTCATGGGTGGCAGCATGGGCTCCGTGGTGGGCGAGCGCTTTGTGCGCGGCGTGGAAACCGCCATCGAGCAAAAGGTGCCGTTCGTATGCTTCACCGCCACGGGCGGTGCGCGCATGCAGGAAGGTTTGCTCTCCCTGATGCAAATGGCCAAAACCAATGCGGCACTGACGCACCTGGCGAAAAAGGGCCTGCCCTACATCAGCGTGCTGACCGACCCGACCATGGGTGGTGTGAGCGCCGGCTTTGCGTTCCTGGGTGACATCGTGATGGCCGAACCCAAGGCGCTGATCGGTTTCGCCGGACCCCGCGTGATTGAATCCACGGTGCGGGTAACGCTGCCGGAAGGCTTCCAGCGCTCGGAATTCCTGCAGACCAAGGGTGCGGTGGATTTGATCTGCGACCGCCGTGAGTTGCGCAAAACGGTCGCCAATTCACTGGCCATGTTGCAAAGACAACCGGCCGACGCGGTCATTTGATCAGATAGCAAACAGCACTGCCGCCTGCACGTTGCCCAGCACAATCCCCGCCACCTGCAGAATCAGCAGCAGCACCAGCGGCGACAGGTCGATGCCGCCCACCAGCGGCACGACACGGCGAATGGGCATCAGCAGCGGCAACACCAGGCGCTCCAGAAAGTCGGCCATGACCGATTGGGTTTGCACCCACGACAAAATGGCATAGACGATGACCAGGCCGGTCAGACCGGAAATGGCCAGTCGCACCACACCAAAGGCCGCCAACACCGCAATGCTCACCACGCTGGCACCCATGCCGGAGAGGGCCCAAAGAATCACAAACTGCGCCAGCTGCACCAAAAACGCGCCCAGCAGGCTGGCCGTGTCCATGCGCCCCACCGCTGGCACGACGCGGCGCAGCGGGAGCACCAGCCAGTCAGTCAGCGCAAAAATAAAGCGCGCCAGCGGGTTGCCGGAGCGGGTGGACATGGGAATGCGCTGGTACTGCATGTACAGGCGCAACAGGCAGGTGCCAGCCACTAGCCCGGCAGCCACTTCCAGCAAAAGCGAGGTGATTTGGTAGAGCATGGTGTCCAATGGAAAGAGCGAGTGCATCATATCCGCATCGACCTCTTAGAATCGAGGGTTCTGACCTCACCTTGCGCCCCTTCATGTCTGACACCCAAGCCCCCGCACCCCAGGACGAAAACCAGCTGATTCTCGAACGCCGGGAGAAGCTCAAGGCCATTCGCCAGCGCCAGGCCGAGGGCCATGGTGTAGCCTTCCCCAACGACTTCAAACCCAGCCACAAGGCCGAGGATCTGTTTGCCGAATACGACCCGCATGCCACCGAGGTCCTGGAAGGCATGGGCGTCACTGCCAAGGTGGCCGGGCGCATGATGCTCAAGCGCGTCATGGGCAAGGCCAGCTTCTGCACCCTGCAGGACGCCTCCTTTGGCCCCAGCGGCGGGCGCATCCAGGTTTATGTCAAGGGCGAGGACGTGGGCGCAGACCTGTATGCCGCGTTCAAGCACTGGGACCTGGGCGACATCGTCGCCGCCGAGGGCAAGGTCTTCAAGACCAAGACCGGCGAGCTGTCCATCCACGCCACCAGCGTGCGCCTG
>CAZDDK010000300.1:0-3453 GCA_964504185.1 uncultured Rhodoferax sp. | reverse complement strand
CCGCAGCCCAGCCCGAATAGCTGTTGAGCATGGACACCACCACCGGCATGTCGGCACCGCCAATGGCCATCACCATGTGAATGCCGAACAGCAAAGCGATCACCGTCATCACGATCACCGGCGTCAGGGCCTCGCTGATAGTGTGCGCGCTGAGGAACACACTGCCGAAATAAATCACCACCAGCAGGCCCACCAGGTTCAACCAGTGCCGACCGGGAAGCAGCATCGGGTTGCCACCAATGCGGCCCGACAGCTTGCCAAAGGCAATGACAGAGCCGGAGAGGGTAACCGCACCGATCAACACACCGATATAGATTTCCATCTTGTGGATGGCCTCTTCGGCGTGCGACAGCGGTATGTTCTTCCCATCGATCAAATGAAAGGAAGAGGCGGGGTCGATGAAAGTGGCGTAGCCGACCAGCATCGCGGCCAGACCCACCATGCTGTGCATCAACGCCACCAGTTCGGGCATTTGCGTCATTTGCACAGTGCGTGCGGCGTACAGGCCAATGGCACCGCCAACCAGCATGGCACCAATGATCCAGGCATACCCGGCACTGGTGACTTGGGGGCCAAACACCGTGGCCACCACCGCAATGGCCATGCCGATCATGCCGTAGAGGTTTCCGCGGCGGGCCGTTTCCTGATTGGACAGACCGCCCAGGCTCAGAATAAAAAGAATGGTCGCGCCGATATAGGAGACTGTTGCCAGACTGGTAGACATGGGTTTGCTTCTTTCTTCTTATTTGCGGAACATGGCCAGCATGCGCTGGGTCACGGCAAAGCCGCCAAACATATTGATGGCCGTCAGCACAATGCCAGCCGCCGCCAGGCCACGGATCCAGCCATCGGGGCGGTTCACCACATCCACCAGAGGAGGGGCGATCTGCACCAATGCCCCGATGGCGATGATGCTGCTAATGGCGTTGGTCACGCTCATCAGCGGCGTGTGCAATGCCGGCTTGACGTTCCAGACCACCATGTATCCCACAAAGCAGGCCAGCACAAACACCGTGAAGTGCCCCAGAAACGCCGCAGGCGCGTTGGCACCGACAAACCAGAACAGGGCCGCCGCCACCCCAAACAAAATGGCCAACTTATTGCCGGCCATGGGTTCACTGGCAGTTCCGTGCCCGTGCCCCCCCTTCTTGGCTACCGGTGCGGCGGCGGGCTTGGCGGCAACGGCCGGTGCGGCGGCTGGCTGCTTGGGCGCGGGTGCCGGCCAGGTGATGGTGCCGTCCTTGACCACTGTCAGGCCGCGAATGGCGTCGTCCTCCATGTTGACATTGATCACGCCATCCTTGGTTTTGCAAAGCTCCTCGGTCAGGCGAAACAGGTTGGTGGCGTACAGCGTGGACGACTGCTTGGACAGGCGCGAGGCCAGATCGGTGTAGCCCACGATGGTCACCCCATGCTTAACAACCGCCTGGCCGGGCTCGGTCAGTTCGCAGTTGCCCCCCTGCTCAGCGGCCATGTCCACGATCACGCTGCCCGGTTTCATGCTCTTGACCATCTCGGCAGTGATGAGCTTGGGCGCAGGCTTGCCGGGGATCAACGCGGTGGTGATGATGACGTCCACCTCCCGGGCTTGCTTGGCATACATTTCGCGTTGGGCCCGCTGGAAGCCCTCGCTCATGACCTTGGCGTAACCACCGCCGCCACCGCCTTCTTCCTCATAGTCCACCTTGACAAACTCGCCGCCTAGGGACGTCACTTGGTCGGCCACCTCGGCGCGGGTGTCATTCGCCCGCACGATGGCACCCAGGCTGGCCGCTGTGCCAATGGCAGCCAGCCCCGCCACTCCGGCACCGGCAATGAATACTTTGGCGGGGGGCACTTTGCCTGCGGCCGTGATCTGGCCATTGAAGAAACGCCCAAACGCATTGGCCGCCTCAATGACCGCCCGGTAACCGGAAACACCCGCCATCGAGGTCAGCGCGTCCATCTTCTGGGCACGGCTCAGCGTGCGTGGCAGCGCATCAATCGCCAGCACAGTCACCTTTTGGGCCGCAAGTTGCTGCATCAGCTCGGGGTTTTGCGCCGGCCAGACGAAGCTGATGAGGGTTTGCCCTGCATGCATCAACGCCACCTCTTCGGCGGTCGGGCCACGCACCTTGAACACGATGTCCGACGCAGCCCACAAGTTGGCAGCCCCTTCAATGATGTCTGCGCCAGCGGCACGGTAGGCGTCGTCGTCGCAGTTGGCCAACACACCGGCACCCGACTCCACCACAACCTTGAAACCCAGCTTGATCAGCTTTTCCACCGCATCCGGGACAGTCGCCACACGCTTTTCACCCGGAAAAATCTCACGCGGCACGCCGATGCGCTGTGCCGTTCCTGTAGATACACCCGATACCATGAAGCGACTCCTCGACAAGTGATTGCAGAATTCCAAAGTCCCGCCACACCATGGAGGGGTTGGGGGACGTAAGCCACCTGAAAGCTTAACTGAATTTGTACCCGTTATAGATGCCGAGAAAGCCGATCGGGTCGCAATGGGCCAATTGTTTTGCCAACCCTCTCATAATTGCCCATGGACACACGCTGGAAACCAAACGTCACTGTCGCCGCAGTGATAGAGCGAAACGGGCAATTCCTGCTCGTTGAAGAGCACACCGAACACGGATTGCGCCTGAACAACCCCGCTGGCCATCTGGACTGCGGCGAATCGCTGGCACATGCCTGCGCCCGCGAAGCACGGGAGGAAACTGCCTATGGCTTTACGCCGCAGGCACTGGTGGGCATCTACCTGTCGCGCCAGCCGCGCGGGGATCACACCGCCGTGACCTACTTGCGCTTTGCATTTTGCGGGGAACTGGGCCCACACGACCCAGCCCGCGTGCTGGACTCCGGCATTGTGCGCACCGTGTGGATGACGCCTGAAGCGATTCGCGCCAGTTCCGCACGCCACCGCAGCCCCCTGGTCCTGCAATGCATGGAGGACTATTTGCGGGGCCAGCGGCACCCAATGGACCTGATTCATACACAGCCCGGGACCTTCATCTAAAGATGGGATTAGCTATGTAATTCATAGCAATATTGTCAATATATACGCGGGCTAGAGGCCTATTTTGCTCACAAAAATTGAGAACTACCTCAGCCTTTAAAATAGCAACATGAGCAAGCAACGCGTGGTAGTGGGCCTCAGTGGCGGTGTCGATTCGGCGGTAACGGCCCATCTGCTAAAGCAACAGGGGCATGAAGTCATCGGCATCTTCATGAAGAACTGGGAAGATGACGACGACAGCGAATACTGCTCGTCCAACATCGACTTTGTGGACGCCGCCGCCGTGGCCGACGTGATTGGCATCGAAATCGAGCACGTCAACTTTGCCGCGGAGTACAAGGACCGGGTGTTTGCCGAATTCCTGCGCGAGTACCAGGCCGGGCGCACCCCCAACCCCGACATCCTGTGCAACGCCGAGATCAAGTTCAAGGCCTTTCTGGACC
>CAZDDK010000299.1:0-3458 GCA_964504185.1 uncultured Rhodoferax sp. | reverse complement strand
CGGTCGCGGAATTGGTTTCGGGGTCCATGGCCCAGGCGCCGCCGTCGGAGCCAATGGGTACGCGGCTCATGCTCTCCACACCACCGGCCACCACCAGGTCTTCCCAGCCCGAGCGCACCTTTTGCGCCGCCAGGTTCACGGCCTCCAGGCCCGAAGCGCAGAAGCGGTTGATCTGCACCCCCGCACACTGAAAGTCCCAGCCCGCCTTCAGCGCCGCTACCTTGGGCAGCACTGCGCCCTGGTCACCCACGGGCGACACCACACCCATGACCACATCGTCCACGCGGGCGGTGTCGAAGCCGTTGCGCTGCTGCAAATCGGTGAGCAGCCCGGCCAACAGGTTTACGGGCTTGACCTCGTACAGGCTGCCGTCTTTCTTGCCTTTGCCGCGCGGGGTGCGGATGGCGTCAAACACAAACGCTTCGGACATGGATGCTCCTTGGGGGTGTTGGGGTTGGGTGTGCCTTTGCAGGGGTGCTGCACGGCGAGTATCGCGCTGCAGTATAGTCTTTTTACCAAGCGGATGCTTTGTAAAAATATCAAAGCCAGCGCGAACGCAGCTACAAGCGGTCGGTCTAGGCGCTTGGGGGTGCAAGCCGTCCGCGCAGCAGGCCGAGCCAGAGCACCATGGCGGCGGCACCGATCAGGAACGGCAGTACGGTCCCGTTGACCGATTCCCAGCCGCCCGTGTTGAGCAACCCCCCGGCCGAGAAGGAGCCCAGGCTGACAGCCCCAAACATCAGGAAATCGTGGGCCGCTTGCGTCTTGGCGCGTTCGCTGGGACGGTAGGACTCGGTCAGCAGGGTGGTGCCGCCGACAAACAAGAAATTCCACCCCACACCCAGCAGGATCAGCCCCGAGAGGAAGTGCAGGAACTCAATTCCGCTGAGGGCAATGGCCACGTGTCCCGCCAGCAGCGCGGTCCCTACGCCCATGATGCGCAGCACGCCGTAGCGGTGAATCAGGTGGCCCGTAAAAAACGAGGGCACGAACATGCCGAGCACGTGCCACTGAATCACGGTGGTGGATGCCCCCAAGGATTGCCCACAGATTTGCATGGCCAGTGGCGTGGCGGTCATCACCATCACCATCACGGCATAGCCCACGGACGAGCCCACCACGGCGGTCAGGAACACGGGCTGGCGCATGATTTCCAGCAAGGGACGCGCCGACCCCTGCGTTTGCGCTGCCGCCATGGGCGGGATGGCGATGCGGCTGACGACCAGCAGGGCCAGCGCACTGATGCCAAACAGCACCAGGTAGGAAGCGGCAAAGGGCGCTGCGCCCAGGTCCTGGGTCACGCGCGCAAGATTGGGCCCGGCCAGGGCTGCGACCACGCCGCCCGCCACCACCCAGGAAATGGCGCGGCTTCGGAAGTCGGCACTGGCGACGTCGGCGGCGGCAAACCGGTAGTACTGGGCAAACCCCTGGTACGCCCCCACCAGCATATTGGCCAGCACAAACAACTCAAAGTCGTGCAGCACAATGGCAGTGGCTGCGAGCAAGCCTGCGGCACACCCGAGCGTCGTGCCCAGCAAAAACCCGGCCTTGCGCCCAAAGCGCTGCATCAGCAGGGAGGCCGGAATCATGGTGGCTGCGGCGGCGACCATCATCATGGCAATGGGCAGCGTGGCCAGGCGCTTGTCCGGGGCCAGCGCTTGCCCCACCAGCCCGGCAATGGTCATCACCATGACCGATGCGGTCTGGAACAGCGCTTGGCTGCTGGCCAGCAACAACACGTTGCGCTTTTCGGCGGGAGTGGCTTGCATGCGGGCTCCTTAAAACACCAGGACCTTGTCGGCCCATGCCGTCCAGTCCGCCAGGGCTTCCAGCGTGCCACGGTGGGCGCACTCCATCAACTCTTCCACCTGGATGCCGCGCGCATCCATGCAGGTACCGCACACGGCCACCGAGTCGGGCTTGGCGCGCGCCACCCGGCCCAACATCAGCTGCACGTTGTAAAAGCCCTCGGGCACCTTTTGCCCGCTCTTGGCAGCAAGGGTGGCATCGCCCATCAGGAATACGCAGACTTCCTGATCGCTGCGTTTGGACAAGGTTCCCGCCAGGCGCAGGGCGTTGTAGGTGCGCTCGTTACCGTAGGGCGCGCCGTTGAGGATCAACAGGGTTTTCATAGGGCACCGTGATATTTCTAACAATCTAACGATGATTAGAATGTATCACGACCATCGGCCCTTTTTCAACCCCTTGGCACCAGCATGTGCAGGGAAAACTCAGAAAATGCTGCGATGAAAGCCGAACGCACCCTCAAAGACAACCTGTACGAGCAAGTGGCCCGCATGGCCAAAGCCATGGCCAGCCCGAAACGCCTGGAATTGATCGAGCTGCTGTGCCAAGCCCCCAAATCGGTGGATTTGCTGGCCCGTGAGGCCGGTATCAGCATCAAACTCACCAGCGCGCACCTCAAAGCCCTGCGCGGGGCGCGTGTGGTGGAAACCGAGCGCCAGGGCAAGAACATCATCTACCGCATCGCAAGCCCCGAGATTCCGCGCTTCTGGGTGTTGTTGCGTAGCTTGGCGCAAGACCGGCTGTTTGAATTGCAGGATGCCCTGCGCAGCCTGACTGCGTCCGGGGACGAATGGCATGGCGAGAATCGGGACGCCTTGTTGCGCAAGGCCAAGGACGGCGAGGTGGTGGTGATTGATGTGCGTCCGCCCACCGAGTACCAACAATCCCACTTTCCCCATGCGCGCTCCATGCCCCTGGATGAACTGCGCGCGCGGCTGGCGGAATTGCCGCGTGACAAGCCCATCGTGGCCTATTGCCGTGGACCGTACTGCCTGATGTCGGCAGACGCCGTGCGGTTCTTGAAAGAGCAGGGCTACGCGGCCCAGCAATTGCGTGAGGGAGTGGCGGACTGGGATTTGGTCCAGGCTGCCTGAGGGTGTGCGCCGGGTGGGAAACGCGCTATAGTGGCATTTATGCAAAGCAAATGCTTTGTGAAATTCTCGGAGCCCCATCATGATCGAACGCACCCTCTTCACCCCTGACCACACCTCCTTTCGCGACAGCTTTCGCAAGTTCATCGAGAAGGAAATTTCCCCCTTCCACGCTGAGTGGGAAGAGCAGGGCTACGTGGCGCGCGAGGTCTGGAACAAGGCCGGCGAAAACGGTTTCCTGTGCATGAGCATGCCCGAGCAGTACGGGGGGTCGGATGCTGACAAGCTGTTCTCGGTGATCCAGTTCGAGGAACTGGCCCGCGCGGGCACCAGTGGCATCGGCTACAGCCTGCACAGTGAGATCGTGGCCCCCTACATCCTGCACTACGGAACCGAGGAGCAAAAAGCCAGGTACCTTCCCCGGCTTGCCACGGGCGAGATGATTGGTGCCATCGCCATGACCGAGCCGTCTGCAGGCTCGGACCTGCAAGGCATCAAGACGACGGCCATTCAGCAAGCCGACGGCAGCTATTTGCTCAACGGCAGCAAGACCTTCATCAC
>CAZDDK010000298.1:0-3471 GCA_964504185.1 uncultured Rhodoferax sp. | reverse complement strand
GGCAGGTCTTCAGCAGCGGGGCAGCGTCGCCCCGGCGTTCACAGCGCCCACTGTTTGCACCAGTGCATCCCAGTAGGTCGGCAGGGCCGCCCAGGGGTTGCCCACACCCGTGGCGTAGTTGAATTCCCGCTCAGTCGCGTACACCCACCCGGTATTGTTGCGGGCCGATGCGGCGGCTTGCACCGCTCCCTGCATGGCGCCGCAAGTGGCGGTGTTGTGGGTGAGCATGGCTTGCGTTCTGTTGGTGTAGGTGTACAGCCAGGCGTTTTGCGTGCGCGGATCGAATTTCTGGTAGTCGGCCGCCGTGCCTTCGAAACTCACCAGGGTGTCGGCGATACCTGCATACCCAGCCGTCGGAATCAGGCCCGGGTTGCCCACCACGCGCAGGCTGGGATCAATGCCTTTGATGTAGCTGTAGATCTCTCGGTAGAAGTCGAGCTTTGAAGTTTCGCTGGCCATTTCATCGAGAAAGATGCCACTGATGCGCTCACGCCCATAGAACTGCAGGTATTTGTCGATGTTCGCCTTGATGTCGGCGATGGAGCGGCTGCCCTTGCCATAGCGGGTGTAAACATAGCCCAGCACCTTGCCCCCGGCACCTACAAACTGCGTCGCCGCGCGCGTGAAGTTGGCATCTGCGCTACTGAAGACGCCATTGTTGGGGTTCATGATGGCCGTGATGGCGACCGAGGGATGGGCGATTGCGCTGGCAGTCAGCGCATTCCAGTCCGATGTGGCAGAGGGGTAGAAGTAGGCTGGAACCAGAATTTCCAGCGGCCCGGGCTGGGGCCGGAGATAGATCGTCTGCGTTGCCGAGCCGGTCTGGCCACCTTCCGTGACGGTGGCGCTGACTACCAGTGGGCCGGTGGCGTTGCTGGTCAATGTGCTGGAAGCCGCCCCGGCGCGGCTGGTGGGCGCAGCGGGTACAAACACCGCTGAAGGCGCCGAGAAATTCAACACCGTGCCGTCGGCCGCCGCGGCGCCATTGACCGTGGCGCTGGCGCGCACGGCTACCGGTGCGCCGGTCGTGAAAACGTTGGCGCTGGCCGTCGGCTCCGTGATCTGGACGGATACGACCGATGCCGCTGGCTCCCCGGAATCGCCGCCGCCGCAGGAGGCCAGGAGTACGGTCAGGGGCAGGGCGCACAGGCGCAAGAGAGTATGGGAGTGGTGCATGGCGTTCGACGGAGTTGTATCTTGGGCGGGATTGTGCCTTGCCATCCAGAGGGAATATACCTGCCTTATTGCAGCATGAACGTGCGGTATTCCAACTGGTTGAGGCTGCGGGTCAGCAGCGCCAGTCCAGTGGACAACGTGATCAGGGTCGCCAGGGCAAAACCATAACCGTAGAGTGCTGCGCCAAAAGCCAGGGTCAGGCCGGTCAGCACGACGTTGAGCACAACGAACTCAATGCACAGCAGCAGCACGGTACGGCGCTGGTCCAGGTAGAAGAAAACATTCAGGATAGCCATGAGGCCCACCTGCAGGCCTGCGCCGATGACCTGGACATGGAGCAGTGGCAAATACAGCCGCGAGATACCCAGGCCATCGAGTATCGCGGGCCCGGCGACGAAGGTGATGAGCACCGCCAGCGTCTGGATCTTGGCGATCTCGCCCAGGCCCTGCTGGATCGAATACACCATTTCGTCGCGCATGGACTCGATGTATTCAAGCGAGCCGCCGCTGCGCACGGCATCGTAGAACTTGTCGTAGAACTCGACGAAATCGGTTTCGATACGCACCAGGAAAACCGCCATGCCCGGAATGATCGACAGGTAGGACAGGAAAACCGGCATGTCGTAGATCAGCGAGGCCCGCAGCCCGCCGATGATGGCCTGTGATGTGGGCGGGAAGTACCAGAACATGAACTTGTCGGCCCAGACCCCCAGGTTGTAGAGCAGGCCAATGGCCATGAGCGAGGGGTAGAGCATGCTGCGGCGAACAAAATCAAAGGCCACCAGACGGCCTGTGGGGTTGAACTCGCGCACCACCAGCAGCCACATGCCCGCCAGGAGCACGTAATTGCCCAGCACAAAACCGCCGAGCAGACCCTCCAGCCCATAGGGGCGCAGCAACAGAGCGCTGGCCACGATGAGTACATAAGACAGTCCGAACAACGCGACAATGACTTTGTAACGCTTCATGCCCGACAGCAGGATGGTCAGCACCCATACCCCGCACATCAGCGTAAAACCGGCCAGCATGAGCAGGCGGTAGAGCAAGCCCTGGCCGGGCAGCACCACGAACAGCGCCAGGCTGCCCAGGACGCCCGCCACCAGTAGCACGACCAGCAGCAGGCCGTGCAGGTTGGGCAGCACCAGGTCCTGCTGCTTTTCAAACAGTCGATCGGAGATGAAACGGGTGAATGCCAGTTGCACGAGCCCTGTCAGGATCAGGCTACTGGCGACCAGGTAGGTGACCGATGTCTGGAACTGTGTCACCAGAAACGAGGGCACCACCATGCTGGCGCTAAAGATACCGATCAGCAGAATGCCCACGATGGAGAACACCCAGGGCCCGGAGCCGATCACGCTGGCATAGGCATAGGCCTGCACCAGGCTGAGCAGGGTGTTCTTGCGCAGCATGTGGCGCAACTCAAAGCCAATGCCTGCCATCAGTGCGCTCCAGGGGCCTGGCGAAAGGCCTTGTCATAGACCGCGCGGTAGCGGTCGAACATCATGGTGTCGGTGTAATACCGTTCCACGCGCGCGATGGCAGCTTGGCTGGCAGCCTGCCATGCCACAGGGTCGCGCAGCAGCGACAGGGCGGCGTCGGCCAATTGCTGCGGGTCGGCAATAGGGACAATCTTGCCTGAGGGGCCCAGTGCCCGGTCTGCAGCGTCCAGCCCTTCCACCAGCTGTCGGCAGGAGCCCACATCGGTAGATACGGCAGGCACCCCGGCAGCGTAGCCCTCCAGCAGCACCAGCGGCAGCGCCTCGCTGATGGACGAAAGCACCACCAGCCCGATACGCGGCATTAAATCCTCGACCTTCTGGAAGCCCAGGAAACGGATGTTCTCCTCCAGCCCGAGGCTGCGCACCAGGCTTTGGCATTCCTCCGCGTAAGAGGGGTCTTCTTCGGCAGGGCCAGCAATCCAGCCTTCGGCGCCCGGCAACTCGTTTGCAACACGCCGCATGGCGCGCACAAAAGTCTTGATGTCCTTGATGGGCACGACACGCCCGATCAGGCACAGCACCGGTGGCGGCGTGGCTGGGCGCTGTGTGCGCAGCGGTGCAAAACGCGCCAGCGCGATGCCATTGGGGATGTTGAAGGTGCGTTCCGGCGCGGCGCCATCGGCCACTTGGCGCAGGCGGTTGGCTTCGTACAGGGCAATGATGGGATCGGCCGAGGCATAGCAGTAGCGCCCCATCCATTCAAAGAAGTGGATCCACATTTGGCGAAAGTACGACAGCTCTGTCGGGTCGCGCTGGAAGATGTTGCGGTTGTCGCGGATCCACTCGCTCTTGAACA
>CAZDDK010000297.1:0-3484 GCA_964504185.1 uncultured Rhodoferax sp. | reverse complement strand
TAGAACCCGCCCAGACCCACCCGCAACGGAAACGTCACCCGACCGTCGTTCCCCACATGCACCTGCATGTCGGCGGCGAAGATGCCGGTCTGCACGTTTCCATGCAGGGTGCGCGCGGTGCCCACCAAGGCGTCATACAGGCGTTTGCCGTCTGCCGGTGCGGCGGCCCGGGTAAAGCTGGGCCGGTTGCCGCCGCGTACGTCGGCCGCCAGCGTGAACTGGCTCACGATCAGCAAGCCGCCCGCGGCGCCCGCGCCGTCCATGTCCTGCACACTGTGGTTCATCTTGCCCTGGGCGTCGCTGAAGATGCGCAGCTTCAACATCTTGGCCAGCAGCTGCTCGCCCTCCCGCTCGGTATCGCCCTGCTCGGAGCAAACCAGCGCCAACAGGCCGGGGCCAATCTCACCCACCGTCTGGCCGCCCACATCGACCCTGGCAGTGCGCACACGCTGCACCACGGCAATCATTAAAATACGCCTCCAGCCCGCGTTAAATAAAGAGTTATAGCTATACTATTTATAGCATTCAGACCAATGTCACCCGCGCAAACTTGCGTTTGCCGACCTGCAGCACGTAGGTGCCCGCGCCGAGTTTGAGGCCCTTGTCGCTGACCACGCTGGAATCCACGCGCACGCCGCCGCCATCGATCAGGCGGTTGCCCTCGCCACTGCTGGCGGCCAGGTTGGCCATCTTCAGCAGCGCGGCAATGCCCACTGCGGCACCGCCGTCGCCCAGCGGCAGGCTAATCTCCGCAATGTCATCCGGAATGCCGCCCTTGGAGCGGTTGATGAAGTCCTGCTCCGCTGCATCGGCGGCAGCCGCACTGTGGAAGCGTGCGGTGATTTCCTTGGCCAAGGCCACCTTGGCATCCTTGGGGTTGCGGCCCGCCTCCACTTCTGCCTTGAGTGCGGCAATCGCCGCCTCAGACTGGAAGCTCAAGAGCGTGTACCACTTCCACATCAGCACGTCGGAGATCGACAGCACCTTGGCGAACATGGTGTTGGGGTCTTCGCTGATGCCGATGTAGTTATTCTTGCTCTTGGACATCTTCTCCACGCCGTCCAGCCCTTCGAGCAGCGGCATGGTCAGGATGCACTGGGGCTCCTGTCCGTATTCGGCCTGCAGGGTGCGGCCCATGAGCAGGTTGAACTTCTGGTCGGTGCCACCCAGTTCCAGGTCGCTGTGCAGTGCCACGGAGTCATAGCCCTGCATCAGCGGGTACAGAAACTCGTGCACCGCAATCGGCGTGCCCGCCTTGAAACGGTCGTGGAAGTCATTGCGCTCCATCATCCGGGCCACGGTGTAACGGCTGGCCAGCTGGATCATGCCGCGCGCGCCCAGCGGGTCGCTCCACTCGCTGTTGTAGCGGATCTCGGTCTTGGCCGGGTCCAGCACCAGGCTGGCCTGGCGGTAGTAGGTCTCGGCGTTGACCTTGATCTGCTCGGCCGTCAGCGGCGGACGCGTGCTGTTGCGGCCGGACGGGTCGCCAATCATGCTGGTGAAATCGCCGATCAGAAAGATGACCGTGTGGCCCAGATCCTGCAGCTGGCGCATCTTGTTGAGCACCACGGTGTGGCCGATGTGGATGTCGGGTGCCGTGGGGTCCAGCCCAAGCTTGATGCGCAGGGGTTTGCCCGCGGCTTCGGACTTGGCCAGCTTCTTGACCCACTCGTCCTGGGGCAACAGTTCCTCACAGCCGCGCAGCGTGACGGCCAGTGCCTCCCGGACACGATCAGAGACAGGTAAAGTGGAGCTGGGTGCTTGATTCATAAGGGTTTTTCTTGATGCTGGGGTGCGGGAGGCGGCTATACTGCCATTCCTCTCCTGCGACATACGCAGGGCCGCGCGACCGAATTTTAGTCGCGCCCTTGTCGCAGTTCGGGGCACCTTGCCACACGGTGGTGCCTCTACTCAATGGAGTCCGAATTTTGATCCTACGCCTGATCCAGGCCGCTGAACGTGCGTTTGCCTTTGCCGCCCGCCTTGTCCAGCACCACCCCAAGCAAGTCTCCCTCGCCATAACCGCCCTGATGCTGGGCGGTGCCGGTGCCACCTACGCCGTTGCCAATCTGGCAAATGATGCCAGTGATTTGCCCGTCCACACCCTGGTGGAGGACGTAACTCCGCTGCCCCACGTGGCACGCGCGGACACCGTGCAGGCCCTGGCCCAGCGCCTGTACCGCTCGGATGTGACCCGCTCCTCCGACACCGCAGAAGCCCTGCTCAAGCGCCTGGGCGTCTACGATCCCCAAGCGGCTGCTTTTTTCCGCGCGGACAGCACCGTGCAGCAAACCCTGATGGGGCGTGGCGGGCGCAACGTGACCGCCGAAGCAGGAACGGACAATGCCCTGCACAAACTCACCGCGCGCTGGAGCCCCGACGACAACGGCATGTTCAAACGCCTGACGATCGAACGAACCCCCAGCGGCTTCCAATCCCGCCTGGAAACACTGCCCATGACGGCATCGTCCCGCCTGGCCAGCGGCCTCATCCATTCCTCGCTGTTTGCGGCCACCGACGACGCCCGCATTCCCGACGCCATCGCCATTCAGCTGGCCGAAATTTTCTCGGGCGACATTGACTTTCACCGGGCGCTGCGCAAGGGCGACCGTTTCAGCGTGACCTACGAAACCTTGGAGGGCGACGGCGAACCCCTGCGCGCCGGGCGGGTGCTGAATGCCGAATTTGTCAACGCGGGCAAGAGCTTTCAGGCCATGTGGTTCCAGGAACCTGTCACCACAGGCGGTGCCAGCGCGTCCACAACCAGCCACACCCTGACCAAGGGCGGCTACTACACCCTGGCCGGCGAGAGCCTGCGCCGCGCCTTCCTGGCATCGCCCATGGAGTTTTCCCGCGTGACCAGCGGCTTCAAGATGCGCTTTCACCCCATCCTGCAAACCTGGCGTGCCCACCTGGGGGTGGACTATGCAGCCCCCACCGGCACGCCGGTGCGCACAGTGGCCGATGGCGTGGTGGAATTTGCGGGCGTGCAAAACGGTTTTGGCAATGTGGTCATGGTCAAGCACGGAAACACCAACAAGACGGTCTATGCCCATCTGAGCCGGATCAACGTCCGCAATGGCCAGAGCGTATCCCAGGGCCAGCACATCGGTGCCGTCGGTCAGACCGGCTGGGCCACCGGGCCGCACCTGCACTTTGAGTTCCGTGTCAACGGGGCCCACCGCGATCCGCTGACTCTGGCCCGCCAGAGTGAGTCCACGCCCGTGACCGCGTCCGCCCGGCCCGCCTTCAACCAGGCAGCTGCCCTGGTCCGCGTGCAACTGGCTGCCGCTGCCAACCTGTTGCCTGGCAGCGCCCAATAAGCCCCACGCACCGGGCGGCCCAGTGTCCGAGTTGTACATCGGCCTGATGTCCGGCACTTCGCTGGACGGGGTGGACGCCGTGCTGGCCGATTTTGGGGGCGCGCGCGCGCGCGTTCTGGGCCACACCAGCGCGCCCTTTCCCGCTGCGCTGCGCGGCGAGT
>CAZDDK010000296.1:0-3493 GCA_964504185.1 uncultured Rhodoferax sp. | reverse complement strand
GCAGCGCATCCACGCCTGCGCCGCGCTGGCGGCGGTGCACGAGGACATCAGCCGTATGCCCATGGGTTACCAGACGTTGGTGGGCGACATGGGCAGTTCGCTCTCCGGCGGGCAAAAGCAGCGCGTGCTGTTGGCCCGCGCCTTGTACAAGAACCCCCGCGTCATGGCGCTGGACGAAGCCACCAGCCACCTGGACATTGCCAACGAGCGCCGCGTCACTCAGGCGCTGGCCACCTTGCCCATCACCCGCTTGATCGTGGCGCACCGGCCCGAGACGATTGCCGGGGCGCAGCGCGTGGTGGGGCTGCAAGCGGGCAAGGCGCAGGAAATGGGGAGGCCACCCGCACCAACGCAGTTGGAACCCGCTGCGTCGCCAGCGTGCGAGCACGCTGGCTGATCTTCATCTGCGCTTGCACTAGGCCGGCAGGCACACCCGAATGCGCAATCCCCGGCCATCGCGCCCGTCCAGCACCTGCAGCTGGCTGCTGTGCACGCGGGCAATTTCGTCGGCAATGGCCAGGCCCAGACCGGTGCCCTCGCCCACCGTGCCGGCAATGCGGTAGAAGCGCTCCAGCATGCGCGTGCGCTCGGCCTGTGGCACACCGGGGCCGTTGTCCTCCACCTCCAAAAATGGCTGCTCGCCGCCTGGCGTTGCGCTCCAGCCGCAGCGCAGCGTGACGCTGCCACCATGCTGGGTGTAGCGGATGGCGTTGTCCAGCAAGTTGCCCAGCAGTTCGCGCAGCAGCCATTCGTGGCCACTGGCGTGCACGTCACCGGCTTCCAACCCCAGGTCCAGGTCCTTGGCCGTTGCCGCGTCCAGGTGGGACTCCAGCAACACTTCGCACAGCTGGCGCAGGTCCACACGCTGCATGGCCTGGGTATTGGCACTGCGGGAATCGGCGCGCGACAGGGCCAGAAGCTGGTTGGCCAGCTGCGAGGTGCGCCGCGTGGCTTTGCGCAGCTTGAGAATCTGTTCGGCGCTGACCGTTACGCCGGCAAGGCCGGGGCCGTTTCCGGCGTCGCCCGCCTGGGCGGCGCGGTCTCGCCAGTCGGCTTGGCCCGAACGGTTGACGATCTGGGCCCAGGCCTCAACCTGGGCCTGCAGGGCGGCCAAGGGCGTGCGCAGCTGATGCGCCGCGTCGGCAATGAAGCGGCGCTGACTCTCGGCCTGCGCATTGACCAGGTCGAACAAGCGATTCAGCGACTCCACCAGCGGGCGCACTTCTTCCGGGGAGCCCTGGGCGTCCAGCGCCGTCAGATCGCGCGGCGAGCGCCGCTCCACCGCCTCCTTGAGTTCAATCAGTGGGCGCAGTGCGGTGCGCACCGCCCAATTAACGGCGAACAATGCGGCCACCACCAGCACCACGTTGGGCAGCACCACCTTGAGCCACAGCAGGCGCAGCCACTGCTGGCGCGGGTCGGAGCCATCGGCCAGGCGCAACACCAGCTCGCCGGCCACCGTGTTCATGCGCTGGCTGACGATGCGGTAGGTCACGTCCTCGTGCTCCTGGCTGGAAAACTCGGGCTCCGGGGTCGCGGGCGGCGGGCCGCCGAGCCAGGCTTCGCCCACCAGCACGCTGCCGTCATGCCCCACCAGAGCAAAGGCAGATTGCCCAGGCCGCTCGTTCAGGAAGTCTTCAATGGGCGGGGCGGTCAACACGATGGGCGGATCGGTATCGGTGGCCCCCCGGCCCACCACCGAACCGGCAAGCAGCGGCACCAGGCCCAGGAGTTGGCGGTCTTGCTGCAGGGCGGCGCTGTCGGCTAAGCGGAAATCAAACCAGGTGTTCAGGGCCGCCAGCAGGAACAGCGGTGCCAGCAACAGCAGCAGCAGGCGCCGCTGCAACCCCGATGCCATGCCCAGGCGCGCCGGCAAGTTCAGGCCCCTGCGGCCAGGCCGCCAGCCGATGGGTCCTGTGGCGCGCCAGACAGCAATTCCAGCCGGTAGCCGAAACCGCGGATGGAGCGCAGCGCCAGGCCGTGGGGTTCGAGCTTGCCGCGCAGGCGCGAGATATAGACCTCCACCGCGTTGGGGGTGATTTCCTTGTCCCAGCCGGTCAGGGCCTGCAGCAGCTTGTCCTTGTTGGCCGGCTTGGGGGCCTGGAGCATCAGGTACTCCATTACCGTCCATTCGCGCGGGCCGAGTTCGATGGGAACAGGCGCACCGCCGCCGAGCGGGCGCACACAGGCTTGGCGCAAGGCGGTGTCCAGCTCCAGCGGACCGAAGGTAAGCGTGGCGGAGGTGGCGGCCTGCGAGCGGCGCAGCAGCGCACGCAGGCGCGCCAGCAGTTCGGGCAGCTCGAAGGGTTTGACCATGTAGTCGTCGCCGCCCACATCCAGGCCCTGGACCCGGTCCTGCAGCGCGTCACGGGCGGTGAGGATGAGTACGGGCATGGTGCGCCCCTCCCGGCGCAGGGCCTGGGTCAGCGCCAGGCCGTCCATGCCAGGCAGACCAATGTCGATCACGGCGAGGTCAAAGGACTCGGTGCGGCTGACCTCCAGCGCGCGCTCGGCACTGCCCACCCAATCCACCGCATAGCCCGCACCGGTCAGGCCCAACTTGATGCCGCTGGCCACCATGACATCATCTTCCACCAACAAGAGTCGCATGATTTTGGCCTCCAGCCCGCGTAAAATATAGACTGTTTGCTATATTTTATATAGCACTTCCAGTCTCTGGCACGAGAATCGTCAGGGCCTCAATGGGAACGGATCATGGTGCCAAAGGCCTGCTCGGTCAGTATTTCGAGCAACAGCACGTGCGGCACGCGCCCGTCGATGATGTGCACCGAGTTCACGCCGCTCTTGGCCGCATCCAGCGCTCCGGCAATCTTGGGCAGCATGCCGCCGGAGATGGTGCCGTCGGCAAACAGTTCGTCGATGCGCTGGGCAGTCAGGTCGGTCAGCAGCTGGCCGGACTTGTCCAGCACCCCGCTGATGTTGGTCAGCATCATCAGCTTTTCGGCCTTGAGCACAGTAGCCAGCTTGGCGGCCACCACGTCGGCGTTGATGTTGTAGCTCTCGTTGTGCTCCCCAAAGCCGATGGGGCTGACCACCGGGATGAAGGCGTCGTCCTGCAGCGCCTTGACCACGGCCGGGTCGACGCTGACGATGTCGCCCACCTGGCCCACGTCGTGCTCCTTGGTAGGGTCGGCGTTGTCCAGCATCTTGAGCTTTTGTGCGCGGATCATGCCGCCGTCGCGCCCGGTCAGGCCCACGGCCTTGCCGCCGGCGTGGTTGATCAGGCCCACGATGTCCTGCTGAACCTCGCCGGCCAGCACCCACTCCACCACTTCCATGGTCTCGGGGTCGGTCACGCGCATGCCCTGGATGAATTCGCCCTTCTTGCCCAGGCGTTTAAGCGCCGTTTCGATCTGCGGCCCACCGCCATGCACCACCACCGGGTTGATGCCGACCAACTTGAGCAGCACCACGTCTTCGGCAAAGTCGGCTTGCAGGGCGGGGTCGGTCATGGCGTTGCCGCCGTATTTGA
>CAZDDK010000295.1:0-3494 GCA_964504185.1 uncultured Rhodoferax sp. | reverse complement strand
CTTCAAACAGGTTGCCCGCCAGGCGCACGGCGGCGGCGGCCATGCTGATGGAGTGCGCGCCGATCTCGGTGGAGGTGCGCACCTCTTTTGCCACGGCAAAGGAGCGTTGGAACAACTGCGACAGGGTGGTGCCCAGGGCTCCGGCGGCGTCGGCGGCGCGCACCGCATCCTTTAGCTGGCCCAGAATCTGCGGCTCGCCCAGCACCATGGAATCCAGCCCGCTGGCCACCCGGAAGGCGTGGCGCGCGGCGTGCCCGTCTTGCAGGCTGTAGGTGTGGGAGCGCAGCGCCTCGGGTGAAATGCCGGCCGAGTTGGCCAGCCAGCCCAGGGTGGGTTCCAGTTCGGAGTGCTCACCGGCACAATAAATTTCGGTGCGGTTGCAGGTGGAGACGATGGCCGCCTCGGGCATGCGGTGCAGCGATTGGCGCAGGCCGTGCAGGTGGGGCGCGATCTGGTCCATTGCGAACGCAAACCGGCCGCGCACGTCCAGCGGTGCGGTGGTGTGGTTGATGCCTAAGGTCCAGACTGCCATGGGTTGTGGAAATTGATCTAGGTCCAATTATAAAATCGCCACACTTCCAACAACCTGACCCACCTCAAGGCCTGCGTTGGCCACGCCCACATGGGATTTGTAGACATCACCCTCCATGGACTTGCCTTCCTGGCCCCGGCCCTGTTTGTAGGCGGAGTGGTCGCCATGGTTGCCCGGTGGATCATGCCGAATAGGCCGTCAGCCCGCGGATTTATTGGGAGTGTAGCTATAAACTTTATAGCTGGAGCGGTCGCATTGGGAATCGGCCTGTGGGTATTCGGCCGCGACGGCAAGATGGCCAGCTACGCCGCTCTGGTGCTGGCGTGCGCCTGCAGCCAGTGGTGGCTGCGCCGCGGCCGATGATTGGAAGGAACGCTAAACCAGCAGTGTCCAGTGGTTGCCGGCCGACAGGCCCTGGGGCCAGCGCAGCATGCTGGGGCCTTCGGTGGCGTGCCAGCGTGCCAGACCCATTCCACCGCCAATGGCCACCCCGGAGGCGTCAGGCAGCGGCCACAGACCGCAGGGATTCTGCACCTTGCCGATGGTCTGCAACTTGCCGGGTGTGTGCGGTTGCCACAACAGGATGCGGTTGGCGCGCTGGGCGCTGAGCACAAAGCCGCCGTTGGGCCCGCCAGCCACGTCACCGGCATAGCCTTCGGCGACGACCTGGGAGGGGATGGTCAGCGCCTTTCCGTCCCACACGGCCAGCAGCGGGGCGTCGCGCCGCTGGGCGGGGTCGTCGTGCTCGGCCTGCAGGCCAATGCCTAGCAGCAGAGTGCCGTCGGCCAGCGGGCGGTTCCAGGCAATGTGGTGCGGGGCCAGGCGCTTGTCGCGTAGGCTCCAGGCACCCAGCTTCTCGCCATTCTCTGGATTCAGCAGCACCAGCTCGGGGTTCATCTGCTCCAGGTTGCGCTTGTCACCGGCCGCATCGCGCGGGATGCCGCCATTGGCGATCACGAGGCGGCCCTGGGGGTCCACCAGGATCTGGTGTGGGTCGATGCCTTGGGTGCGGTGTTCGGCCACCTTGCGCAGGTCGCGTGCGTCGCGCACGCTGACCCAGCCCTGGCCTGTCTTGCGGTCGGTTTCGCCCGTGTAAAGCCAGTGGCCGTCGTGGCTGGCGATGACGTGGCCGTCCAGCGTGCGGGCATTGCCCTCGTCGGCCATGGCCAGGCGGTGGCTGACGTGGCCATCGCGGCCTACGCGCACCATCCACTGGCCGGGTCGCGTGGCCACGGCCAGGAATCCACCACCGGCTTCCGGCACGACGGCGTGGGGCAGCGTGGGGACCGTGACGGCGTTTACCACGGCCGCCTGGTCGCCTGCGAAGTCCACTTCCAGTATGCCGACCTGGTAGTCGCGCTCCTGCATGCGCCAGCCACCGGCCACGCGCAGCGGTGTGCCCTGCGTGCCCGCGCAGGCCAAAGCGGGCAGGGCACCAAGACCCAGAACGCTGCCAAGTTGAAACAGAAAATTCCGACGATCCATCCGTGTGCCACCCTTGTCTTGCTATGAGGTGGCTGGATTGTATCAATCAAATGAGAAGTATTCGCATTCGAATTGACCGGCTACAGCGGACTGAAGCTATCCACCCGGTCGGTGATGATGCCGTCGGTACCCAGCGCCATCAGGTGCTCGGAGACCCACTCGTCGTTCACGGTGTAGCTCAGGGTGCGAAAGCCTGCGCTTTGGGCCTGGCGCACGGTGCTGGTATCCCACAGGGCGTAGTTGCAGACGATGGCCTGGCAGCCCAGCGTCAACGCGCACTCCAGCCAGCCGGTCCACAGCGTATCGAGCAGCAGGCCGCGCGGTAGTTCTGGTGCCGCTTCTTGCGCGCCCAGCAGGGCCTCGGGTTGGAAGGAGGTGAGCAGGGGCGGTACATCGGCACCCTGCCACAGCCGCGCGGCTTCGCGTGCCACCCCTTCACCGGTTTCGCGCTCGGTGCCGGGTGTGGGTTTGATCTCGATATTGAGCAAATAGCCGTTGGCCCGGCAGAACTGCACCACGTTGGCCAGGGTGGGCAGTGGCTCACCCGCAAAGCTGCGGCTGTGCCAGGCCCCGGCGTCCAGTTGTGACAGCACGCTCCAGGGGTGATCGCCCCCCACGGCGCTCTGGCCCGCACCAATGACGGCCCGCGCATTGGTGGTGCGCTGCAAGGTGGCGTCGTGCATCAGAAAGACGACGCCGTCGCTGCTCAACTTGGCGTCGCACTCAAACATGCGGTAGCCGTACTGGGCCCCTAAGCGAAACGCGGCCAGGGTGTTTTCCGGGGCCAGCTTACCGGCACCGCGGTGCGCCACCCAGCGTGGGTAGGGCCAGGGAGGCAAATCCAGGTCGGTGGCGGCGTCGCTCATTCAGGCCTCCAGGCGCTTGCCAGATGCCGCATCAAAGCGGTGCAGGCGATCGGCACGCGGCTGCACATGGATGGTGGAGCCGACTGCCGGGGCAGCATGGGCCTCGTCCACGCGCACGATCAGCTGGTCTTCCTGCGCAGCGCCCTCGGTCGCCCAGCGGCAGTAAAGCAAGCGCTCACCGCCCAGCAGTTCCACGGCTTCTACGCGCAACGCCCAGCCGGTGTCGGCCAGGTCCAGGTGCTCGGGGCGGATGCCGGTGAACTGGCCTGCGGCGGTACCCGGCGCGTGGCGCAGCAGGTTCATGGGGGGCGCGCCAATGAAGCTGGCCACAAAGGTGCTGGCCGGGCGGGCATAGACCTCTTCGGGTGTCCCAAACTGCTCCATCACCCCGCCGTTCATCACAATCATGCGCTGCGCAAGGGTCATGGCCTCCACCTGGTCGTGGGTGACGAACAGGCTGGTAATGCCCAGTTCGCGGTGCAGCTTCTGGATTTCCAGGCGCGTTTGCGCGCGCAGCTTGGCGTCCAGGTTGGACAGCGGCTCGTCAAACAAAAACACCTGCGGCTGGCGCACGATGGCGCGGCCCATGGCCACGCGCTGGCGCTGGCCGC
>CAZDDK010000294.1:0-3539 GCA_964504185.1 uncultured Rhodoferax sp. | reverse complement strand
GCGGCGCAGGCCGGTAACGTGGTGTACCGCGTCACGCTGCTGCCCGACCTGGGGAACGCTCCGGGTTGCGGGCGGCCCATGATCCAGTCCACCAGGCGGGCGTACTTGGACAAGCCGATCACGTTCGTGTGCTCGTTGGGCATCACGCCGATCCAGATCTTGCCGATCACGGGGCAGAAGTGGTGGCTGCAGGCGCTGCGCACGGTGATGGGGCCTACGATCATCAGCTCGTTGAGGTGGCCCACGTTGGGAAATTCGGTGATATTGGGGCCTTGCACATAGCGGCCGCGGAACACCTCCTGCACATACATCTTGGCCACGCGCCGCGCCGTGTTGTCGGTGTTGTGGTCGTTGGCGGTGTCGATGACCAGGCTGTCCAACACGCCCTGCATCTTGGCCTCCACCTCGTCGAGCAGCAACTCCAGCTCGGCCGGGGTCACAAACTCGGAAATGTTGTCATTGGCATGGAACCGTTTGCGGGCGGCCTGCAGGCGTTCCCGAATCTTGACGGAAACCGGCGTTCCCTGATCTTCATCCGTTGGATTCATGGTACTGAGGGGTTTCATTAACATGGGGGGAATACTACCAGCCTTTGCCAAGTAATGTTTTTGGCCATTGGCCCGCGTATTTATTCAATAGTTTGCTATTAATTTAATAGCGTCTTCCTGACAGAAACAACAGCACCCGCATGAGGGCGAACGCCACCCGGTCCAGCAGACGCTCGCGCCAGGGCCGCTGGGCAAAGGTTTGGACATCGAGTTGCCGGCCCTGTGTCCGCATGGCATGGAGCAGGCAGTCGCGCAAGGCATTGGCAAACGGGGCGTTTTCCACGATCACGTTGGCCTCCCGGGCCAGCAACAGGCTCAAGGGGTCCAGGTTGCTCGATCCCACCGTTGCCCAGTGGCGGTCCACCACCGCCACCTTGGCATGCAGGAAGCCCGCAGAGTATTCGTGAATCTCCACACCGGCCGCCAGCAGCGCCCCCAGCACGGGCCGCGCTCCGTGGTATTGCATGAAGTATTCGTAGCGCCCCTGCAACAACAGCCGCACCCGCACACCGCGGCGGGCGGCGTGAACCAAGGCGCGGCGCAATTTGCCGCCGGGCAAAAAATAGGCGTTGGCGATCACCACTTCATGGCGGGCGTCGGCGATGGCCTTGCGGTAGGCCCGCTCAATGCGGTTGCGGTTGCGCACGTTGTCGCGCAGCACCAACGCCGCACTGACGGCACCGTGGCCTGCCTGGGTCCCGTCAGTGCCCCCCGCACGGGTTCTCCATGCCGAGAGCGCCGCTTCCTTCCAGTTCTGGCCGGCCTCGCGAAGCGCAAAACGCTCCAGGCGTTGCCTGAATTGCAGGCGGCTCCAGAACTGGACCATGGTTTGCCGCACATCGGCAACCAGGGGTCCGGTAACCCGCAGGGCAAAGTCAAAACGCGCCGACTCCAACACGCCGTGGTGAGGGTCCACATGGTCATCCAGTATGTTGATTCCGCCACAAAAGGCGACCTGGGCATCCACGACGCAGAGCTTGCGATGCAGGCGCCGCCACCCCGTTGGGATCAACAACCCCCAGCGGCCCAGTGGAGAAAAGCGCTGCCAATGCACGCCCGATTGCGCAAACCGGTGCACCCACTGCGGCGGGACTGTGGGGGTACCCACCCCATCCATGACCAGGTACACCGCGACCCCCCGGGCCGCCGCCCGCTCCAGTGCTGCCGCGACCCGCTCACCGCTGGCGTCAAAGTGAAAGATATAGGTTTCCAGCCGCACCTCGTCCCGCGCGGCATCGACAGCAGCCAACAAGGCGGGGAAGAAGTCCCCTCCCCCTTGCAACAGCTGCAAGTGGTGGCCGGCACTTAGAAGGCTGGCGGTCACACCGGTGCCGCCGGAAAGCCAAATTCCGCTATCAGCGGCAAATGGTCCGACATGCGGCTCCAGATGCGACCGCGCGGAACGTGCACGCCCCGGGGGGTCAAGCCACGGGCGAACACATGGTCCAGCTGAACCACCGGCAGCCGCGAGGGAAATGTCGGCTGGCGCACCGCGCCAAATGTCTCCAGGCCCACCTCGCCCAACATGTGCTGCACCAGGGACCCCCAGTCGTTGAAGTCACCCGCCACCACCAAGGGCAGGTGTGCCGGAATTTCTCGTGCGATGAAGCGCTGGATCTGGGCCAGTTGGCGCACGCGGCTGGCTTTGATCAAGCCCAGGTGCACCACCAACACATGGACCGCACGGCCATCGACCAGCACCTCGGCATGCAGCAGGCCCCGCTGTTCAAACCGGTGGTCTGACATGTCTTCATGCTGGTGCGAGACCACCGGCCAGCGCGACAACATCGCATTGCCATGCTCGCCATGGCGGGTATGCGCATTGGTTCGATAAATGGCGGTATACCCCTCGGGTGCCAAAAAGTCGGCTTGCGGCTGCTCCGGCCAATGGGGAAAATACTCCGCTTCGCGGCGGTGGAGCTTGCGCACCTCCTGCAGGCAGACGATGTCGGCGTCCAGCTGCTCCACCGCATGGCCCAGGTTATGAATCTCCAGGCGCCGCGCCGGGCCGATGCCCTGCACGCCCTTGTGGATGTTGTAAGTCGCCACTCGCACCAAGCTCATGCCCGGTTCTCCCGCTGCGTGGTGGTGAGCGCTGCCAAGCGGGGCAACTGCAAAATAGCCTCTGCGTTGGATGGTGAGAAACACGCCAGCGCCGCCTGCCGGTAGGGCAGCCACCGGTAGGCGGTATGCTCACGCGGATTCAGCTGCACCGGACAAGCCTGCGCCAGCTGCACGCCGAATAGATGCTCCGTGTTATGCGTCACACCCGGAGCATAGCGGTGCAGCCACTGGGGATAGATGCCATAGACATTTTCCAAGTGCCAGTCCACCAAACAATTGCCCGCGAAATGGGTGGGGCTGCACTCGATCCCGGTTTCTTCCAGCACCTCCCGCTGCGCGGTCATTGCCCAGGGCTCATCCAGCGCATCTTTGCTGCCGGTAACCGATTGCCAATACTCCACGCCGAGGTCCGCCCCATCGGCACGCCGGATCAGCAACACCTCCAGCGCCGGTGTGTAGATGACGACCAGAACGGATTGGGGAATCTTGAAAGGTGTGGGCATAAAAAAAGGGCGCTGCAAGAACGCCCTTTGATTGTGCACCGGCCGCAGGGCCCGATTCCGGGGAAATCAGGCGGCCGAAAGGGCGTCCGGGTTGCGCAGTCGGATGTGCAGTTCACGCAACTGCTTTTCGTCCACAGGCGACGGGGCCTGGGTCAACAGACACTGGGCGCGCTGGGTCTTGGGGAAGGCGATCACGTCGCGGATGGATTCGGCACCGGTCATCAGCGTCACGATGCGGTCCAGGCCAAAGGCCAGGCCACCGTGCGGGGGCGCGCCGTACTGCAGCGCGTCGAGCAGGAAGCCGAACTTGATGCGCTGGTCTTCGGCGCTGATGTTGAGCGCCTCGAAGACCTTGGCCTGCACCTCGGCGCGGTGGATACGCACCGAACCGCCGCCCAGCTCCCAGCCGTTCAGCACCATGTCG
>CAZDDK010000293.1:0-3547 GCA_964504185.1 uncultured Rhodoferax sp. | reverse complement strand
CCCCGCTGTGGTGGGCTGCGGCCATGCCACCGAGGCGCTGAAAGACGGTATGCTGGTCACCGTGAGCTGTGCCCAGGGCGACACCGGCTTCATCTACGACGGCCTGCTGGAAACCGAGGTCACCGAAGTGCAGCGCGGCACCATGCCCGAGAGCCCGGTCAAGATCATGATGAATGTGGGCAACCCTCAGCTGGCCTTCGACTTCGCCCAGTTGCCCAACGAGGGTGTGGGCCTGGCGCGGCTGGAGTTCATCATCAACAACAATATTGGTGTGCACCCCAAGGCGATTCTGGACTACCCTAATGTGGATGCCGACCTGAAGAAGGCGGTCGAGTCCGTGGCCCGTGGCCATGCCTCGCCGCGAGCCTTCTATGTGGACAAGGTGGCCGAAGGTGTGGCCACCATTGCGGCTGCGTTCTGGCCCAAGCCGGTTATCGTGCGCCTGTCGGACTTCAAGAGCAACGAATACCGCAAACTGATTGGTGGCAGCCGTTACGAACCCGAGGAAGAGAATCCCATGCTGGGCTTTCGGGGTGCGGCACGGTATGTGTCGAGCGAATTCGGTGAGGCTTTCGCCATGGAGTGCGAGGCCCTCAAGCGTGTGCGCAATGACATGGGGTTGACCAATGTGCAGGTCATGGTGCCTTTTGTCCGCACCCTGGGCCAGGCCCAACGTGTCACCGAGCTGCTGGCACGCTACGGTCTGAAGCGCGGTGACAACGCACTCAAGCTGATCATGATGTGCGAAATCCCCAGCAACGCCATTCTGGCAGATGGCTATCTGGAGTACTTCGATGGGTTCTCGATTGGCTCGAACGACCTGACCCAACTCACCTTGGGGCTGGACCGCGATTCCGGCCTGGAGCTGCTGGCGGCCGATTTCGACGAGCGTGATCCAGCGGTCAAGGCACTGATCAGTCTGGCCATTGCAGCCTGCCGCAAGCAGGGCAAATACATCGGTATTTGCGGCCAAGGCCCCAGTGACCATCCCGACTTTGCCCAGTGGCTGGTGGGTGAGGGCATCTCGTCGATCTCTCTCAATCCGGACTCCGTCATTTCGACCTGGCAGAAGCTCGCAGCCTGATGTCGCGACCAACAACCACGCGCCGGTGGGGTCTGCATGCAGGTCTGCTGGCGTTGTGGTTTGTTGCTTCCTTTGTGGTCGTGTTTTTTGCCCGCGACCTGCAGATGGTGGTGGCCAACTGGCCTGTGGGTTTTTGGTTTGCGGCGCAGGGGTCGGTGCTGATCTTCATTGCCGTGGTGGTCCTGTATGCCTGGGTTGCCAATCGAAGCGAGCCGCCCGAGCCAGGTTTTGACCCGGCTTCCTATAGGGAATACCGGCGCGAGTTGCATCGCCGCTTTGGTTGGTATGTGTTTGCCCTGGTGGCGTTCCTCATAGGGCTGGCACTCGCTGAGCGACTTGGCTTGTCCAAGGTCTGGGTTGCCGGGATCTTTCTCTCGGCCACGTTGGTGATGTATGCGGTCATTGGTGTGTATGGCCGTACCGCCGAGTCGGTCGAGTACTACGTGGCGGGGCGGCGCATACCTGCGGTATACAACGGCATGGCTACCGCCGCAGACTGGATGAGCGCGGCCTCGTTTATCAGCATGGCAGGAGGGCTGTATCTGCAGGGGTATTCCGGCTCCGGAGGGCAGGCTGGCGGTTTGGCCTATGTGCTGGGATGGACTGGTGGGTTTTGTCTGGTGGCGTTGCTGGTGGCCCCGTATTTGCGGCGCATGCGTCTGCATACGGTTCCCGATTACTTTGCCGTGCGTTTCGGTGGCCGTTGGCCGCGTTTGCTGGCGGCGTTGGCTGCAGTGCTGTGTTCGTTCACCTACGTTGTCGCACAAATCTATGGTGTGGGATTGATTACGTCCCGACTGACCGGCGTGCATTTTGAAATTGGTATTTTGTTGGGTTTGGGGGGGGTGCTGGTGTGCTCCTTCTTGGGGGGCATGCGCGCGGTAACCTGGACGCAAGTGACGCAGTATGTGGTCATCATTCTTGCCTTCCTGATCCCGGTGTCGTGGTTGGCCTATAAACAGGTGGGCAATCCGCTTGCGCCCCTGGTGTATGGCCAACAGCTGCAAAAAATTGCGGCAATGGAGCAACGGTTGATTGAGTCGCCCAAGGAGCATCAGGTGATCGAGGAGTACGCGCGCCGGGCCCGTACGCTGGAAAAGAAACTGCAAGACGTGGACGCATCGCTGCAAGCCGATCGCCAGGCCCTGCGCCGCCAATTGCGCTCCCTGGGAGACCAGAACTCCGACGACGAGCGTGCCATCGGCCTGCGCCGTGAGTTGGCGGCCTTGCCCAAGGATGCCCAAGCCGCTCGCGAACAATGGACGCGGGCTGCTGCAGAAAACTGGGCCCGCGCAAAGCCTTTGGGGGGCATGCCAAAGCACTCGGTTCCGTTTAGTGGAGAGCCGACCGGTGCGCTGGGGGAGCAGGCCGAATTCGAGAACGCGCGCTGGAATTTTCTGGCATTGATGTTCTGTCTGATGGTGGGCACTGCGGGCTTGCCCCATTTGCTGACGCGCTACTACACGACCCCGACCGTTGCGGAAACCCGCACCTCAGTGGCGTGGTCGTTGTTCTTCATTGCCTTGCTGTACTTGTCGGCACCGGCCTTGGCGGTGCTGGTCAAGTACGAGGTCATGGCCCATTTGGTGGGACAGCCTTTTGACACCTTGCCTTCCTGGGTGGCGCAATGGGCGCGTGATCCCACGTTGTTGACGGTGTCCGATGTGAACGGAGACCACGTCTTGCAGTTTGCCGAATTGAAGATGGGGGCCGATTTGGTCATGTTGGCTTCACCCGAAATTGGTGGATTGCCTTACGTGGTGTCGGTTCTTGTGGCAGCCGGTGGACTGGCCGCCGCGCTCAGTACTGCCGACGGCCTGTTGTTGACCATCGGCAATGCCATGGCACACGATGTGTACTTCGAGGGGGGGGGCGACAAGGCGCAGGCCATGCGCCGGGTCATGTGGTCCAAGTTTGCATTGCTGGTGGTGGCATTGATCGCGGCCTATGCGGCAGCCCAGCGGCCTGCAGGCATTCTCTATCTGGTGTCAGCTTCATTTTCGTTGGCGGGGGCAGCGTTCGTTCCTGTGATGGTTCTGGGCATATTCTGGAAGGGAACGACCCGCACCGGTGCAGTGGGTGGGATGCTGGCCGGCCTGGGTGTCACCATCTATTACATGGCCATCAACCTGCCGGGTGTGCGCTCGGCCTTGGGGTTGGTTGCTGACGGACTGTGGTGGGGAATTCAACCCGTTTCTGCCGGTGTTTTCGGGGTGGCGGCCGGTTTCGTCGTGGCCACTGGCCTGAGCATCGTCACGCAGGGCACCCGTGCCCCGCCCTGACACCAGAGATCGGCGGCTTCCGGTGTAATGGGAACTGGGCTATAATCATAGGCTTCGCCTTGCTGCACCTCATGCGACGCTGAGGGCAGCTTTTCTTACCCGCTGGAGTTTAAGTGGGATATCCAAAAGGAGTATCAATGCGTCATTATGAAATCATTCTCATGATCCATCCGGATCAGAG
>CAZDDK010000292.1:0-3573 GCA_964504185.1 uncultured Rhodoferax sp. | reverse complement strand
CGGCGAGGCGGATCGGTTGCGCCGCTCCATGGCCGCCTGGAAGCGCCACGGCAACGTCAGCAAATACCACGACCGTCTGGTGGGCGGCATGCTGGAGCGCGGCTACCCGCCCGACTTTGCCGAGGCCATCTTCAAGCAGATGGAAGGCTTTGGCGAATATGGATTTCCCGAGAGCCACGCCGCCAGTTTTGCCATCCTGGTCTACATCAGCTGCTGGTTGAAGAAGCACGAGCCGGCCTGCTTTCTGGCCGCCATGCTCAACAGCCAGCCGCTGGGCTTTTACGGCCCCGCGCAGCTGGTGCAAGACGCCCGCCGCCACGGCGTCGAGGTGCGGCCCGCCGATGTGGCGCACAGCGACTGGGATTGTTCACTTGAAACCATGGGGTCAGACCACCGCCTTGCGCAGCAAGGTGTGTGCTCTGACCCCATCACTTCAGGTCCCGCCATCCGCCTGGGCCTGCGTCTGGTCAGCGGCTTGCGCCATGAAGTCGGGGAGCGCATCGCAGAGGAACGAACAAAAGCACCCTTCACCAGCACCCAGGACCTGGCCCTGCGCTGCGAGCTGGACGCGGGCGACCTCAAGGCGCTGGCCAGTGCCGATGCGCTGCGCTCACTCTCGGGGCACCGGCGCCAGCAGGTGTGGGATGCCTCGGCGCTGACGCCCGCACCCGGCCTGCTCCGGGGCGTGCCGGTGGACGAGGCCAACCAGCCGTTTGCCAGTGCACCTGAGGGCGAAGAGGTGGTGTTCGACTACGCCGCACTGGGCCTGACGTTGCGCCGCCACCCGCTGGCCCTGCTGCGACCGCAACTGGCACCGCGCCGCCTGCTGACCGCCGCGCAAATGGCCGACCTGCCCAGTGGCCGCCTGGTGCGCGCCTGCGGCATCGTCACCATGCGACAGCGGCCCCAAACCGCCAAGGGCGTGGTGTTTGTGACGCTGGAGGACGAGACCGGCAGCGTCAACGTGATCGTGTGGAAGGCCATCAAGGAGCGCTTTCGCCAGACGGTCTACCAGTCGCGCCTGCTGGCGGTGTACGGCACCTGGCAGCGCGACGAGGACAGCGGTGGCCGGGTGTGCCACGTGATCGCCGGCCATCTGATCGACCTGACGCCCCTGCTGGGCGACCTGAACACCACCAGCCGGGACTTCCACTGAGGGTGTTGTCCGTTCATTGACGGCTGGCATGCGCTGCCCGTACAGTCGGGACCTTCGTCCCCTGCACACCGCACGGACTCCCTTCAACCACCCGCAACACCCGCATGACCACACATTGGCTGACCCGCACCCTCATTCTTGCAACAGCGTCCCTGTTGCTCAGTGCCTGCATGGAAACCGCGCCCCGCTCGGCAGACGCCAGCACCGCACCCGCGCCGACCGGTGGCGCGCCGGCCTTTGGCAACCCATCGCCCACGGCGGGGAGTTCCACCTCGGCCAAGGCCAATGCCGCGGCCGATGCGGCTGCCTATCAGGAGGTGCCGTACAAGAACGCCAAGAAGAAGGGGCCGGCGCTGATCGTGATCCCCGGCGAAATCAAGAGCAACAACGCCAGCTTCACCCAGCGGTTCCTGCCCAACAATATTGCCGACTTTGCGGAGCTGGAGTTGTCGCAAGCCAACTTTCCCGTGCTGGAACGCAGCAACCTGGGCCCGCTGTTGAACGAGATTTCTCTGGCCTACAACCTGGGTGACCCGGCCAGCGCGCGCAAGGTCATGAAGGCCGGCAAGCTCAAGACCACCAAGTGGATTCTGAAGTTCGACATCATCAAGGCCGAGCAGATTTCCGAAAGCAAAAAAGGCTTTGACGGGCGCGCCGTGGGGGGCTTGATCAGCCAGCTCTCGGGCAGCACAGCGGGTGCGGCTGCGGGCACAGTGGTCGGCTCGGTGCAGACCGGCGAGGCCACCGGCGTGTGGTTGATTGGCCTGCGCTACAAGATCATGAACGCCAACACCACCGAGCAGATGGCCAACGGCTACAAGGAATTGAAGATGGAAGTGGGGGCCTCCTCCACCAGCGTGATGGGGATCTCCGAAAGCGCCAAGGGCGGCGTGGGCCTGGACACCATGGTGCAACGCCTGGTGCAGACGGCCGTGTGGGACATCGACGCCAAGCACAAGTAAGCAGGCAGTGGTGCGCAGCGCACCGCCGTGTCAGGGTTTTCCGACCGGCGCGGCGGTGTACTTGCGCACAATGGCGTCCACCCTGCCGTCCTGCCGCAGTTTTTCCAGCGCGTTCTCCAGTTTGTGCACCAGCGCCGGGTCCGTGTCCGGGTGCAAGGCAAAGTAATAGGCCCCCTCCTCGCTGAGCTTGATGCGCTTGCCTACCGCCTCGCTGGTTGCGCCCGCCTTGCGCAGGTTCCACTGCATGCCGACCTCGGTATCGACCATGGCGTCTACCGAGGTGCCCAGCAACAGGCGCAGCACGTCGGCGTTGGTGGCCTGTAAGACCAGGGCGCGGGCGGGTACACCGGCCGTCTGCAAGTCTTGCACGGAGGCTTCATTGCGCACCACGCCGACCCGGTGGTGGGCCAGGTCGCTCAGGCTGTGGATTTCCTTGTCAATCCCCTGGCGGGCAAATACCCAGGTGGCGCGCGGCAAGATGGGCCCCACCCAGATGAACTCGCGTTCACGGGCGGGTTTGCGGGCGGTGGTGTAGACCAGGGTGTTGGCGGTGTGGGTGGCGTTGCGGTAGGCACGCGCCCAAGGCACCATGTGGATGTCGCACTGCAGCCGGGCGGATTGGCACATGGCCCGCAACAGGTCGGTGGCGATGCCCTTGATGTCCCCGCCCTCGGTGTAGTTGTAGGGTGCCCACTCTTCGGTATAGGCGGTCAGGTCGGCACCGCGCGCCGGTGCGGTGCATAGCAGCGCCGCACCCGTCACCAGTGCGAGCGCCAAGCGCGTGGGGCATAAAACCCGCGTGAATAGCTGCAACATTGATCGTCCACCTGCATGAAGGGTTGGCGCCAAGGCGCACCCTGGCAAACTGACATGCTAACCCGCCTATCGCCACACGCCAAGGTCAACCACCGCCCAGGCCGCGCGCCGTGTGGGGGCGGTGCTGCGCTACCATTGCGCCAAGGAATTCACACAGCCCGTTCTGCCCCCGCATTTTGTCCGTCAAATGGGCATGTAGCCCGCGTAAATAAACGCTTTGTTGCTATTAGTTTTGTAGTATTTCACCAAGGAATCCACCATGAAGACCGCCCACGACCTCGTTGCCGCCGCCAAGACCCGCATTCAGGAGGTCAGCCTGGACAACGCCGAACAGGCCATCCGTGAGGCCGATGTGCTGGTCGATGTGCGCGAGGCCGACGAATACGCCGCAGGTCACCTGGCCGGTGCGGTGCACATCTCGCGCGGCATGCTGGAGTTCAAGTTCAGCGCCAACCCGGCGCTGCAGTCGCGCGACCTCAAGGTGGTGCTGTACTGCAAGACCAGTGGCCGTGCCGCCCTGGCGGGTGCCGCCTTGCAGGACATGGGCTACCTGAACGTGCAATCCATTGCCGGGGGGGTTGATGCCTGGGCGGCTGCGGGCAAACCCGTGGCCACGCCGGATACGCCGTCGTTCGAATA
>CAZDDK010000291.1:0-3608 GCA_964504185.1 uncultured Rhodoferax sp. | reverse complement strand
GCGATGAGGGTTTTTTTCATTTCGGGTTTCTCAAAAAGGTTAAACAGCGGGCTCAGGTCCGACGGGATCAGAACCCCGGGCCAACCTCCTAGTTCAGGAAGTTGGGTCTATTGCACCAGAGCCGTGCCCTTTTGGCAAAGCCTTGGCCCCAAAAAGAACCCAAAAAACCCGATAACCGGGGGTTCCGTTGCAGCGCTGCAACAATTTGTTTCCCTCCCGTGGGACACAGATTGGCGCTAGACTGGCCACCCCATCCGTTTCGGGAGTATGACCATCGATTTGTTGCTAAATGCCGCCGATTCCGCCCTGCGCACGCTGTTTGCAAAGCCCCGCGCGGCCTGCGCCTGCCCCGTCGCGTTCGGGCAAACTTCCGATCTGAGCCCACAGGCACAACGCAGCGCAGCCGCCCTCATGCGGGTTAACCATGTGGGTGAAGTCTGTGCCCAGGCGTTATACACAGCGCAGGCTCTGGCCACCCGCAACCCCGCGTTGCGGGCGCACTTCACCCGTTCATGCACCGAAGAAACCGATCATCTGGCGTGGACGGCGGACCGCCTGGCGCAGCTGGGTTCGCGCCCGTCGCTGCTCAATCCGCTGTGGTATGCGGGGGCGTTTGGGCTCGGTCTTTTGGCCGGGCGATTGGGAGATCCTGTCAGTCTGGGCTTCGTCGTGGAAACCGAGCACCAAGTTGGTGCGCACCTGCAAAGCCATTTGGTCCGACTGCCCACTGAGGACCTTGCATCGCGGGCGATTGTGGCCCAAATGCGCGACGACGAGTTGCGCCATGCCGACGAGGCCGCCGCTGCAGGCGCTGTGGATTTGCCCCCACCGGTGAAGGCACTGATGCGGGCAGCCGCCAAGGTGATGACCACCGTTGCCGAACGCGTGTAGGCCTTACGCACTTGCGGCGCGTGCTTTGACCCATGCGAGCAGCCGATCACGCCGATCGTCTGATACTGGCAGACTGGAAACTCGCTGCAGAAGTACATCAGGCTGAACGATATGTCTGGCCATCATTTCGGTCACAAAAATCCAGTCTTTCTCGCGGCCTGCCGCGAGCTTGGACGCGGCCAAATCGTGCGGTTCCAGGCACAGACCGACTTTGAGGTCAGTGTTGGCGTTTTGAATTCGAATCAGCCTGGCCTCCCAATCCACCGGAAGCACGGCTGTTTGCGGCCCAACTCCTTGGGCGTAATAGCCAAAGCAGTCATGAAAGGGGGACCCTTCACCCATGGCACCATCAATCAGGTCTGCGAGATCAGGCCGTTGCCTTGGGTACACATCGGCCTCCATCGACTCGACCAGCAAGGCCGATGGCTGCGGCACCGCCCCCAGCAGCGACTGGCTACCCACAATCACAATTTCATATTCATTGGTAATGGCCGCCGCCGCACGAATGACGTGCTCCAACTCACTGCGGCGCATGGTCCACTTTCCACTGTTTCAAAAATGCAAAACGCTCTTGATTTGTCAGCAGACAGGCAAGTGGCGACGCTTGCCGAAGTGCGTCACCACGTTGCGATTGCTCTGTCGCAGCGGCCAGACACACTTCAACATCAGCGTCTAGCAAACTCTGCCAGGTATCCAGGTACCCAAAGGTGCGGGGTGATGCGATTGCATGCCAGCGCTGAAGCGTTGCGCGCGCCTTATCGAGCAACGAAAGGTCGTGGCGAATTTTGTTGGCCACCAAGCGGTGCAACGCAAGACTGCGCAAGTCAATTTCCTGGTGTGTCTGCATAAGGACAATCTAGCCTAAATCTCGCGCAACTCAAAACTTGTCGTAATTTCGGCAGTCTTTGCCAGCATGATGCTGGCAGAACAATACTTTTCGTGACTAAGAGCGACTGCACGCTCCACTGCCGCCGCAGGCAGGTTTTTGCCGGTGACCGTGAAATGCATCAGGATCTTGGTGAACACCTTAGGGTCAGTGTCGGCCCGTTCAGCGGTCAGTTTGACGGTGCAGCCCGTCACGGCATGGCGACCGCGTTTCAAGATCAGGACCACGTCGTAGGCGGTGCAGCCACCCGTGCCAGCCAATACCGTTTCTAGCGGACGGGGTGCCAGATTGAGCCCGCCGTTTTCTGGCTTGGCGTCATCGGGGGCACCATCCATGACCAGGGTGTGCCCGCTACCGGTTTCAGCCACAAAACCCATGCCAGAGCGGGTATTCAATCCTCCGGTCCAGCTCACTGTGCATTCCATGAATATCCCTCATTCAATTATTTCGGTATTCCCTATAATACCAAAATGAAACCACAGATCGTTTTAGACACCAACGTTTTGGTGACTGCGCTCAAGTCGTCCATGGGAACTTCTTTTCGCTTGCTCTCCATGTTGGAGACTGACCGGTTTCAATTGCACGTTTCCACACCTTTGGTGGCGGAATATGAGGCGGTGTTAAAGCGGGGCATGCTGAATTTGACCGCCCAGCAAATAGATGATGTCGTGGACTTCATTTGTGCGCGTGCCACGCAGCACAAAATTTATTACCTTTGGCGGCCCATGCTCAAAGACCCCGGCGATGACTTTTTGCTTGAATTGGCCGTCAAAGCCGATGCACGCATCATCACCTGGAACGTGGCGGACTTTAAGCGATCACAACCACTTGGAGTGCAGGTGCAAACGCCACGTGAATTTTTACATTCGTTAGAGGAGAAGCAACCATGAGTGCCATCAGCATTCGTTTACCCGATTCTTTGCATCGGCTGGCTCGCGACATTGCTCGACAAGACCAGGTGTCCATGAACCAATTTATCGCCTCAGCCGTCGCCGAAAAGGTGTCTGCCCTGGCCACGGAGCAGTACCTCAATGAGCGTGCGGCGCGTGGTTCCGTGGATAAATTTCGCGCGGCATTGGCACAGGTGCCCCCTACCGCACCAGAAGCGTTTGATCAGTAAAAGCGACCATGACAGAAAAACAATCAACACCCCTGACCCCCGCCGACTATCTGAAAAAAATCCTGACGGCGCGCGTCTACGACGTGGCCACCGAATCCGCCCTGGAGCCCGCACGGCAATTGGGCAAGCGCCTGCACAACACGGTATTGCTCAAGCGGGAAGACCAGCAGCCCGTGCGCAGCTTTAAGTTGCGCGGGGCGTACAACAAGATGGCCCAACTCAGCGCCGAGCAGCTGAAGAAGGGCGTCATCTGTGCCTCGGCCGGCAACCACGCACAGGGCGTGGCCTTGAGTGCGTCGCGGCTGGGTACGCGGGCCGTAATCGTCATGCCCACGACCACGCCACAGGTCAAGGTGGACGCGGTGCGCGGCTTTGGCGGCGAGGTGGTGCTGTTTGGCGACAGTTATTCCGATGCCTACACCCACTCACTGACGCTTCAAAAGAAGCAGGGCCTGACCTTTGTGCATCCGTTTGATGACCCTGACGTGATCGCCGGCCAGGGCACCATTGCGATGGAGATGCTGCGCCAGGTGCAGACCCTGCACATGCGCAGCCCAGCCACCGCAGGTGCATCCGCAACACCGCCGGTGCTGGATGCGGTGTTCGTGGCCATCGGCGGTGGCGGGCTGGTCGCCGGCGTGGCGAACTACCTCAAGGCGGTGGACCCGCGCATCAAGGTCATTGGCGTGCAGATGAACGACTCCGATGCCA
>CAZDDK010000290.1:0-3624 GCA_964504185.1 uncultured Rhodoferax sp. | reverse complement strand
ATGGCCTTGTCGTAGAAGCCGCTGTCGGCGCGAAACAGGCCCACTTTGGTGGCACTGAGTGTGAACAACCAACTCGATGGACCAATAACCGCGTTTTGTAATGGACGTTTTGGCGAGGGTTGCAAGCAAAGCGGCGACGGTATTGCTACGGACGCCGCTTTGTTTTAGAGCCTGTCAATGATCAGAAAAGCTCGTTGGAGTTGAGCCATGGTTTGTCGGGGTTGACATGGCGTTTGGCCTGCTTGGTGTAATGGCGATAGATCCGCTCACCATAGCGACTCAGGAAGTTGGCTGCTATCACCTCCAAGAACTCGTGGATCTCAACCGCAGCTTCATCCGACAGCGTGCGGGTCTCGGCGCGATCGCACATCGGGCATGGATAGCGGTGCTTGGCTCGTCCCATGGTCAGCGCCCTGCACCAGCCACGCGACGCTGCGTGGGCTTGGCCGGCGGCGCAAAGACATCCAGATACAGCTTCTCATCAAGCACGACCAAGTCTTTTTGCGCTGCACAGGCCAGCAGTTCCGCCGCCATCGTCGTCAGAACCCGATAGTTGCCAGCCGCATGGTCACACAGGGTGTGGCGCAGCTGAGGCGTCATCAAACTGGCATTGCCCGCGCCAGCCAGCAAATGCTCCAGGCAGGCCAGCAATTCATCCCGGCTGGCAAACTCGGTGGCCAGACGGGTGCGAATGCGGCTACCCAAGGGAATCAGCTCCTCTCGGCGCAGCTTTTCGATCAATCTGGCGTCCCCCGCCATCACGATACACAACAGGGACTGCGAATCAAAGCTCGAACTTGCCAACAGACGCAACTCCGACAACACCTGAGGTGTCATCTCCTGCGCCTCATCGACCAGCAACACCGCCCGACAGCGGCTGGACTCCATGTGGGCAAGCCAACGCGCACGCAAGGCCTTGAAGCCGCCCCAGCGGTTGCTGGGGCGCAGCGGCACACCAAAGACATCCCCGAGTTCACGGTAAAAGTCCGCCAGATTGCTCTGCGGGTGATTGATGGCACCCACCGTCACATCGGGCAGCTTCCTCAAACGCTCGGCCAGCACGCGCAACACAATGCTCTTGCCGCTACCGGGCTCACCGTGCACCATGGCAAAGCCACCCTCGCGGATTTGGGCATGCTCAATGCGCCAACAAAAACTCTCTGTTCTTTGCGGCACGTAGATCGCATCCACAGGCAGCTCGGGCGAGAAGGGATTGAACTTGAGCCCGTACAGGGCCAGTAGCTTGTGGTTCATGGGCAGACCTCATCGGTAATGGTGTGGGTTGGCAAATAGGCTGGCGGCACGCCGGTGGCGGCGTAGTCGGCCAGAAGCTGCGTCATCAGAGCAGGCAGGCCCTTGGGTGCAACCGGTGACAGGTCAACATCGGCAGGACTCAAGCGGCGACGCTGGCCATTGGCATTGGCGGACTTGTCCAATGGTTTGACGGGGCAAAGAACAGCGCCGGTGCGCGCATCCACCAGACAGACCCGTGACAAATCCCAACGCGCGTAGCGCAGATGGACTTGTTGCAGATGGCGGTAGCGACTGGGGATCTCGAAGCGCATGCCATTGAGACTGACGGTGCCATCGGAGCGGCGCTGTCGGCGCACCACCTCGATCGAGAAGGCACCAGTCAGCGCCGCACTGCTTGGGCAGGGCCGACTGACATTGGGGCCAGCCAGATAGTGTTCCATTGGCGTGGCATCAATCTCGGAGTGCCGGGTGCGGTGGTATTCCTGCTCCGTCCAGGCCTGGGTGGCCAGATTCAAGGCATCCAGGTCCAAGCTTTGTTCGCCTTCGAGCATGGCCATCAAGCGCCCCTCAAGCCGCCCCCAGAAGGACTCCTGTTTCGCGTTCTGGTAGGGGGAATACGGCAGTGTCGTCTGGTGCACGATGCCCAGTGCCACCAAACCGCTCGTGGTTTCCTCAGCCAACATCGCCGCGCCGTTATCGGTCATCAGCGCACGCGGCAGGCCACGCTTCATGAAGGCCTGACACAGGGCATGGACCAGGCTTTGCGCCGTCTCATCCAGATACCACTGCAAGTGGCACACCAGACGGGATCGATCATCAATGACACACAGGATCATCGGTGTCACCCACTCCCCCAAACGGGTGAGCACCTTGCGCGATCCGTGGTGGAAGTCCAGATGCCAAAGTGCATTGACATGATCGACCTCGAAGCTACGCACCTCCAGGCGCTCCAGTCGGTCACGCGCGGCCAGGGCACCGGCCGTGGCGCGTTTAGGCTGGGCCTGGCGGAACATGCCATTGGCTTTGAGGTAGCGGCGCACGGTTTGGTAGGAAGAGACAGAAGACGCAGACGAAGTAGCGGCTGCGCCGCCACTGTGAGCGAAGGCTGCACGCAGGTTGTCAAAGTGCAGTTGCGCGGTCCAGCCTGGGTGTTCGCGGTACTGAAGGGTCAAGGTGTCGATGACGCTTTGGGGCAGGCTGGGGAAGCGGTTGACGCCACCGCGCAGGCTGTTCCGCAGGGCAGCCACTGGATCATCGGCCTTGCGGGCCGCGTAGTACCAGCGCTCCAGCGTGGACAGACCAAAGCTGACATCCATCCCAGATGTTGGATGGCGCCAGGTTTTGCTGGCCAGCAGGCCCAGGGCCGTTTGCAGTTCTCCTGGGTCGGGTGGTGCGGCCAGCAAAGGACCAATGATGGCGAAGCGCAGACGCGCCCACCGGTCTCGCTGACTGGGATCTTTGATTGGTTTCAAGTTCACTCCAAATTGCGACGCCGGCGGCATCGCTTGTGAAAGTGAAGGTTATGAATTCGTCGCCGTTTTGACTATTGGCATCCTCTGCGGGAAATCAGCGAACCTCGAATTGCGCGATCAGGACCGTACGCTCAGGGGTTTGAGAAAGGCCAGCAAGTGCAGCGCCGCCTGGGCAACGGCTCCGGTAAAACGCTCGATCAGGCTGGTGGGCAAATGCTGGGCGTCAACCGGGGGCATGAAACGCGCGCAGGCAGCAGCCCACAGGGGCGTGGCAGGAAAGAGTTGAAGCCACCAATGGCGCCAACGTGAGATGGTGCGAGCGGGCACACCCAGTGCGTCGGCCAGTTGCATCGCCCCGGGCTTGAGCGTGGTGCGCCGCTGTGGCACCAGCACAACCGCCAAGCCGAGGTAGACACGCCGCCCCAGGAAACGTACCGACATCGATGTGGAGCGTTTACGGCACAGGCTGCAGCAAAAGCTTAAACGGGATTCGAAGTCACTGCGAATCTCTTTGGGGCAAGCCCTGGGTTTACGAGGGTAGTTGGCCCGGTGCAGAGTGCCCCCGCATGCACATCCGTTTGCGTGCATTTGAGCCGCCAGTTCGGTATCAATTTGCACCAGCAAGGTGAAGAATTTGGGGTTTTGCAGTAAGGCGTGACACACTTGTATGTGTCTCGATCTTGGTCGAAAGAGACTCTCCCACAAGAACCGCTTGTTCAAAGTCCTTGAGGGAGATTTTTACGTTCCCTCACGCTACTTGATCAAATCAGCGGGAAATACCATCACGAATGGTGGACGTGCTCAGCACCCAGGTTTGCCAAGGTGGATTCAAGAAAGCCCTCAATGTTGTTGCTTGATGCGGTGTTGCCTGGGCGCAGCCAGAAGTTGGCCACCAAGC
>CAZDDK010000289.1:0-3630 GCA_964504185.1 uncultured Rhodoferax sp. | reverse complement strand
ATCAGGTATTTTGGGGCAAGCGCATACGTACCCACTCGTGGCAGTTTCCGCAGGGTGGCATTGACCGGGGAGAAACCCCCGAGCAGGCCATGATCCGCGAATTGCACGAAGAAGTGGGGCTGCATCCGCAGCACATCAGCATTGTTGCCCGTACCCGCGACTGGTTGCGCTATGAGGTGCCGGATCGTTACATTCGCCGCGACGCGCGCGGCCACTACAAGGGCCAAAAACAAATTTGGTTCTTATTGAAATTGATCGGACACGATTGGGACTTGAACCTGCGTGCCACCGATCATCCCGAGTTTGATGCCTGGCGCTGGAACGACTACTGGGTTCCGCTGGACGCGGTCGTTGAGTTCAAGCGGGGCGTCTACGAAACAGCCCTGACCGAACTGGCCCGTTATCTGCCGCGCCATGAGCCGCGCAACCGGTTTCTGCGCCATGCCCATCGCCCGCACGAACACGGCCAAGATGCGCCGGGCCACACGCAACTGGGGCAAGATCTTCCCCCTGGTGGGTCATTCGAGCCGGACGCCGTGGTCCACGGTACACCGAACCCGCGGCGGGATCATGGCCATTAAGCCGCTTGCGATAGGCTGGTTGGCGCTGGCGGCGATGTCTGCGGCACTGGCACAAACGCCGGTTGACACGCCGCCAAGAACCGAAGACGCCGCGCCACCGCCGCCGGCATTTTCTCGTGACCGATTGATCCCTATCGAGATGCCGTCCTACGTCACGCTGAAAATTGGCGTCGACCCCGAGACGATAGCGGTTGGTGCCGATGGCGTGGTCCGCTATGTGGTCATCATGCAAAACGCCTCGGGCTCCACCCATGCCGCGTATGAAGGCATTTTGTGCGCCGTTGGAGACGTCAAGACCTACGCGCGTTGGGGCGCATCCCAAAACTGGGTGCCTGTGTCTGAGCCGCGGTGGCGCTCAATGACGGACAACCTGCCGTCACGCCATGCCTTCGCCATTTCGAAACAAGGCGGCTGCGATGGCCGAACATCGGCCCGCGTGGCGGACATTGTTCGTGCCTTGCGCCTGGGAAGCAAGCCCTACCTGTAAGCAGCCCCGTCTGAGCCACTCAGCGGGTGAGTACCAGATTGTCGCGGTGCAGCATTTCAGCTTCCGCCGCGTAGCCCAACAGCCTTTCAAATTCGGCAGAGGGTTTGCGGCACAACAGCCGCGCCTCGGCACTGGCGTAATTGGCCAGGCCACGCGCGATCTCTACCCCTGCCCCATCCCGCACGGCAATCACGTCGCCGCGCGAGAAATCGCCTTCCACAGCCACCATGCCAATCGGCAGCAGGCTCTTGCCTTCGTCTCGCAACTTGATGGCAGCGCCATCGTCCACCACCACCGAGCCGCGCAGCTGCAGATGATCGGCCATCCATTGCTTGCGGGCCTGGTTCTTTTGGGTGGGTGCCACCAGCAAGGTGCCAATGGCCTCGCCCTGGGTCAAGCGAATCAGCGCGTCGGGCTCCCTCCCCCACGCAATGACGGTGGATGCCCCCGACCCGGCTGCGCGCTTGGCAGCCAAAATCTTGGTAATCATGCCACCCCGCCCGATGCTGGAACCGGCCCCCCCGGCCATGGCCTCCAGCGCCGGGTCGCCCGCACGGGCTTCATGGACAAATTCGGCAGCCTGGTCTTTGCGCGGATCGGCGGTGAACAAACCCTTTTGATCCGTCAGAATGACCAGCGCATCGGCTTCCACCAAGTTCGCCACCAGAGCACCCAAGGTATCGTTATCTCCGAACTTGATCTCGTCATTAACCACGGTATCGTTTTCATTGATGACCGGCACCACACCCAGTTTCAACAACGTCAACAGTGTGGAACGGGCATTCAGGTAGCGTTCCCGGTCCGCCAAGTCGGCATGGGTCAGCAACACCTGGGCGCTGCCCAGCCCGTTGGCACGCAGCTTGGTCTCGTACATCTGGGCAAGACCCATCTGCCCCACCGCCGCAGCGGCCTGTAGCTCCTGCACGGCCTTGGGGCGTGTGGCCCAACCCAGGCGCTTCATGCCCTCGGCAATCGCGCCGCTGGAGACCATGATGACCTCACGGCCATCGCGGATCAGGTGGGCCATCTGGCGGCACCACTCACCGATAGCCACCTCATCCAGGCCACGGCCATCGTTGGTCACCAGACTGGAGCCCACCTTGACCACAATCCGGTGCGCATCGCGCAAAACAACAGAAGGAGACTTATTCATCAAAATGGGGTGTAGCCCGCGTTGTTACTGAACAAATGGCTACAAAATAAATAGCAAAATCAGGAGCTGGGCGTGTCCACAAATCGCGGGTCAATTACCTCGGGGGTGTGTTCGGAAACCTGCTCCGCCTTCACGTGCCTATAGACTTCCTTAATCAGCGGCTCGCAACCTTCACGGGTCAGCGCCGAAATCTCAAACACCGGCCCCTTCCATTTGAAGCGTTTCACAAAGTCCTTGACCAGGGCGTCGCGCTGCTCGGGCGCAACCATGTCCAACTTGTTGAGGACCAACCAGCGCGGCTTCCTGTAAAGCGCCTGATCGTACTTTTTGAGCTCATTGACGATGGCCTTGGCTTGCGCCACGGTGTCCACACTTTCGTCAAACGGAGCCACGTCCACCACGTGCAGCAGCAGCCGGGTGCGTTGCAGGTGGCGCAAAAACAGGTGCCCCAAGCCTGCCCCTTCGGAGGCACCTTCGATCAGACCAGGCAAATCCGCCACAACAAAGCTCTGCTCGGGCCCAACGCGCACGACTCCCAAATTGGGGTGCAGCGTGGTGAAGGGGTAGTCGGCAATGCGAGGACGCGCATTGGATACTGCTGTGATAAACGTGGATTTGCCCGCGTTGGGCATACCCAGCAGCCCTACGTCGGCCAACACTTTCAACTCCAGCTTCAGGCTCTTTTTCTCTCCAGGCCAGCCAGGTGTCTTTTGGCGGGGCGCGCGGTTGATGGCACTCTTGAAACGCAAATTGCCGAAGCCCCCATCGCCGCCCTTGGCAATGGTGATAGTCTCGCCGGGTTTGAGCAACTCGTAGAGCACCTCGCCGGATTCCGCATCCGTGATGATGGTGCCAACGGGCATCTTCAGGGTGATGTCGTCCCCCGCCGCGCCAAACATATCCGAGCCCATGCCATGTTCGCCGCGCTTGGCGTCGTGCCGCCGTGAGAAACGGTAGTCCACCAAAGTATTCAGGTTGGGGTCGGCCACCGCAAACACGTGACCGCCACGGCCACCGTCCCCACCGTTGGGCCCCCCAAACTCCTTGTACTTCTCATGCCGGAACGAGACACAGCCCGCCCCACCGTCTCCTGCAGAGATGTCGATAAAGGCTTCGTCAACGAACTTCATGATTAAAAACCGTGGTTATAAACGAAAAACCCCGCGCAAAGGGCGCAGGGTTTCTGTGGGGAGGAACAAACTGCAGATCAGGCCGCAGTCACGCTCACCGTGTGCTTATTCAAAGCGCCCTTGATGGCAAACGAAACGTGGCCATCAGCCAAGGCGTACAAGGTGTGGTCCTTGCCAACGCCAACGTTCTCACCGGCGTGGAAACGGGTTCCACGCTGGCGCACGATAATGGAACCTGCGCTGACCAGCTCACCGCCGAAAGTCTTCACGCCAAGCATC
>CAZDDK010000288.1:0-3641 GCA_964504185.1 uncultured Rhodoferax sp. | reverse complement strand
GCGCGCGGCACTGTGCGGCTGGCCCACCCGTGCGAGAGCCGCAACGTGCACCAGTCGGTGACGCTGCTGGAAGCGATCGAAGAATTCCGCTTCGACGCGCTGATCGGCGGCGCCCGCCGCGACGAGGAAAAGGCCCGCGCCAAGGAGCGCATCTTCAGCCACCGCGACAGCTTCGGCCAATGGCAGCCCAAGGCCCAGCGCCCCGAGCTGTGGACGCTGTTCAACACCCGCCTGCAGCCCGGCGAGCACTTCCGCGTGTTCCCCATCAGCAACTGGACCGAGCTGGACGTGTGGCAGTACATCGAGCGCGAGCAAATCGCCCTGCCCAGCCTCTACTACACCCACAAGCGCGACGTGGTGGAGCGCAAGGGCCTCTTGGTGCCCGTGACCGAGCTAACCCCGGCCAAGGCTGGCGAAACAGTGGAGAGCCGCGACGTGCGTTTCCGCACCGTGGGCGACATCACCTGCACCTGCCCGGTGGAAAGCACGGCGGCCAGTGCCGCCGACATCGTGATCGAGACCCTGCAGGCCGAGGTGAGCGAGCGCGGTGCCACCCGCATGGACGACAAGACTTCCGAGGCTTCCATGGAGAAGCGCAAGAAAGACGGGTATTTCTGATATGACAATTGCTACAACAAATATAGCTGCCACCCCAATCAATACGCGGGCTAATGGCGATTTAGACACCCAGTCCGCACTCAAGTTCATCACTTGCGGCAGCGTGGACGACGGCAAGAGCACGCTCATCGGGCGCCTGCTGGTGGACAGCCGCTCGGTGCTGCAAGACCAGCTGGCCAACGTTTCCAAGAGTGGCGAGGCCGATTTGGCGCTGTTCACCGACGGCCTGTCTGCCGAGCGCGAGCAGGGCATCACCATCGACGTGGCCTACCGCTACTTCGCCACGCCCACGCGCAAGTTCATCATCGGCGACGCGCCGGGCCACGTGCAGTACACCCGCAACATGGTCACCGCTGCCAGCAGCGCTGCAGCCGCCGTGGTGCTGGTGGACGCCACCAAGCTGCAATGGAACGTACCCGGCCTGGTGGAACTGCTGCCGCAGACCCGCCGCCACAGCCTGCTGGTGAACCTGCTGCGCGTGCCCAGCATCGTCTTCGCCGTCAACAAGCTCGACGCGCTGGGCGATGACGCTGGCAACGCCTTCGCCAAGATCCGCGAGGCCCTGCTGGCCTTTGCCGAGCACGCCAACATCGCCGTGACCGCCACCATCCCCATGTCGGCCCTCAAGGGCGACAACGTGGTCACCGCCGCCACCGAGGGCTGGTGCGGCTACACCGGCCCCAGCCTGCTGGCGCTGCTGGAGCAGCTGCCCGTCACCGCCGCCGAAACCGATGTGCCGTTCTCCTTCCCAGTGCAGTGGGTCGAAAAGTTCTCGGGTTCCAGCGACACCTCGCAGGGCCGGCGCGTGTTCTGGGGCCGCGTGGCCACAGGCCAGGTGCATGTAGGCGACGCCGTCACCGTACTGCCCAGCGGCCAGAGCGCAAAAATCGCCCAGGTGCTGGACCATGCGCGCAACCCGAAGGAAGTGCACGCTGGCCACAGCGCGGGGATTGTGCTGGACCGTGAGGTGGACGTGTCGCGCGGCGACTGGTTGCTGGCCCAGGTCACCCCCGAAGCCGACCCAGCGGATGAGTTTGCAGACACCCCAAAGCCCCAAGCCTTCCTGCAGCCCAGCCGTGAGATCCGCGCCACCGTGGCCTGGATGGACGACGAGCCGCTGGTCGCCGGGCGCGTCTACTGGGCGCTGCATGGCCACCGCTGGATCAAGGCCAAGGTCAAACGCATCGTGCACAGCCTGGACGTCAATACGCTCGAAGAGCACGACGCCGAGAGAATCGAGCCCAACGCCATCGGCCACATCGAACTGGCCCTGCAAGAGCCCATCGCCGCCCTGCCCTATGCGCAGAGCCGCGTACTGGGTGCGCTGATCCTGGTCGATACGGCCAGCCACAAGACCTCGGGCGCACTGCTGCTGAATTGATTTGCAGCAAGGGCAGAACGCCAAAAGACCCTTCTGGCGTCTGCCACCCACAAGCCCCAACCACAATTGCCAATAAAATCAGGGGCTGTACAAACACCCCTCCCCAGAAAACCAAATGACCCATACCGTCACCGAAGCTTGCATCAAGTGCAAGTACACCGATTGCGTCGATGTCTGCCCCGTGGACTGCTTCCGCGAAGGCCCGAACATGCTGGTGATCGACCCGGATGAGTGCATTGACTGCGCGGTCTGCATCCCCGAATGCCCGGTCAACGCCATCTACGCTGAAGAAGACGTTCCGGCAGACCAGATCGCCTTCATCAAGCTCAATGTGGAGCTGACCCACGCCGCAGGCTTGAAGAGCATCACAAAGCGCAAACCCGCCCCCCCGGACGCGGACGAATGGAAGGACAAGACCGGCAAGCTGCAGTACCTGATTCGCTAAGCCCGTTCAGACAGTGACCATCGAAACCGATGCCGTCATCATTGGCGCGGGCCCGGTGGGCCTGTTCCAGGTGTTTGAGCTGGGCCTGCTGGAAGTCAAGGCCCACGTCATCGACTCCCTGCCCTACCCTGGCGGACAATGCGTGGAGCTGTACGCCGACAAACCCATCTATGACATTCCCGCAGTACCGGTGTGCACCGGCCGGGAACTCACCGATCGGCTGTTGCAGCAGATCGCGCCGTTCGGGGCCACCTTCCACTACAACCAGACCGTGACCACGGTGCAGCGCCAGGCAGATGGCCGCTTCCTGGTGGAAACCAGCCAGTCCAACCGCTTGCTGACCAAAACCCTCTTCATCGCCGCAGGCGTTGGTGCATTTCAGCCCCGAACGCTGAAGGTGGAGGGGCTGGAGCGGTTTGAAGGCACACAATTGAATTACCACGTCCGCAAGGCAGCCGACTACGCCGACAAGCAGGTCGTTATCGTCGGAGGCGGCGATTCTGCGCTGGATTGGGCACTGAACCTGTGCGCGGGCCACGCCGACGGCACCCCCCACAAGGCCAAGAGTGTCATCCTGATCCACCGCCGCGACGGCTTTGCAGCCGCACCAGCCACCGCATCCAAGATCCGGGCGCTGTGCGACAACTTGCAGATGCAGTTTCTGGTGGGACAGGTCAGCGGCTTTGAAGAGTCCCATGGACGCCTCAGCGCCCTCAAGATCGCTGGCACCGACGGCCTGACCCGACTTGTGCCGCTGGAGATGCTGCTGGTGTTCTTTGGACTGTCTCCCAAACTCGGGCCGGTGGCCAACTGGGGACTGGAGATTGATCGCAAGCAGCTGGCCGTCAATACCGAAACGTTCTCCACCAACGTACCGGGCATTTTTGCGGTGGGTGACATCAACATCTACCCCGGCAAGAAAAAACTCATTCTCAGCGGTTTTCACGAGAGCACGCTGGCAGCCTATGGTGCCATGCCCTTCATCTTCCCCGAGAAGAAAGTGCTTCTGCAATACACCACCACCAGCCCCAAGCTGCACAGGACCCTGGGCGTGACAACCCCGGTCATGGATTGACGACGATTTTTCTAAAAATCTTTGGCCTTCTTGCAAAAGCAAAAATTTCCACGCTATAATTTGAGGCTCAATTCCTCGATAGCTCAGTCGGTAGAGCGCCGGACTGTTAATCCGTAGGTCCC
>CAZDDK010000287.1:1798-3658 GCA_964504185.1 uncultured Rhodoferax sp. | reverse complement strand
TCGTCATGCTCACCGCGCGCGGCGAGGTGATGGACCGCGTGGTTGGGCTGGAACTGGGCGCGGACGACTACGTGCCCAAACCGTTCGAGCCGCGCGAACTGGTCGCCCGGGTGCAGACCGTGCTGCGCCGGCGCGCGCCCAGCACTGCGCGCGCAGGCGGCGACGGGGCTTTGCAATTTGACGGCCTGCGCATTGACCCCATCACCCGCACCGCGCAGCGCCTGGGCCAGGCGCTGGAGCTCACCAGCACCGAATTCGATTTGCTGCTGTTGCTGGCCCGCGCGCCGGGCAAGGTGTTCAGCCGGGACGACATCCTGAACCAATTGCGCGGCGTGGATGCCGAGCTGTACACCCGTGCGGTGGACATCGTGGTCAGCCGCCTGCGCAAGAAGCTCGAACCGCTGGACTGCATCAAGACCCTGCGCAACGCGGGCTACACCCTGGCGCTGGCCCCGCAGGCCTGAACTTGCCGAGCCGCATTCCCATGGCCCGCACGCGCTTCTTTCCCTGGTGCAAGAATTTGCAGCGCGACGCGCGCCATGCGCACAAGCATTCGCTGCGGTTTCGGCTGGTGGTGATGTTCCTGCTGCTGGCGGCCTCCATGACCATTACCTTTGTGCTGGGCATGCAGCAGGCGCTGCGCATTGGCTGGCGCGATGCGGCCAAGCCCCTGGCCACCGACTACGTGCACAAACTGGCCGCCGAAATTGGCGATCCCCCCAGCGTGGAGCGGGCCCAGGCGCTGGTGGCGCGCCTGCCGCTGACGGTGCGCATCAGCGGGCCGGTGGTCAACTGGAGCAGCCCCGGCGCAGATACCCACTACCTGCCCAGTTGGCGCGGCCCGTCAGCGGCAGAGCCGCGCTGGGAGGCCGAAGGCCCGCGTTTCTTCGAACGCACCACGGCCGATGGCCACCTGATTCGCTTTGGCCTGAACGTGCAAGATTGGCACGACCGGCCGCGCTTCATGGGCTGGATCACCCTGGGCGTGCTGCTGGTGCTCACCGCCCTGTTGTACTGGCGGGTGCGGCGCTTGCTGCGCCCACTGGACGACATCCGCGCCGGTGCCCAGCGCTTTGGCGCGGGCGACTTCACCCAAGACATTCCCGTGCGCCACGCCCACCACCCCGATGAACTGGGCCAGCTGGCCGCCACCATCAACACCATGGGGGCTGACATCCACCAGATGCTGGAAGCCAAGCGCGCGCTGCTGCTGGCTATCAGCCACGAGCTGCGCAGCCCGCTCACGCGTGCGCGGCTCAACACCGAACTGCTGCCCGACAGCCCCGAGGTGCAAGCCAGCCGCGACGCCCTGCTGCGCGACCTGGGGCTGATGCGCGACCTGGTTACCGACTTGCTGGAAAGCGAGCGCCTGGCCAACCGCCACGCCCCCCTGTACCGCGAGCCCACCGACCTGGCTGCCTTGGCGCACGAGGTGGTTGCCAGCCTGCCGGGTGCCGCCGGTGTGCAGGTGCAGATCGACCCTGGCCTGCCCCTGCAATCGGTGGACCCGCACCGCGTGCGCCTGCTGCTGCGCAACCTGCTGGACAACGCCCTGCGCCACAGCGCCCAGGCTGCGCAGGGCCCGCAACTGCAGATCACGCCACTGCCCGGTGCGGCGGGCCTGCGCATCACGGTGCGCGATTTCGGCCCCGGCGTGCCCGACGCGCAACTGCCCCACCTGGGCCAGCCCTTCTACCGCCCCGATTCGGCCCGCACCCGCGAAGGCGGTGGTGTGGGGCTGGGCCTGTACCTGTGCCGCCTGGTGGCGCAGGCGCATGGTGGCGCGTTCTTTGTGCGCAATGCCAAGCCGGGGCTGGCGGTGCAGGCGGATTTGCCCGCGCCCCCGGCTTGACCACGCCC
>CAZDDK010000287.1:0-1698 GCA_964504185.1 uncultured Rhodoferax sp. | reverse complement strand
TCCGACTTGCCCTTGCGCACCATGCTGGCACCCGGCCAGCTGTGTCCGCCGCTGTCGGTGGTGCACAGCTCCACGGCGGCGTGGTCGCGGCAGCCGGGGTAGATGTCACAGCGAGCGCCCGGCTTGTCCCAGATGCGCTGCGGCGTTGCCACGCACTGGTTGCGCGCCACCCAGCGCGCCATGGTGTCGGGCACGGACACAAAATCCATTACCTTGCTGGTATCGCGAAACGCGTCCGCACCAGCACCGCCGTGGTACAGCACATGCGTGTCGTCCTGGGCGTGGATGTGCAGCACCGCCACGGCGCGGCTGGGCTGGCAGGTGGTGGTGGCGTCGGTCCCCGCAACCGAGGCCACGGCCCGAAACAGATCGGCCGCGTCGCAGGCCAGGCGGTGGCTCATCATGCCGCCATTGGACATGCCGGTGGCAAAGATGCGGTTGCGGTCAATGGCGCGGCGCTGCTGCACATCGGCCACCACGGCGCGGGCAAAGCCCACATCGTCCACGCCACGGTCGCGCGCATCGCCGCAGCAACCCCCGGCGTTCCAGGTGGCGAACTTGCCGCCGGGCAGCTTGCTGTACCCGTTGGGGAAGGCAATGGCAAAGCCCTCGCGCTCGGCCATGCGCTGCAAGCCATAGTGGGCATCGTGGGCCATGTATTCGGCATGCCCGCCGCCACCGTGAAAGGCCAGCACCAGCGGCACCGCTTGGCTGGGAGACAACCGCGCGGGCACGTACAGCAGGTAGCGCCGCTGCAGACCGCCATGCTCCAGCACGAATTCCTGCAGGTTGGCGGAACTTGGGGTGTCGCGTTGGGCGGAGCGCTCGGCCATGCGTTCCTGCAGGCGTTCGCGCAGGGTTTGGGCTTGCAGCGGGCTGCCCAACAGCAGCGCGCCCAGCAGGGTCAGAACGGGGGCGCGGTATCGGATGGGGGTGGCGGGGCTGCGCATGGGGTGCCTTTCAACGGGTTGCTGCCGTGCGTGGGGTAGCACGCGCTTGGGTGGTGTGTTTGTAGCCGATGCTGTGGGGCCATGGTTTGAACCGCTTGTAAAGCGTGGCAACACGGCGTAAACGCGCGCTGCCTGTGGCACCATTGCCGCATGCCCGACGACCCCACCCTCCATGCCCTGACCCTGGCCCTGCGTGCCTTTACGCAGGAACGCGATTGGGCGCAATTCCACGCCCCCAAGAACCTGGCCTGCGCCCTCTCGGTCGAGGCGGCGGAACTGCTGGAACACTTTCAGTGGCTCACCGAAGACCAGAGCCGCAACCTGACCGAAGCCCAGCGCGCCCAGGTAGGCACCGAGGCGGCCGATGTCCTGTTGTACCTGCTGCAACTGTGCGACCAGCTCGGCATCGACCTGGCCGCCGCAGCGCAGGCCAAGCTGCAGGCCAACGCCCAGAAATACCCGGCTGCCAAAGCCCGGGGGCGCAGTGCGAAGTACACGGATTTGTAGAGAATATGCTATTATATTCATAGCTGCTTACGCATATTCCACGAGGGCTAGTGGCTTGTTTGGCATGGAAACTAGAATGAAGGTCTTAACGGGGGGCAAAGCATGACGCCAGAGCAAAAAGCCAGAGTCAGCATCGACGCGCTGCTGGTTGCAGCCGGTTGGCACGTCTGCAAAGTGGCAGACGCCAATATCCACGCCGGAGATGGTGTGGCAAAGGGCGTGGCCATCCGCGAATTCCCCC
>CAZDDK010000286.1:0-3661 GCA_964504185.1 uncultured Rhodoferax sp. | reverse complement strand
GCCCAATAAAAAAGGGCCGCGAGGGCCCTTGGGTGTGTAACCGGAAATGTCCCGGATTACTTGGAGACTTCGCCCTTTTGGACTTCGCCAGCCTTGTTGGCCGCCTTGGCTTCAGCCTTCACATCGGCGCGGGCTTTGGTGGATTTTGCAGGCTTGGTCTTATCAACTTCACCTTCGGAGATTTCACCAGCCTTGTTGGCGGCCTTGGCTTCAGCCTTCACATCAGCGCGAGCCTTGGTGGATTTCGCGGCCTTGGGCGCCTTGGCTTCAACGTCACCCTTGGCGATCTCGCCAGCGACGTTGGCGGCCTTGGCCTCGGCCTTCACATCCGCGCGCTTCGTGTCCTGAGCGTTGGCCATCATGGCGACGGCGGCGATCATGGTAGAGAGAATGAGTTTGAGTTTCATGCGAATATCTTTCGAAGAGTTGGTATGGATCCCGAGTCCCCCCCTTGCCAATGGCGGGGGGCATTCATTATAACGGTCTCCATAGGGAATCGGTTGACGGCGTATGGACGGGAAACGGTCGAACTGCCGTTTGTAGGCTTACACCTCAATGGCTGGGCGGTGTTCGTCAGGGCCAACAATGTTCCAGGTGCCCACAAAGCAGGCGGCGGACCAGGCGAGGGCGCTCATGAAGACGATGATCAGGCTGGGCTGGATCCACTCCCCGTTGAAGGCGCCAAACATGCTTGTCCTGAGGGCTTTGACTACCCAAGTAAAGGGTAGCCATGGACTTAGGCTTTGGTAGATACCGCCGCTGAGTTCCACAGGTATCACCGCACCGGACGATGAAAGCTGAAGGATGAGCAGGATCAGCGTCATGGCCTTGCCCACGTCGCCAAAGGCACGGGTCAGGGCGATGATGATCAAGAGGAAGCACGTGGAGCTCAATACCAGCGTGGCCGCAAACTGTGGCAAGTCAACAATCCAGAGTTTCAACAGGAATAGCGTCATCAGCATGAGGATCAGCGATTGCGCGGTAATGATGCCCACCAGGATTCCCAGCTTCCCCATCAGACGTGCCGGGCGTGAGGCTGACAGCGCAGCCTGTGGCAAGTTACGCAGGTGAAACAAATAGGCCGACATCACGGCGCCCATCCAAAGCGCAATTGCCAGGAAATTTGGTGCAAAGCCCGCGCCGTTGTTTGATACTGGAGCGACGATTTCCATCGCCGGCTCCACGGAGTCGGCCAGCCCGCGGGCATTGCCGTCGGGCGTGTTCATGTCTGCGGGCAGGGACTGGTTCAGCAGGTCGATGCCGGCAGTCAGTTCGCGCGAGCCGGCGCGCAGTTGGGTCAGCCCGCCGCGCAGGTCATGCGTACCGCTTGCCAGGCTACGCCCACCGCTGGCGAGCTCATCCAGCTTGGCGTCGGCCGGCACCTTGCTGGCGGCGGTGTGGATGCCGCCACCCAGCGCCATCATGCCTTCGGCCAGCTTGGCCACACCGGTACTGAGTTTCTGTGTGCCATCGGCCAGTTGGGCTTGGCCGTTGCGTGCGCCCTGTAAACCGGCGCCCAGTTGCGTGGCACCAACGGCCAGCTGGCCGGCAGCATCGGAAATGCGACCGCCGACAATGGGGATGCTCTTGGTCTCGTCGCGCAACTGGCCGGCACCCTCGGCCAGCTTTTGCGCTCCACCCTGCAGTTCCTGCAGGCCCTGGCCCAGTGCGGTGTGGCCTGTGACCAGATCGGCCGCACCGATCTTCAAGGCCGCCAGGTCTTCCTTGGCCGGGCGTTGCTGGTCCATGGTGTGCAGGCCCGCGCCCAGTTGCTTGACGCCGTCGGTGAGCTGCACCACGGCGATGCTCAGGCCATCGGCGCCGGCGGCCAGTGATTTGGAGCCGGATTCGGCCTTGGCCATGCCGCTGTCGATGCGGTGGGCGCCATCCTTCAGTGTTTCGACGCCTTTGCGCAACTGCGCCAGCTTGTCGATGGAGCCGGTGGCGGTGCTCAGCACCAGGGACCAGCGCTTTTCGTTGAGGTTGATGTTGACCTGGTGGCCCAGTTCAGCGGCAAAGCGCTTGGCCAGGTTGGCGCCGTTGTAGTTGTTGCCCTCGGACACATACATCACCAGGCGGCCGCCAGCGGCCTCGTTGCCTGGCACGGCGTTGGCGCTGAAATCCCTGGGAATGATCAGCGCAAATGCCAAATGCCCCTGGCGCACGGCCAGCTTGGCGTCTTCCTCGACAGGCACTTCGACAAAGCCAAACGTGCGTTTTTGCTCCAGCGTGGCAACAATGTCCTTGCCCATGTTGACCGGCTGGCCCCGGTATTCCAGGCCCTGGTCCAGGTTGACGATGGCGGCCTTGAGTTCTCCGGTGTGGGCGCCAGGGTCGCGCACGCTGGCCAGGTAGATCAGCGCATACAGAGCCGGTATCACCATGACGCCGATTGCCGAGATACGCAGCTTGGGAAAGCGGCGAAACAGCGTCATCTCCATGCGGAAGATAGCTGCCGCGTCTCGGAAAAATGTCATCGCCGTCTCCCCTCTTCGACCTTTAGCCGCCCGATTCCATGGTAAAGCTGGCGTTGGCGTCCTGCTTCAGGGCCGCCACCATTTGCGGCAGCGCCAGTTGCAGGGCCGCCTTCAGCGTGTGGGGCGGGTTGATGATGAACATGCCGCTGGCGGGCAGGCCGGGACGGATCACTTCACCAGCGTCATCCTGAAGCAGTTTGCTGGACTTGACGGTGAGCGTCGTGCCCAGCCAGGGTTTGCCGGCCTTGTTGGCAAGGGTTTTGAGCTTTTTGGGCAGGTCATGCGCTTCGGGGCGGGGGATGATCGGGTACCACACGGCATAGGTGCCGGTGGCAAAGCGCTGCAGCGCGTCCGCCACCATGTCTGCCACGCGGCCGTAGTCGGTCTTCAGTTCGTAGCTGGGGTCGCACAGCAGCAGGGCGCGGCGCGACGGTGGTGGCAAAAACTTCTTGACCCCTTCAAAGCCGTCCTCGCGCAGGATGGCAACCTGGCGTCCGGCTTCCAATTGGGCAATGTTGGCGGTCAGGGTCTTGGTATCCGTGGGGTGCAGCTCAAACAGTTTGAGCTTGTCGCGCCCGCGCGCCTGAATGACCTGGTGGATGATGAACGGCGAACCCGGGTAGACCTTGTGGCTGCCCTGCTTGTTAAAACTGGCCACCAGGTCCAGATAATCCTGCAGCAGGGGTGCAAAACCGTCTTGGGGCTTGGCGGCGGCCAGTTTGAGAAAACCTTCGGCGGCCTCGGCGCTGGTTTGTGCGTAGTCTCCGTCCAGCCGGTACAGGCCGGCCCCGGCATGGGTGTCGAATACGGTCATGGGTGCGTCTTTTTGCACCATGTGCCGCAATATGGCCAGCAAAACCGTGTGTTTAAGGACGTCGGCGTGGTTCCCGGCGTGGAAGGCGTGGCGATAACTGAACATCCGGCTATGGTAACCCCATGCCCACGGCATTGCCAGAAGGACGAGGATTTCATATAATCACGGGCTTCGCAGCGAATTTGTGGCTCCGCGGCGAAGTGTCTCAGCATCGTCCCCCGGGATCGGTGCCGAGTGTTTCCCACCTAAGAGATTCCCACCAGACCCGACAATCAAACCCGTCGGATTTGGAATAGAAGGACCGCCGACCGTGGACAAGAGCCAACGTTCGCGGACTCACGTGGAGCCCGCCAAACCTCTCCTTTTTAGG
>CAZDDK010000285.1:0-3664 GCA_964504185.1 uncultured Rhodoferax sp. | reverse complement strand
TCTTTGGTTCCGGCCATGTGCCGTTTACACAGGACAACGTGTACGGCATCCTGTCGATTTTCTTTTGGACGTTGACCGTCATCGTCTCCCTCAAGTACGTGACGCTGGTGCTACGAGCGGACAACCATGGCGAAGGGGGCCTGGTGGCCATGCTGGCGCTGGCTTCGCAGTCGGTCAAAGACAAACCCGCATTGCGCCGCGTTCTGCTGCTGGTGGGTGTTTTTGGCACTTGCCTGTTCTATGGCGACGGAGTCATCACCCCGGCCATTTCGGTGCTGGGTGCCGTCGAAGGACTGGAGGTGGTGTCGCCCACTTTCAAGAAGTTTGTCATTCCCCTGACCCTGGTGATTTTGCTGGCTCTGTTTATGGTGCAAAAGCGAGGTACCGCCAGCATGGGCCGGTTCTTTGGTCCCATCATGGTCGTGTGGTTTGTCGTGATTGCCGGTTTGGGCATCGTCAACATTGCATCCGACCCGCACATTCTGGTGGCCATCAGCCCGCATTACGCAGTGGGTTTTATGTGGGACAACCCGGGCATCACCTTCATCATCCTGGGTGCCGTGGTGTTGTGTGTCACCGGCGGCGAGGCGCTGTATGCGGACATGGGCCACTTTGGCAAGAAGCCCATCCGGGTGGCCTGGTTCCTGGTGGCCATGCCCGCGCTGACCTTGAACTATTTTGGCCAGGGCGCCTTGTTGCTGCACAACCCTGCAGCAGTGAAAAACCCGTTCTTCATGATGGCGCCGGATTGGGCCCTGATTCCGCTGGTGGCGCTGGCCGCCATGGCCGCCGTGATTGCCTCGCAGGCGCTGATCTCCGGCGCGTTTTCGGTGACCAAGCAGGTGATACAACTGGGCTATCTGCCGCGCCTGCAGATTCAGCACACCAGTGTCAAGGACACCGGCCAGATCTACCTGCCGTTCGTGAACTGGGGCCTCTTCGCCCTGATCGTGGTGGCGGTCGTGATGTTCAAGTCGTCGAGCAACCTGGCGGCGGCCTACGGCATCGCGGTGTGCACCGACATGCTGATCACCACCGTGCTGACCTTCTACGTAATCCGCTACAACTGGAACTATCCGCTGGCCTTGTGCATTGCCGCCACGGGTTTCTTCTTTGTGGTGGATTTTGCATTCTGGGCGTCCAATTTGCTCAAGCTGTTTGACGGTGGCTGGTTCCCCTTGCTGATCGGTGGTGCCATCTTTGCGCTGATGCTGACCTGGAAAGATGGCAGACGCCTGCTCAACGAGAAGCTGCGTGCCGACGCCATCGACCTGCCCAGCTTTCTGGAGGCGGTGTTCGTCAGCCCGCCGGCCCGGGTCGAGGGCACGGCCGTATTCCTGACCGCCGAGGTGGGCACCGTGCCCAACGCGCTGTTGCACAACCTCAAGCACAACAAGGTGCTGCATGCCAACAACCTGTTCGTCACTGTGCGCAACCACGAGGTGCCCTGGATCGGCCTGAGCAAGCGCCTGGAGATCGACTCCCTGGGCCACGACTGTTGGCAAGTCGTCATCAACTACGGCTTCAAGAACGACCCCGACGTGCCCAAGGCCCTGGAGCAGATCAAGGGCCGGGGCTGCGAGATGAGCGCCATGACCACCAGCTATTTCCTCTCCCGTGACACCGTGGTGCCCACCATCGGCCGGGGCATGGCACCCTGGCGCGAGAAGCTGTTTGCGCAGATGCACCACAACGCCAGCGGCGCAGCCGACTTCCTGAACCTGCCCAACAATTCGGTGGTCGAGCTGGGTTCCAAGATCGAAATCTGACACGTTGCGGGACAGGCCGTCGCACCGCGACGCCCTGTACCCAACCGCATAGGGGTGTTCTTGCCATTTTTCAAAGACCTCAACCTCTCGGCCTTCACCGCCGGCTTTGTCGCCGTGCTGGTGGGCTTTACCAGCTCGGTGGCCATCGTGTTCCAGGCGGCCCAAGCCTTTCACGCCACACCGGAGATGATTGCCTCCTGGATGTGGGCGCTGGGGCTGGGCATGGGCCTGTGCACGCTGCTGCCCTCGCTGTGGTGGAAGAAGCCGGTCATGGTGGCCTGGAGCACGCCCGGCGCGGCCGTGCTGGCCACAGCCGGGGTGACCGGCGGGTTTTCGATGGCCGAGGCGGTGGGGGCCTTCATGGTCTGCGCCGCGCTCATCACCGTGGCCGGCGCAACCGGCTGGTTTGAGCGGGTGATGAACCGCATTCCGGTGGCCCTGGCGGCGGCGCTGCTGGCCGGGGTGCTGGCCCGCTTTGGCCTGGACGGCTTTGCCGCAGCGCAGACGGCGCTGCCGCTGGTGCTGGTCATGCTCGTGGCCTACCTGCTGGGCAAGCGCCTGTGGCCGCGCTACGCCGTGCCGTTCACCCTGTTGATTGCTATTGTTTTTGTAGCTTTAACCACAGGTTTTACGCGGGCTGAGGTCCTGTTTGGCTTGGCATCGCCGGTGTGGGTCGCGCCCCGCTTCACCCTGGCTGCGCTGGTCAGCCTGGCCCTGCCGCTGTTCATTGTGACCATGGCCTCGCAAAACCTGCCGGGCGTGGCGGCCATCCAGTCCTCGGGCTATGGCGACCGGCGCTCGCACGGCGGGGACGCGGGAATCCCCATCTCGCCGGTGATCACCCTCACCGGGGTGGCCACCCTCGTGCTGGCACCCTTTGGTGCGTTCGCTCTGAACTTAAGCGCCATCACCGCCGCCATCTGCATGGGGCACGAGGCCCATGCCGACCCGGCCAAGCGCTACACGGCGGCGGCCTCCTGCGGCCTGCTCTACATCCTGATTGGCATCTTCGGTGCCGCCATCACCGGCGTGCTGACGGCGTTCCCCAAGGAATTGGTGGCCACGATCGCCGGCCTGGCGCTGCTGGGCACGATAGGCGGCGCGCTGACCTCGGCCCTGCAGCACGAGCCGCACCGCGAGGCCGCCGTCATCACCTTCCTGGTCACGCTCAGTGGCGTGGTCGTGGCAGGGGTCGGTTCGGCGTTCTGGGGGGTGGTGGCCGGGGTCTTGGCCCTTTTGGTGCAGCACCTGGGCCGCAGTACCCTGATGCGCCGTCCGGATTGATGGCCCCTGTGCGACCCGCGTGGCGGCAAGCGCGGTAGAGTTGCCCCACACACCCGATTACCCCACTTGCCCTTACCCGCCATGGAAATACTCTTCGTTTGCGACCCCCTGGAATCGTTCAAGATTTACAAGGACACCACCTTCGCGATGATGCGCGAGGCCCAGCGCCGCGGCCACACCGTCGTGGCCTGCGAGCCGCGCGACCTGGTGTGGGAGCGTGGCGGTATGGTGCAGGCACCCATGCGCCCCATCACGCTGACCGGTCACGCGGAAGGCTGGTTCGACGAGACCCCCCGCCCGTCCGGACCGGGCGTGCGGGCGCTCAAGGACTTTGGTGCCATCGTCATGCGCAAGGACCCGCCGTTCGACAGCGAATACTTCTACGCCACCCACCTGCTGAGCCAGGCCGAACGCGAGGGCGCGCGCGTCTTCAACCACCCGCAGGCGCTGCGTGAACACCCCGAGAAGCTGGCCATCCTCGAGTTCCCGCAGTTCATCGGCCCCACGCTCGTCACGCGCGACGAAGCCGACGTGAAACGTTTCCACGCCGAGCACCGCGACATCATCCTCAAGCCGCTGGACGGCATGGGCGGCATGGGCATCTTCCGCGT
>CAZDDK010000284.1:3408-3714 GCA_964504185.1 uncultured Rhodoferax sp. | reverse complement strand
TTCGGCGCTGGCCATGGCAATGCTCTCCGAGCCCTGGCGCACGCCGTGGACCAGCGTCTGCAAGGATTCGACCATGTGACTGAGACCGGCCATGACACTGCCTTGCGGTGCGTCGTGCAGGTCCACCGTCAGGTTGCCTTTGGCCACTTCTTCGGTAATCTGCACGGCACGGCCAGGTTCGCAGCCAATCTGGCGCACCACTGAGCGCGCCACCACCCCGCCCCCCCCCCCCCATACCCGGGGGGGCCCCACGGCGAACACCCCACCCGTCACGGGTTACCCCCCCAATTTGGCAAACCGGGCCTA
>CAZDDK010000284.1:0-3398 GCA_964504185.1 uncultured Rhodoferax sp. | reverse complement strand
AACACCAGACCGGTCACGGTTTCCCGCCAGATTTGCGCATCCAGGTCATCGGTGTACAGGCCGGAGCCCACCAGCCAGTTCCAGCCCTCCACTTTCATGATGAACTGAAGTTTGGGAACCGGCGCGGTGCTTCCGGGACGCGGGAAGTTGGTGGGGACAAATGCCGTGCCACTGCGGCTGGCGTTGAGCCCGTCAATCAAGGACTTCACCACATCCACACCCTTGCCGTCCTTGACCTTGCCCAGCATGTTCTGGCCGTTCCACTCCGGCTTGATCGGGTGCATGATTCCAACCCCATCCATGCCCCATATGTAGGCATACTCGGTCTTTCCGTTGCTGCCACCGTAGCGCGCCATGCTAACGGCCTCGGCGGCGGCCTTCTTGGCGTCCTCCACGCTCATCTGGGTTTTTTCGGCCTTTTCGCGGTAGGCCACCACAATGTTGTGCACGGATTGCACAGCGGTCACCAGCTCGAGCTGGCGCGCCTCGATCAGCGAACGCCGCATGTCCAAAATCGACATCACGGTAAACACCACCACCGCCAACACCCCCGTCACAACGATGGCCGCGATCTTCTGTTTGAAACCCAAGCGATCAAGCATGTCTGTCTCCTTGTGTTGTCGTTGTGATGGCTCGCCGACCCCGCCTGTGACGGGGCGGTCTATTCGCGCACCCTTCCTGTCGAGTCGATCACGCCCAGCTGAACCAGCTTGGACGCCACACGGTCCTGTGCAAAGTGCACGCGAAAGTCTCCAATATTCACGTCGTCCAGCGCATCGATGGCGGCGCGCAGCCGGATGCGGGTCAGGTCCTTGCCCGCATTGCGCAGGGCCACGGCGTACACACGGGCGGCGATATAGCCCTCCAGCATGTACACATTGGGTTTGCCCAGCTTGGCCGCGCCCAGGTCGGCCAGCATATCGCGCACGAGTCCGAATTTGCTGTTGTCGCTCTTGGGGACCACCCGCGCAACCACTACGCCGGCCCCCAGTGGACCCAGTTGTTCGGCCAGCAGGCTTTCTCCGGTGTTGGAAAAACCATAGACCGGGCCACGAAACAGGCGCGAACGCAGCTCCTTGATGGCAGCCGCCGCACCCTTGGGATCGCTGATGACCAATACACAGTCCGGCTTGGTCTGCAGGGCCTTCTCCGCATTCTCAATCGGGGTTTTGATCAACAAGTTGGCACCCAGGCTGGTCATGGTCCGTTCTGCGGATTCCAGTGCCGCCAGCGACTCGCCGTCGCCCGAATGCAGGATGGCCAACTTGCGGGCCCCCAGGGTTTCGGCATGGCGCGTAATGGCGGCCGCCTCCTCGGAGTAGCCAGGGCGAATGGAATAGACATTCGGATACGCCATGCCACGAAACTCGTCGGCCGCCGCCATGGGCGCAAAGAACAGCACGTCGCTGCCCTTGGCCGCTGCGTAGGCGGCTGTCAACTGGGGCGAGCCGTAGTAGCCAAAGAGCGAGAACACGCCCTGCGCCAGCAATTTGCGGGTATTGGCCTCGGTATTGGCGGCAAGCCCCTCGTCGTCCAGCGTGACCAGTTCAATGGTGCGCCCGTGCACGCCCCCCGCCGCGTTGAGGCGATCAAAATACAACTTGGCTCCCTGCGCGAACGACTGACCCAGCGGGGCCGAGGAACCGGTCAGCGCAACGGATTGGCCCAGCACGACGCTGGTTTTGCTGACCCCCTCCTGCGCCAGCGCCAGGCCGCCCAGGCCCCACCACATGGTGGCCAGCATCAATAGATTCAACAGGGGTTTGTGGGAAGTCAAGGTCTGCCTCGGTATTCTTGTGGATGCAGGCCCAACGCGCCTGCGAGGAGCACTATAGACCGATGTCAAGGACCCGAACGTTGGGGTTTTCACCCTGCCACCTGGCCAATATTGCCTGCAGTGCCGGCGTTTGGGCACGGGCCGGGCGACAATCGGCCTCCACTGCGCTGTTCATACTCCCGAATGAAACCCCATACCCCCGGCTTCACCCTGATCGAAATGATGGTCGTAGTGGCCGTGCTGGCCATTCTGGCGCTGATGGCCTTGCCCAGCTACCAGGGCAAGCTGGTGCGGGACCAGATTGTGGAGGGCAGCGCCTTGGCCACGCTGGCCAAAGGCCCCATAGCGGCCCAATGGGCGACCAGCAAGACGCTGCCGGTGGACAACGCCAGCATCGCCTTGCCTGCCGCCGACAAGATCGTTAACAACCTGGTGCGTGCCGTCACCGTGCAGGACGGTGCCATCCACATCACTTTTGGCAACCGCGCCAATAGCCACCTGCGGGACAAGATTTTGACGCTGCGCCCCGCCGTGGTGGAAGACGCCCAGATCGTGCCCGTAACATGGGTGTGCGGCTTCGCCACCGGCCCCGACAAGACCACCACCCTGGGCGAGAACAAAACCTCGGTCCCCAAAGAGTATCTGCCTTTACAATGCCGCTAGCCCGCGTGTTTATTACTTAGTTTGCTATTGATTGCATAGCATATTATTCGCTGCTGTGCCCGCACCTGGGCCACGGCAGCCACTTCGATACCGCGGACAGGATGGAGCGCGTTCAGGTCTCTTTCCACCTCAAAATGCACGGCAAATTGCCAGCACGGGCAATAGCCTGCGATCAGTACCCGTGATCGCGCCACCAAGGGGCCAGATGCGGGCTTGCCCGCACGCGCTAGCATTGGGCCAGCGCGCACCCAAGTGCCGGTGCGTGCGTGCCTACCGGTAAAACGAACCCAGAAAGTTGTCTATGACCAGTTATGTCGAAGGCGCGCTCACCCAGGGCGAGCAGGTGGTGCATGTGGGCCATGTGAGTTGGTGGGCCCTGTGGCATTTGTTGGTGCTGGGGGTATTGCTATTGCCGGCCTTCGGCTTGGGGCTGGTGTTCCTGATCCAGGCGTATATCCGTTACAAGACCACCGAGTTGGCCATTACCTCCAAGCGGGTCATCGTCAAGGTCGGGTTCATCCGGCGCAATACGGTGGAAATCAATCTGGCCAAGGTAGAAAGCGTGCAGGTGGACCAGGATGTCCTGGGGCGCTTGTGTGACTTCGGCACCCTCATCATCGGGGGTGCGGGCGACCCCCAGGCACCGATTCGCGGCATCTCGTCGCCCATGGCCTTTCGCAAGGCGTTCATGGAAGCGCAGGAACGTGCGCTGTCCGGCACCTAAATACGGCGCGCGGGGGATGCGCTCTGTTCACAACCCCGGCATTAGGCCCGCCCCAGCACCCCCGCCAGCGCCCGGCCCGTATGCGTGCCCAGCCGCACCAGCTCCTCCGGAGTGCCCGCAGCCACGATCTGCCCACCGGCGCTGCCGCCGTCTGGCCCCAGGTCAATGATCCAGTCGGCCTCGGCGATCACGTCCAGGTCGTGCTCGATCACCACCACGCTGTGGCCGCCATCG
>CAZDDK010000283.1:0-3746 GCA_964504185.1 uncultured Rhodoferax sp. | reverse complement strand
AGGGCGGCATGCCGGTGGGTATGCAGCTGCTGGGCAACTACCTGCAGGAATCGCGTCTGCTGAATGCGGCACACCGTTTCCAGCAGGCCACGGACTACCACTTGGCAATACCTCAGGGATTTTGCAGTGAATGATTACTCGGATTCGGCGGAACGCCATTATTTGAGTGCAGGCATATTGAGCGATCAACACCCTGCAACGGCGAGCCATTGCTTTGGCATCGCAGCAGAGTGCGTGTTGAAGGCTTTGATGTGCAATCTTCAGCCTCAAGCCCAAAAGGTATCGGGCAAGCATCTTGGGCAAAGTCTGTGGACAGAATTCGCCAACCACCAAACGGTTCAGGCCCATCCCAGCCGCGTGGCATGGGCTCAGAAACATCAAACGGGCTTCGATGGCTGGGATGTAAATCAGCGCTATTGGAGTAGAGCGAATGCACAATTTGGCACTTCTCAACTGTCAATGCAACAGCGTAGCGCCCAAGGGCTTATGGGTATGCTGCAGTTAATTCAACGGGGATTGGCATGAGCATCGACAGCTTGCTTCACACACAAGACCGGATCGATGCTATCCAATTTGCACTGGAGTCGCACAAAGCCGCCTGGGTTGACTATCTTGGGCGTTTTACTGCTCCATGCAACACATTGTTAGTCGTTCGGGACTGGCACGGGCGTTTCCACATCGGCTTGCCAGGCAACAAAAAAATTGACAAATTGTCCACCGAACAGAGGCTACCGCTGAAAGAGGCACTGCGCGCGCTGCAGAGTGCTGCGGAGCCCTTGGCTTACGCACCAGATTTCTATGTTTATTCAGAAGAGCTGTTTGATGCTGAGGCGTTGTGGTGCAGCTCTGACAAGGTGTTGTGGGATGAGCTTGACCCCATACCAATTTACTGGATCGAACGCCAAGCCAATGAGAAAATCTGGGCGCAATCACCGCCCGTGATTGACCCCTTGCATCCGTTGCGCATCGTGTTTTTTGGAATTAAGGGGGGGGTAGGACGCAGCAGTGCCTTATCCGCAACTGCCTACCACTTGCTTTCACAGGGAAAGAAAGTACTGGTACTGGATGCCGATTTCGAGTCACCCGGTGTTTCGGCCACGTTACTGGCGGACAATTTGCGTCCCGACTACGGATTGCTGGACTGGTTCGCGTTGGATGCATTGGATCAGCAACTAGCAGTTGAACTGATTCAAACTCGTCGTGTGGTAGAGCGTAGCGGTCTCGATCAAATAGTCAGTGGCGAAGGAACCATTTGGGTTGCGCCTTCATTTGGTCGGCAGACGCAAGACTATGTGGGTAAGTTAGGGCGCTTGTACCAAGACGTAGGCGATCAAGGATATGTGCAGCGATTCAAGAAGATGCTCACCAGCCTGGAGGCGGAGCTTGAGCCGGATGTAGTGTTGATCGATTCACGCGCTGGGGTTGACGACACGGCGGCGTTAGCGCTTACCCAGCTAGATGCATACGGATTGCTGTTTGCCACGCATGGGCGGGCTACTTGGGCTGCATACGCCCATTTATTCAAGCACTGGCAACACTTTGCCCACTTGCAAACGGGTGGCGAGGATTTCCGCTCCAAGCTACGCATTATCAGTGCATTAACACCTGTTGACTCTGCTTATGACCGGGCTTTGCAGGACGCCAGTTATTCTCTATTCCTAGAGCATCTTTACGAAAGCCTAGCTGCTGACCAGATGGAGGGGGAAGGTTTCAACTATGGGGCAGATGATCCGGATGCACCACACCATCCATGGCGTGTGCGCTGGGACGATGTGTTAAGGCACTTTGATCTAATTCAAAACCCCGCGCAGTTGGACTCATCCGTGTTTCAAAAGACATTCGGCGAGTTGGTGGAACTTATCGATCAATTGGTTGCGCAATCATCCATGTCAGAGGCCGCAGGAGCATGAACAGCACTCAAGTGGCCTCGTTACGTACAGAGCTTCTGGCCGCGGCTCAAGGATGGCAATCCGAAGACAAGCCCAGTCAGTCGACTGACATCTTTTTTCCTGGGGCGCATGTTCGTGCGCTGGCACTTGATCGCCCCTTAGTGATCGGAATGCGGGGGGCGGGTAAATCATTTTGGAGCGAAGTACTCACCGACGACAGCTTGCGCAAAACGGTCACGCAGTTCGTCAAAGGCTATGACGCACTGGCACATGTGTGTGCTATCCGCTGGGATCAAGGAGGGGCGTTTTCAACTCGTTTACCCGACAGCAGCGTGCTGACGGCGGCTCTGCAAGAGGGTTTGGAGCCTCGACTGTTGTGGCTGGCGCTCGTTTTGAACGAGTTGCGTGAGCAGTGTCACCTTCGCGGCATCGTCGTCGACATGCCTGATATTTCCAATGGTTGGGCGACGGTCTTGCAGTGGGTCAAGCTCAATCCAGATTCTGTTCGACGGGCATTTGAGCAACTCAACGCTACATTGACACGTGATAGTCAGGTGATATTGGTTGTAATGGACGCGCTCGACCGTATGGCGGCACAACTAGCGCAGAGTGTCGATTGCTTGCGAGGTTTGTTGCAGCTGCTGTTAGATGCCCGGCAACTCAAAGGCCTGCGTTTCAAAGTGTTTTTGCGCGAAGACATGACCAACATGTCCAGCGTGCTGTCATTCCCCGACGCGTCCAAGCTAATGAACGTAGCGGTACATCTGAAGTGGAGCCGGGAAGATATTTATGCCCTGCACTGGCACAAGTTGGCGCAACACAGCCGGACACTCCGGAGTTTGGTTGAGCGTGACTTTGGTCTCGCTGAATCCCGACCGAGCGGCTATTGGCACCCCCTCTTTACCCGTTTGTCGCCAGATGCAACACAGTTGACACATCTGCTAGGACTATTGGCACCACCCTATATGGGGAAAACCGTCAACAAGGGCCATGTCTATTCGTGGTGGTACAAGCACCTCGCCGATGGCAAGGATCGGGTCAGTCCGCGTACCTTTGCAGCCTCTTTGAGGGAGGCATTGAGTGCATCTCAAAGATCGAACGCAACCCACGTGCTCATGCCGCTTGGAATCCAGCAAGGCGTGCTTGCGGCCAGCGAAGCACGTGTGAAAGAGCTGGGAGAGGATTACTTCTGGGTGAGCACCGCTTTGGCGGCGTTCAATGACAGACTTACACCAGCATCTGTTCAAGAAATTTATGGCGTTTGGAATGGCGTTGGAGTCGACGGATTTCCTACTCCTCGACTCATTCGGGAGCAATGTTTGCAAAAAAACATCTTTATGCCTTGGGACGAGTCTGATCGACTGAAATCTCCAAGCCAGAAATTACGCGATACCTTGGTGGATTTAGGCATTCTGATATTGCGCGATGAAGACACCCGCTTGGACATGCCTGATATCTATCGCCTGGGCTACCGCATTCGAAAACGGGGTGGCGTATCTCCCCGCCGATGATTTGCCTTTGATTGAACTCTGTTTTTCCACATGACTAACCCCACTCTCATCCACGGCTATGAGGTCGTCATCGGCTTCGAGACCCACGCCCAGCTCTCCACCCAATCCAAGATCTTTTCGCGTGCCGCCACCGCCTTTGGTGCCGAGCCCAACACCCAGGCTTGCGCCGTGGACCTGGCGCTGCCCGGCACGCTGCCGGTCATGAACAAGGGCGCGGTGGAGCGGGCCATCGAATTCGGCCTGGCGGTCAACTCCCACATTGCGCAGCGCAGCATCTTCGCCCGCAAAAATTACTTCTACCCCGACCTGCCCAAGGGCTACCAGATCAGCCAGTTCGAGATTCCCG
>CAZDDK010000282.1:0-3777 GCA_964504185.1 uncultured Rhodoferax sp. | reverse complement strand
TGATGAACTATGGCGCTACTACAAATATCCGAACCCGGCCAAGCGCCCAATCCGCACCAGCGTCGCGTTGCCGTTGGCATTGACCTGGGGACCACCCACTCGCTGGTGGCCGCTGTGCGCCACGGTGTGGCGGAATGCCTGCCCGACGCCGAAGGGCGTGTGATCCTGCCATCTGTCGTGCGTTATCTCGACGGCGGTGGCCGCCAAATTGGTCATGCCGCGCAGGCGGCCATCACCACCGATCCGCAGAATACAGTCGCCTCGGTCAAACGCTTCATGGGACGCAGCCTGGCCGATGTAGCTGGCGGGGACAAATTGCCCTACCGATTTGCCGACCACGCAGGCATGTTGGGCCTCTTGACGGTGGCCGGCGAGAAGTCACCGGTCGAGGTCAGTGCCGAGATTCTGGCCACGCTGCGCTACCGCGCCGAGGACACTTTCAACGACGATCTGTACGGCGCGGTCATCACCGTACCAGCCTATTTTGATGACGCCCAGCGCCAGGCCACCAAGGATGCTGCCAAGTTGGCTGGCATCAACGTTTTGCGCCTGATCAACGAACCCACGGCCGCAGCCATTGCTTACGGGCTGGACAACGCCAGCGAGGGACTCTATGCCATCTACGACCTGGGCGGTGGCACCTTTGATATTTCCATTCTGCAGCTCACGCAGGGGGTGTTCGAGGTCGTCGCCACGGGGGGTGACTCCGCTCTGGGCGGTGACGACTACGACCATGCGCTAGCCGATTGGGTGCTGGCCCAAACCGGTGCCACGGCCCACAGCGCGGCCGACAAGGCCAGCCTCAAGTGTGCGGCCCGCACTTGTAAAGAGTCATTGACTGCTATAGATTCAGTAGCATTCAACGCAATATTAACGCGGGCTAACATCGATTTTGTCGTAAGTCGCTCGGCATTCGAGGCGGCCACGGCCGACCTGACCGCCCGCACCATTGCGGCCGTACGCAAAGCCCTGCGCGATGCCCGTCTGACGGTGCAGGACGTGCGCGGCGTGGTCATGGTCGGCGGATCTACCCGCATGCCACAGGTGCAGGCTGCGGTTGCACAGTTTTTCGGTTGTGCCCCGCTGAACAACTTGAATCCCGACGAGGTGGTGGCCCTGGGGGCCGCCATTCAGGCCAACCAACTGGCTGGCAACAATACGGCGGGCGAGTTGCTGTTGTTGGACGTGATTCCGCTGTCCCTGGGCGTGGAAACCATGGGGGGCCTGGTGGAGCGCATTGTGCCGCGCAACCAGACCATTCCCACCGCCATGGCGCAGGATTTCACCACCTACAAGGACGGCCAGACCGCCTTGGCGCTGCACGTGGTGCAGGGTGAGCGCGACCTGGTGGCCGATTGCCGCAGCCTGGCCCGCTTCGAGCTGCGCGGCATCCCGCCCATGGCGGCGGGTGCAGCGCGTATTCGTGTCACCTTCACTGTGGACGCCGACGGCCTGCTCAATGTTGCTGCGCACGAGCAGGTCAGTGGGGTGCAGGCCGATATCAACGTCAAGCCTTCCTATGGACTGGCCGACAGCCAAGTCGCCCAAATGCTGCAGGACAGTTTCGCCACTGCCGAGCAGGACATCCGCGCCCGTGCGGTGGTGGAGGCCCAGGTTGACGCCGACCGCCTGCTTCTGGCCATCCACAGTGCGCTGGATGCGGACGCGGACCTGCTAGACACCCAGGAGCGTGCGGGCATTGACGCCGCCATGGCGGCCCTGTCCCAAGGCAAGGCCAGCAGCGATCCTGCCCAGATTGAAGCCCTGAGCAAAGCGTTGGCTCAGGCCACGGAATCCTTTGCCGCCAAGCGCATGAATCGGGGCATCGCCCACGCGCTGGCGGGCAAGAATATTGAGTCAATTTGAAACTTTGCGGGTCAGATTGCTTTGCGCAGCAAATGTGCTCTGACCCCAACAATTAAAAATGCCCACCATCACAATCCTGCCCCATCCGGAAATCTGCCCACAAGGCGCTGAAGTGTTGGCATCACCCGGAACGTCCATCTGCGAGGCGCTGCTGGAGAACCACATTGCCATTGAGCACGCCTGCGACATGAGCTGCGCCTGCACCACCTGCCACGTCATCGTGCGCGAGGGTTTTGGGTCGCTCAATGAACTCGATGAAAATGAGGAAGACTTGCTGGACCGCGCCTGGGGCCTGGAGCCCAACTCGCGCCTGAGTTGTCAGGCATTTGTGGCGCAAAAGGACCTGGTAGTCGAAATACCCAAATACACCATCAACCACGCCAAAGAGAATCATTAGGCCCACGATGCGCCAAATTTTTCTGGACACCGAAACCACTGGTTTTCACGCCAATCTCGCGGAGAACCCGGACCGCATTGTCGAAATTGGTTGCGTGGAGCTGGTCCATCGCAAACTCACGGGCAACAACCTGCATTTTTACTTGAACCCCGAGCGCGACAGCGACGAGGGTGCGCTGCGTGTGCATGGACTGACCACGGAGTTTCTGAGCGACAAACCCAAGTTTGCCGCCATCGCCCAGGCGTTGCTGGACTATGTGGCCGATGCGGAAATCATCATCCACAACGCTCCTTTTGACATCGCCTTCCTGGATGCGGAACTGGCGCGCGCCGGGTATCCAGCATTCAGAAAGGCTGTTGGCGGCGTGACCGACACCCTGGTCATGGCCAAGGAGATGTTCCCCGGCAAACGCAACAGCCTGGATGCCTTGTGTGACCGGCTGGAGGTGGACAACTCGGGACGCACCCTGCACGGCGCGTTGCTTGACGCCGAGCTCCTGGCCGACGTGTACATCAACATGACCCGTGGCCAAGACGCTTTGCTGATGGATACGGCCTCGGCCCAGGAGGGTGGGGCCGTGGTGGAACAGGTGGACTTGCGTGGATTTGAGTTACCCGTGCTGGCGGCCAACACGCACGAACTGGCTTCGCACGAAGAGCTTCTTCTGCAAATCGACAAATCCAGCAGTGGAAAGACGGTTTGGCGCAAAGTGGCCTGAATCTTGTTGTATACTGCGAGGCTCACTGAATACATATTCAGGGCGGTTAGCTCAGGGGTAGAGCACTGCATTCACACTGCAGGGGTCACAAGTTCGAAACTTGTACTGCCCACCAAAATTTGGTTGGAAAATCAAGCACTTCGTGGAAACGCGAGGTGCTTTTTTCTTGTCCGAATGCCGATGTCAGGCGGGAAGTGGTGATGTTTCGACTCTTGCAGAAGTGGATATTTGGCAGGGGCGTGGCCCCAATAGCCGCGGCTGACCGGCCGCGATCGCTTGAATCCGAGATCAGCGACCCCCGACTGGCAACCATCGTCTGGCGCAAGGAGTATTTGTGTGGCCATCCCCGGATTGACGAGCAGCACAAGATGCTGTTTCTGGTTGGAAACCGTTTGATCAACGCTGCGCGTCAGGGCCATTCCCGGGACAAAGTGGAGCGGCTGATTGGCGAGATGTCACAGCATATCCTGAACCACTTCTGCAGCGAGGAATTGGTTCTGGTGCAAGCCGGTCACCCACTGACCCAGGCGCACCGGGACGCGCACCAGCGCCTGCAAGACCGCGCTGCGGAGCTCGCCGAGCAGTATGCGCGCGGTGAGGTTTCGGTAGAGGATATTGTGAGTTTTGTTGCCCACGATGTCATCCATGGGCACATCATTCAGGACGACCTCCAGTTTGCCCGCAAACAGCAGCTATGAATCAGGCGCGCACGCCAAACGCCGTGCTTACTGTGTTTGTGGCGCGCCCTGCGTGGCGTAGTTCAACACCAGTTTGTCGTGTTGCGTGAGGTTGCGAA
>CAZDDK010000281.1:0-3782 GCA_964504185.1 uncultured Rhodoferax sp. | reverse complement strand
AGGCGCAGTTGCGAGGGTATGGAGCCGTCCACACGCTGCTCTTCAACGAGGTAGCGAGTCAGGGAAATTTTGGGAGCCATGGGTTTCCTTTGAGTGGGTCGGGGACTCAATTTTCTCAATCTGCCAGAGCACGGTCTACGACTTCGCGCACGTCATTGGAAAGGTCCGCCTTGGCCGCTACGCGCTTGAGTGCCTCGCGGGCGGCGCTGCGGTAGGGCTCGGCCAGGCGCTTCCAGCGGTCCAGGGCGCGCGCCAGGCGGGCAGCCACTTGCGGATTGATGCCGTCCAGCTCCACCACCCGCTCACTCCAGAACACGTAGCCAGCCGCGTCCGCCCGGTGAAACGCTGCCGGATTGGCGCTGCAGTAGCTGAAGATCACGCTGCGCGCGCGGTTGGGGTTGCGGATGTTGAAGTCGGGGTGGGCCATGAGTTGCCGCACTGCGGGCAAGATCTGGCCGCCCCGGTCGGGCGCACCGGCCTGCAGGGCAAACCATTTGTCCAGTACCAGCTCCTCGTTTTTGAACTGGGCATGAAAGCGGGCCAAGGCCGACGCGGCCAGCGCGTGGCCACTGGTGACCAGCGCCTGCAGGGCGTTGGCACGGTCGGTCATGTTGGCTGCGCTCTTGAATCGCTGCAGGGCCTTGCCGGGCCACACGGTGTCGCCTGACTGCGTGGCGGCCAGACACAGATTGGCCAGTGCCATGCCCGCCAGGGCCCGCCGTCCGGCGGACACGGCATCGGGGCTGTAGGCCCCATTGTCCTGGTGCACGCCAAATGCCCACTGCCAATCGGCCTGCAAGGCTGTGGCCAGTTGCAGGCGCATGGCCTCGCGCACGGCGTGGATGCGCTGCGGATCCACCACGTCGAGCTGCTCGGCGATGTAGGTTTCGCTGGGAAGCGTGAGCACCAGTTCCTTGAAGGCCGCGTCCAGTGTGGGGTGCCGCAAGACGCTGCGCATGGCCTGGATATAGGCATCATTTAGGCCATCAGCCCGCGAAAAATCTGCTTCGGTAGCTATTGATTTGATAGCGCATCGCAAAGCCAGGCGTTGCCCCGCTTCCCAGCGATTGAACGAATCGGGGTCGTTGGCCAGCAGGGTCAGCAGTTGCGCGTCGCTGTAGTCGAAGTCCAGCACCACGGGAGCCGAGAAGCCCCGCAGGATGGAGGGTACGGGCTCTTCGGTCACGCCGGTGAAAGTGACACTGGCCGATGCGTCGGTCAAGACAAGCAGGTGGTTGGCGGCAGGCCCGTCGCTGCGGCCCTCCATCTGCAGTGGCAATGCAGTGCCCGTGACGCTCCCCACCAGGCCCAGCAGAACGGGAATGACAAACGGCTGCTTGTCGGCCTGGCCAGCGGTGGGCGCACAGGTCTGCTGCAAATGCAGGGTGTAGGTGTGGGCCACGGCATCGTACTGGCCCTGCGCCCGCACATGCGGTGTGCCGGCCTGGCTGTACCAGCGCTTGAACTGGGGCAGCAGCGCGGCGAGGCTGGAATCCGGGTTGGCATCGGCCATGCTTTGGGCGAAGTCGTCGCAGGTGACGGCCTGGCCATCAAAGCGGGCAAAGTACAGGTCCATGCCCTTGCGGAAACCGTCGCGCCCCACCAGGGTCTGCATCATGCGCACCACCTCGGCCCCCTTTTCGTAGATGGTGACGGTATAGAAGTTGTTGATCTCGATGTAACTGTCCGGGCGCACCGGGTGGGCCATGGGGCCGGCGTCTTCGGGAAACTGGGCGGTGCGCAGCACGCGCACGTCTTCAATGCGCTTGACGGCGCGGGCCGACGCATCGCCACACAGGTCCTGGCTGAACTCCTGGTCGCGGAACACGGTCAGGCCTTCCTTCAGGCTCAGCTGGAACCAGTCGCGGCAGGTGATGCGGTTGCCGGTCCAGTTGTGGAAGTACTCGTGGCCGACCACGCTCTCGATGTTGGCGTAGTCCACATCGGTGGCCGTGGCCTGGTTGGCCAACACGTACTTGGTGTTGAAGATGTTCAGGCCCTTGTTTTCCATGGCACCCATGTTGAAGTCGCTGGTGGCCACGATCATGAAACGCTCCAGATCCAGCGCCAGTCCAAAGCGGGCTTCATCCCAGGCCACCGAGGCCATCAGTGAATTCATCGCGTGTTCGGTCTTGTCCATGTCGCCAGGGCGCACGTACACCTGTAGCAGATGCTCTGTGCCAGCGCGTGAGGTAATGCGCTGCTCGCGGCACACCAGCTGACCGGCCACCAGGGCAAACAAATAAGACGGCTTCTTGTGCGGGTCGACCCAGGTGGCGAAATGGCGGCTTTCATTGCCTGCGCCCACCACTGGCCCTGAATCCACGAGGTTGCCGTTGGACAGCAACACAGGGTACTTTTGTTTGTCGGCGCGCAGCGTCACGGTATAGCTGGCCATCACGTCAGGGCGATCCAGGAAATAGGTGATGCGCCGGAATCCTTCGGCCTCGCATTGGGTAAAGAAGGAATCCTTGCTGATGTACAGACCCGTCAGGCTGGTATTCTTGATGGGTGCACAGGTGGTGAATATCTCCAGCTCGAAACTGCCCTCAGCGGGCAGGTTTTCCAGTACCAGCCGCGTGCCATCCAGTTTGAACGATGCACCTTGACCGTTGACCAGCACCCGGGCCAGGTTCAGATCGACGCCATCAAGCTTCAAGGGTTCTGCGGCCACGTCCGGGTTGCGGCGCAGCGTCATCTTGTTGAGCACCCGGGTTTTGGCCGGGTCCAAGTCAAATGTCAGGTTGACGGTGTCAATCCAAAAGGCGGGCGCCGCGTAGTCGCCGCGGCGAATCACCGTGGCCGGGCCATGTCCATCACGAGGTAACAACATTGAGGTTCTCCAAAAATCTTATATTTATCAACTGATCAAAATCACGCACGCTGGCGATCACATGGGGCCCAGCGAGCTGTTCCGATGTGTGGCTGGTGCAGATGGCCACCGCCCGCATGCCGGCGCGGCGTGCCGCTTCAATGCCAAAGGGCGCATCCTCAAAGACAATACAAGCTCCAGCGCTTGTATTCATTCGGCTTGCTGCTTCCAAAAATATAGCTGGATGGGGCTTGCCCGGAAGACCTTCATCGCCCCCAACGACAGCATGTGGCGCAGTCTTCAATTGCAGGTGGGAAAACACAAACGCAATATTGTGTTGGTCGCCCGCCGTGCCCACGCCTACGCGCAGGCCCGCCGCGTGCGCTTGCTGGGCAAAGGTCTTGAATCCCGCCACTTCGGAAAAAACCGGTGCAAACAGGTCTCGGTACAACTGCTCCTTTTCCCGGATCAAGATCCAGGCTTGGGCGTCGTCGATGTCCTGCCCCAACAACTCGCGCATGCATTCAACTCCGTTGCGCCCGGTGGTTCGGCGCATCAGGTCGTCCAGATCAATGTCCAGACCGTGCTGTTGCGCAAACGCCACCCAGCTTTGGGCGTGGTAGGGCATGGAATCGATCATGGTGCCGTCCATGTCGAAGATCAGGGCCTGAACTGGCGCGTTCGCCAGCGCTGTCGCATCTACCTGGGTCATCAAACGCCTTGCTTGAGCGATGCTTCAATGAACGGGTCCAGATCACCGTCCAGCACCTTTTGAGTGGCGGACGTTTCGTAGTTGGTGCGCAAATCCTTGATACGGCTGTTGTCCAGCACGTAGGAGCGAATCTGGTGGCCCCAACCCACATCGGTCTTGGAGTCTTCCAGTTTCTGTTGCTCTTCCTGGCGTTTGCGCATTTCAAAATCGTACAGGCGCGAGCGCAGGCGCTTCCAGGCCACGTCCCGGTTGCCGTGC
>CAZDDK010000280.1:0-3794 GCA_964504185.1 uncultured Rhodoferax sp. | reverse complement strand
GGGCGGGGGACACGAACGGAGTCATTCACCCCGCTCGCCAGGTTTCGCCCCCCGTAACAGCGAAACCAAAGCCTCACGGGTAACGACCAAAACCTGATCCCCTCCCGCGCTGGTCTCCAACCACACCACTTCAAGGCCAGGAAACGCCGCTTCAAAAAAGTCGCGCTCGTTGCCAATCTCCAGCACCAGCACGCTGCCAGGCGCCATCACGGTCGGCACCTCTGAAAGCAGCATGCGCACAAAATCCATGCCGTCCGCTCCACCGGCCAGGGCCAGCACGGGCTCGGCCTGGTACTCGGCGGGCAGGGCGGCCATGCTCTGGGCGTTGACGTAGGGTGGGTTGCACAGGATCAGGTCGAAGGGGCCCTGTGCCAGCAAGGCCGGTGCGCGCAGGCCATCGGACTCCAGCAAGGTGATGCGGTCCTGCAGCGCGTGGCGCTCCACATTGATGCGGGCCACAGCCAATGCGTCGGGTGACAGGTCGGCTCCGGTGACGTTGGTTTCCGGGTAGGTCAGGGCGGCGATCACGGCCAGGCTGCCGTTTCCGGTGCACAGGTCCAGCACACACCGCGTGGTGTGGGACAGCCAGTAGTCGATGCTGCCGTCGGCAATGACCTCGGCGATCAGTGAGCGCGGCACGATCACACGCTCGTCCACGTAAAACGACACGCCTTGCAGCCAGGCCTCGTGCGTGAGGTAGGCGGCGGGCTTGCGGGTGCTGATGCGTGCTTCCAAAAGTGTAGCAACATCGTCAATGTTTGCGCGGGCTACTGGCATATTTTCTTGTGAATTGTCGCCATCCAGCGGGGTGTCCAGGGGCAAACCCAGACGCCACAACACCAGCCAGGCCGCTTCGTCAAATGCATTGGTGGTGCCATGGCCAAAGGCAACCTGGGCCTCTTCCAGGCGGTGGGCACTGGATTCGATCAGCGCGCGCAGGGTGACCGGGGAATTTGCCTGGGCTTGGCCCGGTAGGGCGCTCATGGGCAAGCCTTGGAGTTCAGGGTTTCCAGCACGCGGCGGTAGATGTTCTTCAGCGGCTCGATGTCGGCGATGTTCACGTACTCGTTGATCTTGTGGATGGTGGCGTTGGGGGGGCCGAATTCGATGACCTGGGGGCACACCTTGGCAATGAAACGCCCGTCGCTGGTGCCCCCAGAGGTGGACAGCTCGGTGTCGATGCCGGTTTCCGCACGGATGGCATCCTGCATGGCATCGACCAGCGTGCCGGGCGTGGTCAGGAAGGGCAGGCCGCCCACGGTCCAGGCCAGGTCGTACTCCAGTTCGTGCTTTTCCAGCACCCGCGTCAGGCGTTTTTGCAGCGATTCGGGTGTGGATTCGGTGGAGAAACGGAAGTTGAAGTCGATCACCACGGCACCGGGAATCACATTGCTGGCACCGGTGCCGCCGTGCACATTGCTGACCTGCCAGGTGGTGGGCGGGAAAAAGTCGTTGCCCTTGTCCCACTCCACCGTCACCAGTTCCGCCAGCGCAGGTGCAACCAGGTGGATGGGGTTCTTGGCCAGGTGGGGGTAGGCGATATGGCCTTGCACGCCCTTGACGGTCAGCTTGCCCGACATGGTGCCGCGCCGGCCATTTTTGATCATGTCGCCGGTGCGCTGCACCGAGGTCGGTTCACCGACGATGCAGTAGTCCAGCGCTTCGCCACGCGCCTGCAGGGCGTTGCAGACCACCACAGTGCCGTCGTTGGCCGGGCCTTCCTCGTCGCTGGTCAGCAGCAGGGCGATGTTGATGCGCGGCTCGGGAGTGGCGGCAATGAATTCCTCAATGGCCACCACGAAGGCGGCGAGTGACACCTTCATGTCGCTGCTGCCACGGCCATACAAACGACCGTCGCGCAGGGAGGGGGTGAACGGCGGGGTGTTCCACTCGGTCAGCGGCCCCGTGGGCACCACATCGGTGTGGCCGGCAAATACCAGGGTTTTGGCGGGTGTCTGGTTAGCTATCGAAATAGTAGCTGTATCGCTAAATTCCACGCGGGCTACAGGCCGTTTTGCCCAAAGATTGGTGACGCGAAAGTCGGCCGGTCCGCTGGCCATGGTTTCGCATTGGAAACCAAGGGGCCGCAGTCGCTGGGCGATGACATCCTGGCATCCGGCATCATCCGGAGTGACCGAGGCGCGGGCGATCAATTGCTCGGCCAGTTCCAAGGTGGCGCTCATGGGGCCCCCACGCTGGTCACGGTGTGGGCTGCGCGGCCCCACAAGGAGGGGTGTTCTTGCTTGAAGCGGTTCTGCGCTGCATTCATTCGTGTTTGACATCCAGGGTGATTTCGGTGAAGGAGGCTTCCTCGTGTTCTTCTTGCGCCGCGACGGGCTGCACGGCCTTGGTGAAGTCGTTCTGCAGACGCCACATCAGGTTGGTGGGCGAGTCGGCATGGGTCAGGCCTTCCTTGCGGTCAATGACGCCCTCAACGATCAGGCGGGCGATGTCGTGCTCGAACGACTGGGAACCCTCGGCCATGGACTTCTCCATGGCTTCCTTGACGCCGGAGAAGTCACCCTTTTCAATCAGCTCCGCAATCAGCTTGGTGTTGAGCAGCACCTCAATGGCCGGCACACGGTTGCCTGCGGTGCTGCGCATCAGGCGCTGCGATACCACGGATTTGAGTGCTGCGGCCAGGTCGCCCAGCATGGTCTGGCGCACCTCCACCGGATAAAAACTCAGAATCCGGTTCAGTGCCTGGTAGCTGTTGTTGGCGTGCATGGTGGCCAGGCACAGGTGGCCCGATTGTGCATAGGCCAAGGCTGCCGACATGGTCTCGCGGTCGCGGATTTCACCGATCAGAATCACGTCCGGTGCCTGGCGCAGCGCATTTTTCAGGGCAACGTGCAGGGACTTGGTGTCGGTGCCGACCTCGCGCTGGTTGATCACCGAGCGCTTGTTCTTGAACAGGAATTCGACCGGGTCTTCGATGGTCAGGATGTGGCCCGACACCTGGGCGTTGCGGTGGTCGATCATGGACGCCAGCGTGGTGCTCTTGCCCGCACCGGTGGCACCCACCATCAGCACCAGACCGCGCTTTTCCATGATCAGGTCGCCCAAAATGGGGGGCAGGAACAGGTCGGCCAGCGGAGGAACATCCACCGTGATGTAGCGAAACACCGCCGCAACGCTGCCGCGCTGGTGCATGGCACTGACCCGAAAACGCCCCACACCGGGGATCGGGAAACCCATGTTGAGTTCACCTTCTGCATCGAGCTCTGCCATGCGCTCGGGCGGCAGAATTTCGGCCAGCAGATTGCGTGGTGCGTCGAACGGGAGCGATTGGTTGTTGATGGGCACGCACTGGCCGTTGATCTTGATCAGGGCGGGCGAGTTGGCCGACAAATACACGTCTGAGGCCTTCTTTTCGCTCATCAGATGAAGAATGCGTTCCATTGTTCCGGGTGGATTGGTCGTTGCCATGGTGCTGCCTCGGTGAAGAAAAACGGGTAGTGGCTTCAGTCGCGCAACAGATCGTTGAGCGAAGTCTTGGCGCGCGTCTGCGCATCCACGCGCTTGACGATGACGGCGCAGTACAGGCTGTACTTGCCGTCCGCACTGGGCAGGTTGCCCGCCACCACCACCGAGCCAGCGGGCACGCGGCCGTAGTGCACTTCGCCGGTGGCGCGGTCGTAGATCTTGGTGCTCTGGCCGATGTAGACGCCCATGGAAATCACCGAGTTCTCCTCGACGATGACGCCTTCCACCACCTCGGAGCGGGCACCGATGAAGCAGTTGTCTTCATTGATGGTGGGACCGGCCTGCATGGGTTCGAGCACACCACCAAT
>CAZDDK010000279.1:0-3815 GCA_964504185.1 uncultured Rhodoferax sp. | reverse complement strand
AAAAACCTTGGGTGCCCCTTCACAAACTCTTGTGGAGCCGTGTTGGGACTTAGGGCTGAGGCCATAGACACATTGAATGCTGTGCCAAACCACAACCCGTTTGCCTTTAATTGCAAGGCGCATTATCGCACCGAGCGACCCCAATGCGATAATTCCCCACCAATATTGTCAAAACGCAGCAACTGGCAACCGCGTGGCGCATACCGTTTCTCTATTTTTCTATTGCTCTTCACTTGGCTTCCGACAGCGAACTCTCTGATTTTTTGAAAAGCGTTGAAAAACGTGCATTCAAGCGGTCCGTCTACCACGTTCGCAACGACGAATCGGCATTGGACATTGTGCAAGACGCTATGATGAAGCTGGCCGAGCACTACGGCCACAAGCCGGTGGAAGAGCTGCCCATGCTGTTCCAGCGTATCCTGTCCAACTGCACGCTGGACTGGTTTCGACGCCAGAAGACACAAAAGGGATTGTTTTCAAACATGGGGGAGTTCGATTCCCCGGTTGGGGATGAAAATTTTGATCTGCTGGAAACCCTCTATTTCGAGAATGGCGGGGAACAAAACGAAAGCACAGAAACTCAGATCGAGCGGGCGCAGACCATGAAAGCGATCGAAATGGAGGTCCAGCAGCTTCCAGCGCGTCAACGGGAAGCCTTTTTGATGCGTTATTGGGAGGATATGGACGTCGCTGAAACGGCGGCGGCCATGGGCTGTTCACAAGGCAGTGTCAAAACACACTGTTCTCGGGCAGTCCAAGCTTTGGGAAAAGCCTTGAGCGCAAAGGGAATACGACTATGACACCATTCAACACCTACCCCAACGAAAGCGCCCAGGATCAGTTCGGTCGCAAGCTGGCCGCGCGGCTGTCCGAGACCACGCAGGATCTGCCCGGCGACATTTCCGAACGCCTGAAGGCGGCACGCATGCAGGCTCTGGCCAAGCGCAAAGTGGTTGCCAAGCTCCAGCCCGCAACGGGGGTTCACGGCAATGGCGGTGCAGCGTCCTTGACCATGGACGACCCCACCCATAGCCTTTGGAACCGCCTGGGTTCGCTGGTGCCGCTGCTGATGCTGATCGTGGGTTTATTGGCCATTTCCATCATCCAGGATCAACGGGCAGCCGATGAGATCGCCGAAGTCGATGTAGAACTGTTGGCCGATGACCTTCCGCCATCTGCTTACACCGATCCGGGATTCGTCCACTTCTTGAACGCCAATCGTCGCGACTAGGGCCTTCCCGTTTCCATGGCATTTGACGACTTCCTCTTCCGCGTTGGCGCACGCCTCAAACCCCTCCATTACCTAGGGCTATCGGCGCTGTTCCTGGTGGCGGTGCTGCTGGCATTGCTGGCCAATCGGGAGCCCACTGCGGTGGCTCCCGCGGTCCAGGCACCGGTACCGGCGGCAAAGGCTTCGGCGGCCACTGTCCAGGCAGGACCCCAGTGGCAGGAATTGAACGCGACCCAGAAAAAGATACTGCGCCCGTTGGCTGGCACATGGAACGCCCTCGGCCAAGGGCACAAGGCCAAATGGCTCGCCTTGACCAACAGCTACCCGAACCGCACGCCCGAAGAACAGGCCAAGCTGCAGAGCCGCATGGCTGATTGGGCGGCATTGACTCCCGCTGAGCGCGAGCGCGCGCGCCTGAATTTTGCCGAAACAAAAAAACTAAGCCCGTCCAACCGGGCCGCTGAATGGGCCGCCTACCAGGAACTGAGCAGTGCCGAAAAGCAGCGCCTGGCCGAAAAAGGCGCAGGCAAACCAGCCGGAGCCGCCGTTGCGGTCACCCCAGTGCCCCAGGACAAGCTCACCGCCGTGCCCATCACCCGCAGAACCGGGACGTTGCCGGAGTCCTCAGCGATCGCCAAGCCCAATCTGGACCCAAACACCCTGCTGCCTAGAGCAGCCGCACCTGCTGCGCCTGCCAGTGCGGCCACCGAGGTCCCCAGTGCACCGGCAGGCGAAGCCAGCACTCCGGCCATCAACTCCGACACGCTGTCCCCCAACTGACGCAAACCGGTGGTCGGGGAGAGCCCACCCCGTCAGAGTCACCACAGCGTGCTCTTGGGCCTACAATCCCGCTCGCTTTATGACCCCTCCCCCCATGCCCACCGATTTCCACACCCCCGGCCTCTGGCGTCGAATGGCCTGCTGGCTGTACGAAGGCATGCTGCTTTTTGGCGTGGTCTTTTTGGCCGGCTACCTGTTCAGCACACTCAGCCAGACCCGCAACGCCCTGGACAACCGAAATGCCCTGCAGGCCTTCATTTTTGTGGTCTTTGGCATCTACTTTGTATGGTTCTGGGCAAAAGGCCAGACCTTGGCGATGAAAACATGGAACATTCGCGTGGTGGGGAAGGACGGCAAAGCCATTTCTCAGCGCCGGGCGCTGGCACGCTACGCCCTGAGCTGGCTCTGGTTCTTGCCACCATTGATCGCCCTGGCCCCGTATCAGCTCAGTGGGGGTGAAAGTGCCGTCATCCTCATGGGCTGGATCTGTGTATGGGCACTGCTGAGCCGCTTCCATCCCGACGGCCAGTTCTGGCACGATGCCTTGGCAGGTACCCGGCTGGTTACGTCCCAACCGATGAGCCGATGAGCTCCCGCATCCCGTGAAAACGTCCGAATCCACTCCACCTGTCAATCCGCAAAAGGACCGCAAAGGCGTAAGCCGCGTTTGGCACGCCACGGGCTATTCGCTGGCAGGGCTGCGGGCCGGCTGGGGTGAAACCGCCTTTCGCCAGGAAGCCATTGCCGCCATGGTGCTCATTCCAGTGGCCTTCTGGCTGGGTCACAATTGGGTAGAGACTGCCCTGTTGGTGGCCAGCGTGGTGTTGGTCATGGTGGTGGAACTGCTCAACACCGCAGTGGAAACGGCCATTGACCGCGTCGGCCCCGAGTGGCACGACCTGTCCAAGCGTGCCAAGGACATGGGCAGTGCCGCCGTCTTGTTGAGTCTGCTGGTGTGCACCGGAATCTGGGCCGCCGCCCTGTTGCACCGCTTCTAAGCACCTGCGCTGCGCGGGGTTCCCCACTCAGCAAGTCCCCCCTCGTGGGGTAGCACCCCCCATGGCGTGGGGGAGCCGGGGGGGGAACTACTCAAATTGCGGAGTCGTCTTGTTCTCCGGTGCGGATGCGCACCACCCGTTCCACGCTGGTGACGAAAATCTTGCCATCCCCAATCTTGCCGGTGTGCGCGGCCTTGACAATGGCGTCCACGCAACGGTCTGTGTCTTCGGTCTTGACCACCACTTCCACCTTGACCTTGGGCAGAAAATCCACCACGTACTCAGCCCCCCGGTACAGCTCGGTGTGGCCCTTCTGACGGCCAAAACCCTTTACTTCGGTCACGGTCAAACCGGTAACGCCGCATTCGGCCAGGGCCTCACGGACTTCTTCCAACTTGAACGGTTTGACGATGGCGGTGATTTGTTTCATAGGTTTCCTCTAATCAGTTAGGGACAGAGCCGTCGGGTTCAGTGCACATTTGCTGCGCGAAGTGGTCTGACCCACAAGGTTTCAGGCGCGAAAACGGTTGGTAATAGGATAACGCCAATCCTTGCCGAAGCTGCGGTGGGTGACGCGAATGCCGACCGGTGCCTGGCGGCGCTTGTATTCATTGAGCTTGATCAGCCGCGTGACCTTTTCCACATCGGCCCGCTCGAACCCAGCGGCAATGATGGTCGCAATGCTCTGGTCGTTTTCCATGTAGCGGTCGATGATGGCGTCCAGCACCTCGTACGCAGGCAGGCTGTCCTGGTCCTTCTGGTCGGGGCGCAGCTCGGCGCTGGGCGGGCGGGTGATGATGCGCTCG
>CAZDDK010000278.1:0-3847 GCA_964504185.1 uncultured Rhodoferax sp. | reverse complement strand
CATGTGCAATAAACACGTGGGCTGGAGGCATGGAAAGCCTTGAATTATTTGTCAAGACCGTGAAAACCGGCCGTGCCGACTTCACCCAGGTGGTGACCCTGCCGGCCAAGGAGGGCCAGGCCGCACGGGCCAAAACCTCTAGCGGAACCTTCGAGTTTTCTCGCCCCGGTCGTTTTCGTTTCGTGTACAAAAAGCCGTTCGAACAGACCATCGTCGCCGACGGCCAGACCCTGTGGCTGTATGACGTGGATCTCAACCAGGTAACCGCACGCAAGCAGGCGCAGGCACTGGGCTCGACACCGGCGGCGTTGATCGCCTCGGCGGCGGACCTGCGCGCGCTGCAGGCCGACTATGCGCTGTCTGCCGATGCCGACAGCGATGGCCTGGAGTGGGTGCGCGCGCTTCCCACCGCGAAGGACAGCGCGCTGCAGGCCGTGCGTGTAGGCTTTCGCGGGGGGGAGCTGGCGGCATTGGAAATCCTGGACAGCTTTGGCCAGCGCTCCAGTTTGCGCTTTACCGGCTTTCAGTCCCCCGTGGCACTGGATGCTTCGAGCTTCCAGTTCAAGCCACCCCACGGTGCCGATCTGATTCGCCAGTAATTCTGTGCTCAGCCGGGCTGGCAAGGCGGCTCCCGCGTGGGGTCGCTGGCCCCCGACGCCTGCGGCGCGCAACGCGGCAGTTGCACGGTGATGCGGGTGCCGTTGCCGGGGCTGGATTCAATTGCGATGCTGCCGCCCAGCACGTCGTGCACGATGTTGTAGACGATGTTCATGCCCAGGCCCGAGCCGCCCTGGCCCAGCTTGGTGGTGAAGAAGGGGTCGAACACGCGGTTGCGAATCTCGTCGGTCATGCCAATGCCGTCATCCGAGAAGACCAGCGTGACCCGGTCCGGGCCAGCGGCGGCGGCTTGCAGATGCATGTGGCCGTTGCTGCGCCCCTCAAATCCGTGCTGCAGGGCGTTGCTGACGAAATTGGTAACCAACTGGCCCAGTGCGCCGGGGTAGCTGTCCATTTCCACCCCGTCGGGCAGGTCCAGCGACAGCTGGTGGGTGGTGTTCTTGTACATGGGCTCCAGCGTCAGGCAGACTTCGCGCAGCGTGGTTTGCACGTCGAAGGGGCGGCGCTGGTCGCTGGACTGGTCCACGGCCACGCGCTTGAAGCTGCGAATCAGCTCGCTGGCACGGGTCAGGGCCCGCATCAGGATATCGGTACCCCGGGTGGCGTTGTCCAAAAAGCTCTGCAGCGTCGAGCGGCGCAATTCACTGCGCTCAAAATCCTTTGCCAGAGTGCTCACCTGGTGCTGCAGGGTGCTGCCCACAGTCACACAGTTGCCGATGGGGGTATTGAGTTCGTGGGCCACACCGGCCACCAGCGACCCCAGCGCGGCCAGCTTGTCGGCGCGCACCAGTTCGGTTTGCATGGCGTGGACCGACTCCAGTGCCACGCTGAGGTTGCGGTTGGCCACCTCCAGGCGCTCGGTGCGGGCCTGCACGCGTGCCTCCAGCTGCTGGTTGAGTTCGCGAATCTCCTGCTCCACCTGGCGTTGGCGTGTGATGTCCACCAGCGTGAAATGGATCAGCTTGTCTTGCCCTGCGTAAAAGGTGCGGCCCGACATCAGCCCGGTGACGATGCGGCCATCCTGCGCGCGGTGGTGCACCTCGAAGCTATCGACCGAGCCGCGCTCGTTCATGATGGCAATCATGTCCGCACGTTCCTGGGGATTGACCCAGATGCCCAGTTCCAAGGCCGTGCGGCCGATGACGTCGTGCAGGCGAAAGCCGAACTGCTGCAGCCAGGTGTCGTTGGCCTCCACGAACTGCCCGTCGTCAAAGTGCACCAGGGTGTGGGGCACCGGCGACTTGCGAAACAGGCCAAAGAACTTGGCCTCGCTCTCACGCAGCGAATGCTGGGTGCGCTGCAGGCGGCGAATGTAGAACACCAGGAACGAGGTCAGTGCCACCGCCAGCGCAATGGTGAAGAGCGCCAGTGCCAGGCGCTCACGGGTGCGCTGCTCCCAGGGGGCCAGCACGCTGGCGTAGTCGCGCGCGTACACCGTGGTGACGGCAAAGCCGGTGAGCTTGCGGTAGGTGTAGAGCTTGCGGCCCTCGTCATCGTCCACGAAGTCTTCGTCGTCAAACGCACCCTCGGGCACCGCACTGCGCAGCGTGGCCAGGCGCGGCGAATCGCTGACGTCACGGTCCACATAGCGGGCCTGAAAGGGGGAACGCGCCAGAATGAAACCCTGGTCGGACAGCAGGGTGACGCTGGCGTTGTTCTCCTGGGCCACGCGGGAATACAAGGCCCCGAAATACGACAGCCGGATATCCACACTGACCACCCCCAGCACATGCCCTTGCGGGCTGTAGAGCGTGCGTGCCACGGGGATCACCCACTGGCTGTCGTAGGCGCTGGCGTAGGGGTGGCCCACCAGCGCGTCGCGGTAGCCCGGGTTGGCCAGCAGGTACTGAATGTGGCTGCGCTCGTTGGCCTGCGTGGCGTGGGTGGGGTAGTCGGGCGAGCTGATCCAGCTGGTTCCCTGTGGGGACACATACTGCAAGGCCTTGAGGTGGCGGGTGTGTTCGATGTCGTAGCCCGCCACCGTGTTGCGGATGGCGCTGGGGTCCTCGGGTGCGGCGCTGTTCAACACCGTGTGCACCACGCGGTCCAGGGTGTGCACGGCGCTTTGCAAGGTCTGGCTGGCGTGTTCTTCCAGCAGGCGCACGGCCACCATGCCGTTGTTCGTCTCCGAGGTCACGGTCTGCAGGCGGTCCTGTGCCACGGCCCACCAGGTTTGCGCCACGATGGTGATCGTGGTGAGCAGCGCAAACAGCACCAGGGCCAGGCGGGTGCGCGAGAGTGTGCGCAGGGACAGGTCGGGCAGGGTCATCGCACCCGGCCCTCCTTCCAGGCCTGCAGCAGCTGGTCGTAGGCGATGGTCTCGCCCTGTGGTTTTTCGCTGGGCAGCGTGCGCCACGGAGCGCCCTTGTCGGACAGCCGCTGCGCTGCCTCGCGCAGGGGATTCAACCGGGGTGTGCACCGGCGCATGCCGGTGCGCTGCAGGTCGGCCAGCACGCCGTCCATGTCCCGCGCCAGATCATCCAATGCGGTCTGGGGCGTCTTGGCCCCGCTCACCGCGTCGGAAATGTGCGGCCACCACAGACGCGCCATGCGGGGATAGTCGGGCACATTGGTGCCGGTGGGTGTCCAGGCCACGCGGGCCGGGCTGCGGTAAAACTCGATCAACCCCCCGTAGCGGTCGGCGTTCTGGGTGAAGTAGCTGTGCTTGATGTCTGACTCGCGGATGAAGGTCAGGCCGACGATGGATTTGCGCAGCGACACCGTTTTGGACGTGACGAACTGTGCGTACAGCCACGCAGCCGCCAGTTGCGCCGGGGGCGTGGAAGTCAGAAAGGTCCACGCGCCCACGTCCTGGTAGCCGGTCTGCATGCCGGTTTTCCAGTAGGGACCGTGGGGCGAGGGCGCCATGCGCCATTTGGGGCTGCCGTCGGCATGGACCGCAGGGCCCGGCTGGGTGAGAGGCGCGGTGAAAGCGGTGTACCAGAAGATTTGCTGGGCAATCTGGCCCTGTGCCGGAATCGGGCCGGCATCGGTGAATGTCATGTTCAGTGCCTCGGGCGGGGCGTATTTTTTCAGCCACGCCAGGTACTGGGTCAGTGCATAAACGGCTGCCGGCGAGTTGGTGGCGCCGCCGCGCGCCACCGATGCCCCCACCGGCGTGCACTGGTCGGTGGCCACGCGGATACCCCACTCATCCACTGGCAAGCCGTTGGGAATGCCTTTGTCTGCCGCCCCCGCCATGGAAAACCATGCATCGGTGAATCGCCAG
>CAZDDK010000277.1:0-3874 GCA_964504185.1 uncultured Rhodoferax sp. | reverse complement strand
AGGGTGTACACGATTTGCATGCCCAGTCCGGAGCCACCCTGGCCGAACTTGGTCGTGAAAAAGGCGTCAAAGATGCGCTCCAGCACCTGGGGTGTCATGCCGTTTCCGTCATCGCTGCACACCACTCGCACCATGCCATTCTCAGCGGCATGGCACGCAACGCGCAAGACCCCCTCGCTGCGGCCTTCAAAGCCGTGCAACAGGGCGTTTTGCACCACATTCGTAATCACCTGGCCGAGTGGGCCAGGGTAGCTGTCCATTTCGAGGTCGGGTGCCAACGTGGACTGGATGTCAAAAGCGGTGTGCTTGAACATGGGCCGAAGGGATTTCAGCACGTCACTGATCACCTGGTCGGCCAGGAATACGCGGCGCATTTCGGTGGTCTGGTCCAGCGCCAGCTGCTTGAAGCTGTGCACGATGTCGGCGGCGCGCTCGACGTTGCGGCGCACCAGGCTGCTGGCTTCGATGCCGCTGCCCAGCTGTTCCAGCAGCGTGGATTTGCGGACCTGGCCCGTGTGGACCATCTCCGCCATGGCGCGCTGCTGGTCTTCCAGCGTGGAGGCACACACCAGTGCGTTGCCCAAGGGGGTGTTGAGCTCATGGGCCACACCGGCAACCAAACGGCCCAGGGACACCAGTTTTTCGTTCTCCACCAACTGCTTTTGTGCCGCCTGCAGGGTTTGCAACGCGCTTTGCAACTCCGCGTTGGCACTTTGCAGGGATTGCGTGCGTTCGGTCACCCGTTCCTCCAACTCGGCGGCGTGGCGGGCCAGCTCGGCGTTCTTGTGCTGCAACTCCTGTTCGCGTTCCTCGATGGATTGCATCATGTCGTTGAAAACCTGTGCCATGCGGGCGATGTCCCGGGGACCGGAAACGGGTGCGCGCAGGTGCAGCGCATGGGCCCCCGCCCCCGCGCGGGCCATCACGTCCGACAGCGCGCCCAGCGGACGCATCAGGTTGCGCGCCAGCACTCGGAACCCCCACAACACCAGCAGCGAGAAGCCAAGTCCCACCGAAAACACAATCAGAACCAACCGGCGCTGCAACTGCTCCAGTGTGGCCTTGCCCTGGGTTACCCGCACATAGCCCAAGAACTCGGCCGCAGGAGCCTGGGTCTCAAAAGGACTGGCGTCTGCCGTGCTGGTGCGCACGGGTGCCACGAAGCTCCAGGCGCTGCGGGTCTCGGACTCCAGGTAGGGCGCACTGGCGGCCTGGGCGGGAAGTGTGATGGCCAGGGTGGATGCTGCCCCTTGCGCGACCAGCACGGTGCCGTCGGGGTTCAGCACTTCCACCCGCAGGATGTCGGGATAGGAGAACGCCCGTCCAATCGCTTCGCGGGCGTTCTCTCCGCTGGCGGTCAACAAGGCGAGCTGGCTTTGCTGGGCCAGGCCATTGGCAAGCCCCAAGCCCTGTTGCTCCAGTGTGGCACGCACCTGCCGACTGCCCTGCCAGGAGCTGACCAGGGCGGAGGATAAGCCCATGGCCAGCACGGCCACGACCCCGGCAACCCCGAGCTGGCGGGCGAAGCTGACTTGGGACAGGGGGCGCAGCCAGCGCAGCAGGTGCTCGCGTGTCATCGCTCGGGCAGCAGCAGATCGTAGCTGCCGTGCAGTTTGGGGTTGAAATCCACGCCGAGGTGGCCTGCGGTGCGGGTGTTGAGGCTGGCAAACACTTCCCGCAGGGGCATCACACCCCGCGCTGTGCCGCCCGCCGCACTGGAGAGTGCCAGGGCCGTCGTAGCCAGCCGGTGACCCAGTGCGGTGTTGTTGGGAAACAGTGCGAACAGGGCACCCCGGCGCACATGGGCCAGGTTGCTGGAAAACAGGGGCAGGGCCCGGTTCCAGGCTTCTCGCAATACCAGGGGCACGATGGTGGACTCCTCCACGGTCACCGGGTCCTGGGGCAGCCACAGGGCGTCGTGGGGCGTCGCGTCGGCCAGCAACTCCTGGTAGCGCAACACCGCGCCGCGCAGGTCGTCGGCCTCAAAGACCCGCAGTTCCAGCCCCTGGGCGCGGGCGGCCTGCTGTGCCAGGCGCATCAGCCAGGCGCTGTTGGCGGGTGAATACACCACCTGCACCCGCTTGACGCCCGGCTGGAGTTGCCGCAGCCGCGCCAGCAGGAGGCCGGGGTCAGGTGCCAGGCTGTGCAGGGCGGCAACGCGGGCATCGGCATCGGTGGGGCCAATCACGCCACTGCCCACAATGTCCAGCGGGCCTTCCACGCTGGCTGCGGCACGCAGCCCCGCGCGCCCCAGCGCAATGACCAGACCGGGGCGGCGCTTGCGCAGTTCGGTCAACGCCGGCGCGGTATCGGATTGGGCGGCAACGGCCAAACGCAGTGCGCGCTGGGGGAGTTTTTCGTCGATGCCGTCCATGATTTTTTCGAACACGGCCCGAAAAGGTTCGCCGATGTCGGGATACAGCACGGGCAATGGCTCCCGTGCCGCCTGCGCCCAGGTCGGCAATGCGCCCACGCTGGCGCACAGGCAGGCAGCGCTGCGCAGCCACGCGCGCCGACCCGCATCACCCGTGGGCGATGCACAGAAGGGGCGGGCTTGGAGGGGGGTCACCCGCACCAGCATAGCACCGCGCGGGCAGTGCTGCATGCCTCCAAAAGCGAGATTTCTATCCCTGCAGCCGTTGCTGCAATTGCGCGACTCCCTCCGGGTTGGCCATCAGGACCAAGGCCACGCCGGGCTGGACCACGTGTTCATCACCAGGATTGAATAGCCACTTGCCGTGCTCGTGCGTGGCAACCAGCAGGTAGTCGCGCGAGCGCACCACCAAGTCCCCCAGCGTGGTCGGCGGGAATCCTGGCGGGATGATGACCTCCTCGACCCGCAGGCCGTCGTCGCTGTGCAGCATCTTGTCCATGAAGTTGACCACGTGGGGACGGACCATGGCCGATGCGATGCGCATGCCGCCGGTGAAATCGGGTGAGACAATTTCATCGGCCCCGGCACGCTTGGCCTTGTTGGTGTTGCGGATGTCGTGCAGACGCACTACCACCCGCACCTTGGGGTTGAGCAGCTTGACCGACAGCGCAATCATCAGGTTGTGGCCGTCATCACCGGTCACGGCGAACACCCCCGCCGCGTGCGCCAGCCCGGCTTGGCGCAGCGCATCGTCGTCGGCGGCGTCTTCGTGCAGGTGCAGGGTGTTGGGGTAATGTTCCAACCAGCGGTCCAGGGTGTCCCGGTCTTTCTCGATGACCACGAACTGGCGGCGGGTTTTGACCATCTCGCGGGCCACGTTGGAACCCACGCGGCCGATGCCGCACATGATGTAGTGGCCTGTGAGTTCTGCGATGCGCTTTTCCATGCGGTTCCTTTTGCGTTCGGCATTGAGATCGGAGTCGATCAACAGGGCCACCAGGGTCGAGAACAGGTAACTCGTGGTGGCAATGCCCACCACCGCGATGAAGACCGTGAAAAGGCGACCCATGGGATGGGTGCTGAGGTCCACCGTCTCGCCATAGCCAATCGTGGCGATGGTGATGAAGGTCATGTAGAAGCTGTCGATCCAGCTGGCAGTGGGGCGGCCAATATAGTGGTAGCCCAGCGTGCCGCTGGCGGTGATCAGCAGTAGCAGCACCCCCCCGTGCAGCAGGCTGGTGAAGTGCCGGCTACGCACCATCCTTTTGAATGCAGAGGACCCCTGGACCATGGTGGTGTGGAGGATGCGGCTGGTTGGCCCTAATCGGCGTGAAACTGGTCCGCGTTCTTGCCCTTGAAGGGGGCGTAGAACGCCTTGATGGCGCGCATATCGACCTCGATGTCGCCGGTGGGGTGAAACACCGGCCCCAGCCCGCTGAGCTTGCGCTCGTAGTCCATGTAGGCCATGACGATGGGGACCTGGGCACCCACGGCAATGTA
>CAZDDK010000276.1:0-3969 GCA_964504185.1 uncultured Rhodoferax sp. | reverse complement strand
GCCTCCGAGCTTTTGGAATTTGGCGGGATCTTTCAGGAAATCCACTACCTCCTTGACCTCTTCCTTGGCCTCGTCGCAACCAGCCACATCGGTAAACGTCACCGTATTGGTGTTCTCGTCCAGCAGGCGTGCCTTGCTCTTGCCAAAGCTGAAGGCACCGCCCTTGCCGCCGCCCTGCATCTGGCGCATGAAATAAATCCACACGCCCACCAGCAGCAGCATGGGTCCCCAGCTGACCAGCAGGGTCATGAGCAGGGAGCCTTCTTCGCGGGGCTTGACGTCGAACTTGACGCCGTTGTTGATCAGATCGCCCACCAATCCACGGTCTAAATAGGTCGCTGTCGTGCGGATTCGCCGATCGTCCGTAGTCACCGCCACGATCTCGGTGCCGCCCTGGCCTTCTTGAATGACAGCGCTCTTAATGCGCTTGTTGCGCACCTCTTCCAAAAAGTCGGAATAGCCCAACGTGCCAGCGCCGGCAGCGCCACGCGTGTCAAATTGCTTGAACACGGTGAACAGCACCAGACCGATCACCAACCACACTGCAATTTTCGAAAACCACTGATTATTCAAGCGAAGCTCCAAGAGGGGCACAGACCACTAACCTGTGCGTATCTGGTACCCATTTTAGGCGTTTCAAGGACTTGGGCGCGGCATTTTCCGGTTTTCCGCCACATATACAGCAAGGTTATGTACGGGAAATGTCGGGCAGGACCCACCCGCCAAGACGGTGGGCACGGCACTATTTGAGGCCGATACCCACCAGAAATGTCTCCGAAGACCGGTCGCGCGAAGCCTTGGGCTTGAAGGGTTTTACCAACGCAAACGCCGCCTTGAAATGCTGCACCACGTCGTTGTAACTGGGACCATGAAACACCTTGGCGACCAGGGCCCCCTGGGGTTTCATGTGATTTTGGGAAAATTCGATGGCCAATTCGATCAGGTGCTCCACCCGCGCGGCATCAGCCGACGAAATGCCCGACAGGTTTGGAGCCATGTCCGACACCACAATGTCGGCTTGCCGACCGCCCAGTGCCTGCTCCAATTGGGTCAATACCTCCGCCTCCCGGAAATCACCCTGAATGAAGGTGACGCCCTCAATGGGTTCCATCGGCAACAGGTCCAGCCCGATGATGGTGCCATCCAGGTCGCCTACCGCTGCGCCCTCGGGCGAAAGACGCCGGCGCACGTACTGGCTCCAGGCACCTGGCGCGCAGCCCAAGTCCACGACCAAGTGGCCGGGTTTGATCAAATGCAGGGTTTCATCGATTTCCTTGAGCTTGTAGGCAGCGCGGGCGCGGTAGCCTTCTTTGTTCGCCAGTTTGACGTAGGGGTCATTGATGTGGTCGTGCAGCCAGGCCTTATTGACCTTTTTGCTACTGGTTTTGGCTTTCATGCGTTCTCTCTCAAGGGGCGGTCCAACCGCCCCGTTTCTGTTCAACCGATAATACCGGCATGCCCCAAATTCAACTGACCCCTGCCCAGCGCAAAGAACACCGTGCCCAGGCACACCACCTAGACCCCGTCGTCATGGTAGGCGGCGATGGCCTGACCACCAACGTCAAGAAGGAAGTGGACGCAGCCTTGAACGCCCACGGGCTGATCAAGGTGCGCGTTTTCTCGGACGACCGCACTGCGCGCGACACCATGTTCCAGACACTGGCCGACGAATTGAATGCGGCCCCCATCCAACACATCGGCAAGTTGCTGGTGCTGTGGCGACCCCAGCCCGAGAAGGAGCGTGCAGTCGATGAGGACCGCATGGCCGGTCCGCGGGATGTGCGCGTGCTCAAATACAGCAAGCGTGCAGGCCAGCGCCCCGAAATCAAGACCCTGCGGGTACTGGGCAACCAGCGCCTCACAGCTGGCGGAAATATCAAACGGGCCAAGCCCAAAGCCAAAGTGAGCGTCAAGAAACGCAGCCAGACCTGACACTTTGCGGGACAGACCGTTGCGAAGCGCAAGCTCTGTCCTCAACTGATTCGACTAGACGCGTTTGGACAGCTTGCCAAATACAACGGCAGCGCACAACCACTGGGCCACGTACATCCCCGTTCCCACACGGTGCCACAGCACCAGGTTGTCCCGGGCGATGATACGGGGGGATACCCCAAACTCCAGCAGCAAGGCCAGCAACGCCCCACCCACTACAAAAAGAGTAGCGCTGCTCCCAATATTCTCGGGGGCTAGAGCCAAATTCGACCGAAACGCCATCAGTAGCAGCAAGGCACACACAACCGAAACCGCCGTCTGCGCCGCAAACAGCTTACCGGCGACCGCCCCCGCCAAGGCAGGAGTCGGTAGGTGCGCAAACAACAGAGGCACCACAAAAAAACCCACCGTGGTCAGGCTTCCCCACCACAGGGCCGCCGCCCAAACCGGAAAGTGGCGCATCGCCTTAGACGTAATGCACCGCCATGACTTCGTAGGCTCGCTCACCGCCCGGCGCTTGCACAACAGCGGTATCTCCACATTCCTTTCCGATCAGCGCACGGGCGATAGGAGAACTGATGTTGATCAATCCCTGCTTAAGGTCCGCCTCGTCTTCTCCCACAATTTGGTACTTGACACGGTCACCCGAGTCTTCGTCCTCCAGCTCCACTGTGGCACCAAAGACCACGCGGCCATCGGCCTGAATGGCGGCCGGATCGATGACCTGCGCAGCCGATAGCTTGCCCTCCACCTCCTGGATACGGCCTTCGATAAAGCCCTGGCGTTCCTTGGCTGCGTCGTAGTCCGCGTTGTCACTGAGATCGCCCTGCGCGCGCGCTTCGGCAATCGCCTGGATGACGGACGGGCGCTCGACCGTCTTCAGCTTATGCAGCTCGGCCTTGAGCATCTCAGACCCGCGTTTGGTAATGGGATAGGTCGCCATGGTGTCTCTCTAAACGGAGGGGACAACGCCAAAGAGATGTCCCGCAAATTTCTACGCTGCCCAAAGTACAAGGACAGTGCGGCGCTCGCGCGCGGCACTGTCCTCGCTATGGGGCACGATTATGCCAATTTATACGGCCAGTTGCGCATGCATCTCTTGCACTGAGATTACCTCCAACTGGTCTAGGTACTTCATACCCTCCACTGCCGCTTCAGCACCAGCAATGGTGGTGTAGGTGGTGACCCGCCCCAGCAGAGCCGATGTACGGATGTAGCGCGAGTCGGCAATGGCATTGCGGCGCTCTTCGACGGTATTGATGACCATGGCGATCTCTTCGTTCTTGATCATGTCCACAATGTTCGGGCGTCCTTCGGTCACCTTGTTCACGACCGCACAGGCGATTCCCGCCGCTGTGATGGTGGCCGCAGTGCCCTTGGTTGCAATCACGTCAAACCCCAAGGCCACCAGTCCACGCGCCACTTCCACAGCGCGCGGCTTGTCACTCTGTTTGACCGAAATGAATGCCTTGCCCGAGCGTGGCAGCTTGGCCCCAGCGCCCAGCTGCGACTTCACGAAGGCCTCGCCGAAGGTCTTGCCCACACCCATCACCTCACCGGTGGACTTCATCTCGGGGCCGAGGATGGTGTCCACGCCGGGGAACTTGACAAAGGGGAACACGGCCTCTTTCACGCTGAAGTAAGGCGGCGTCACTTCCTTGGTGATGCCCTGGCTTGCCAGGGTCTGTCCGGCCATACAACGCGCAGCCACCTTGGCCAGTTGAATGCCGGTGGCCTTGGACACGTAGGGCACCGTGCGGGAAGCACGGGGGTTGACTTCCAGCACATAAATGATGTCTTTGCCGTCCACTTGCTGGATGGCAAACTGCACATTCATCAGGCCTACCACGTTCAAGGCACCGGCCATCGCCGCGCTTTGTCGCTTGAGTTCGGCCACGGTCTCGGCACGCAGGCTATAAGGCGGAAGCGAGCAGGCGGAGTCGCCGCTGTGCACGCCGGCCTGTTCGATGTGTTCCATCACGCCGCCGATGAAGGTAGCGCCGGTGGCATCACGGATGCAGTCCACGTCACATTCGA
>CAZDDK010000275.1:0-4009 GCA_964504185.1 uncultured Rhodoferax sp. | reverse complement strand
CCACAGCGTGGCCGTGATGGCCCCCATGCCCGAACCGAACACCACGGCACCGGCACCCTGCTCCAGGCTGGTCAGGCGCGACTCCAGCAAGGCCAGCGTGGGGTTGGCAATGCGGGTGTAGAAATAGCCCTGCTCTTCACCGGTAAAGCAGCGCATGCCGTATTCCACGCTGGGAAAGGCGAAGGTGGCCGAGGTGTACACGGGCGGCACCAGCGCGCCATGGTGGTCGGCTGGGTTGTACCCCCAGTGGATGGCGCGGGTGGCAAAACCGGCGTGCGCATGGCTGGCAGCGGAGTCGGCAGGCAGGGCGGACAGGGGCAGGTCGTTGGGATGCATGGCAAAGTCTCCTTGTGGGTTGTGATGGGAGAATTTTTATCCAACGCTGCAGCAAATATTTGCCCATTCAACTGAAATTTGATGTAATCAAGGGCAGATTTTTGCTTGCATTTAACTTCTATAGGTTAATTTAACCATGCGCACTTTTGACCCCACCGACCGCACCCTGCTCATGGCCTTGCAGCGCGATGCCCGCCAAAGCATGGCCGAGTTGGCCGAGCAGGTGGCGCTGTCGCAGTCGCCGTGTTGGCGCAGGGTGCGCCAGCTGGAAGAATCGGGCGTGATCGAGGGCTACCAGGCCCGGCTCAACCGCAAGCAGCTGGGCTACGGCGTCACCGGCTTCATCCACCTGCAGATGGCCAACCACACGGCCGAAATCACCGCCGCTTTCGAGCGCGAGGTGGTCGCCGTGCCCGAGGTGCTGGCCTGCCACAACCTCTCGGGCCAGTACGACTACCTGATCGAAGCCGTGGCCACCGACCTGGAGGCCTTCTCCACCCTGGTGCGCAGCCGCATCCGCAGCCTGCCCGGCGTGAAGGAAATTGCCACCAGCTTTTCGCTCAAGGAAGTCAAGGCCTCCGGGAGCTTGCCGGTGGGCGCGTAGGTCGCCACAATGGCAGCAGAGGGTGCAACACACCTCACCAGATGCAACGCAGTGAGGAACCCGAATGCGGCGTACGCTGGTTTGGCAACGCCGAGATTCGTTGAGCCTTCGCTTGAGTCCGCGCCCGGTGGCCCCCTCGCAGCGTCACCCTCTTGCGACTCCCTACAATTTAGCCCCCAGATTGTTTACCCACGCGCCACCATGAACCCAAATGCCCCCTCGACCGAGCCTCTTGCCGCGCCAACCCACAGCGGCGAAGCGCCCGCAAAACCGTTCATGCGCACCATCAAGAGCTTCGTGAAGCGCGCAGGGAGAACCACCACAGGCCAGGCCAAGGCATTTGAGGAGCTGGGGCCGAAGTACTTGCTTCCCTACCAACAAAATGCTATTGATTTGGTAGCGCCATACATAGATATTACGCGGGCTGGAGGCCGAATTGAGCAAGAAGACTCGCCCCTCGTGCTGGAAATCGGCTTCGGCATGGGTGAAGCCACGGCGCACATCGCCGGCGTGCTGCCGCACACCCGTTTTCTGTGCTGTGAAGTGCATGAGCCCGGCGTGGGGGCATTGCTCAAACGCATCGGCGAACAAGGCCTGACCAACATCCGCATCTGTGCCCATGACGCGGTGGAAGTCATCGACCACATGGCTCTTGGGCGGCAGCCTGCTGGAGAACATCAGCTTCTTCGACCCCAAGGCCGACATGCAGCGCGTGGTGGCGTGCGCGCACCAGGCCGCCATTCACCAAGACATCGCCGCCATGCCCATGAACTACAGCAGCCTGGTAGGCGACATGGGCAGCTCGCTCTCTGGCGGGCAGAAGCAACGAGTACTACTGGCGCGTGCCTTGTACAAGAACCCGCGACTGCTGTTTCTGGATGAAGCCACCAGCCATTTGGACGCTACGCGCGAAGAGCAGATCAATCAGGCTGTTCGGCAACTGCCTTTGACGCGAATCCTCATCGCGCACCGCGCCAGCACGATTGCCAGTGCGAGTCGGGTAGTGCGGATGGAAGAGGGAGAGTTGGTGACGGATGCAACACAGAGCGCGCCAATCGAAGCCGCTGTTGCAAACGTTCCTGAGAGGGAGGCGGTGGCGGCGTGAAGAATTTGCCATGTTGGCAATGACGCCGGTGGTGCCAGGGCGTGTCTGGTGCCGTATTTGAAGGAAAATCAAAATGCAAGAAATGACAATGGATGAAGTTGAACAGGTTGAGGGTGGAATGCTTATGGCGGCTTTGTTCCTGTTTGATGTAGCAATTTGGGCGTACAACGGTTATCAGCTAGGTAAGGTGTAACGGTCCAAGACTCGCTGGCTCAGACCTATTGGGCCAGCGTTTCTCCTTGAGGGCATATTTCGATGCGATTCATCTTAGGAACTCCTCCGAAGGGTGGGAGTCCGGCCATTAAGTGTTATCCGCTTGGTCTTGACTATGCAGACATTCACTTGAAGGGCTCCATTCTTGGCACTTTGGCCCTAATGCCTATTGGCTACCTATGGTGGTCACTTTTCTGGCCACTGAAGGAATTGAACTACGGATTTTCAAACGGTCCTTTGTATTTCTTCTCGTTAATGGCAATCACGTTGATATCGCACGAACTGTGTCACGTGATTGCGTTTCCAGGCATGGGTTTGGGCTCGTCAACCTGTATTGGTTTCGATCCAAAATCAGCCGTTCCATATGCCTCCTATTTGGGGATAGTCTCACGTAATCGCTTTTTGCTTGCGGTTGCCAACCCGCTGATCGCTCTTACCGTCGCGCCGTTCTTTTTCGCATTGATTTATCCAGCCTTTGCAAAACATTTTGTCTGGATTTCAATCATCAATCTGATGGGTGCAGCGGGTGATATGTTTATCTTCATTAAAGTTCTACAAAAGGTTCCGAAAACTTGGTTCATTCAAGGTGAAAGTTTTGGTCCTTTGCACATTGAAAAGGGAAAAAAATGAAACCAACTCTGTCCAACGATTCAAAACCACCCAAGAGTCGTGCGAGTCTTGGAAAAAAGGCCGTGATTCTTTATTTATTCTTGGTGGTTGCAGCAACTCTTGGCGGCTTTCTTCTGGCGAGGTTTGAATAGTCATGGCAAGACCTCAGCAATTGGCATGGTCCATCAAACCGTACGTTCGATTTGACAAATCCAATCTTCACCCGCACCGATAGGTGTTTGCTTTCCACGGCACACGGTTGGCCGCTTCGTCCATGGGAAATAGTCGGGCTGCTGCTGGTCGTTCCAGCATGATGCAGGTATTGCCGCGGCGCAGCCGGATATGGTCGAAATCGATACGTTCTTCGGTCCACGGGCCGGATTCACCAAACGCGTCGGCGATGATGGTTTCCACGGTCTTTGGCAGTCGCTGCGGCAATTGGGACTTGCCGGGGATTTTCGGGGCAAGTATTGCTGCCAGCTCGCCCCGAGGCAGCGTCAGATTCAATGGTGTGGGCGTTGTCGATTCAGGTGCGGCCACCGTGGGCATTGAACCGATCATAGGCTCAGTCGGCTCGTTTGGGTTTGGGTTGGGGTTGCGGTGTTGTGAGGATTGCATTGTTGACGCAACCGATCGATTCTTTGGCGTGGTTCGCACGATCGAGGGCGACACCGGCTCGGGCAAAAATAGCGTGACCAGGGATTGCGTGGCAGGTAGCCGGATTGAGCGCATCTCCGTATTCATGTTCCACCAGACCTCCATGCCCATCACATGCAACCCGCATATGAGGAAACCGACACAGATTTGGCGCGTCCGGTCAACACCGAATGCGCTACGACTTTGGTCTCTGCTGGGGTAACCCCGTGGGCGTTCTTTGAGCATAGTCGAAGAAATATTACTGAAACCGCAGAGTGGCAAGTGTTTGGCAGATCCGCGACCCAAATACCAAACCCAAAAGCACGACTTTTCGCTGTGGAATCGTTTCGTGCGCGCGCAGCACATTGTGGCGCATGTCGCCGCTGAGCCGCCATCAGCCGTCTAAACGTTTGGCTGTACTGAGCAGGGCTTGCCTTGGCAATGGGTCTCCAACGTGTTCACGCACCTTATGCGCCTGCCCGTGAGCTACTTCGAGAAGCGCCACC
>CAZDDK010000274.1:0-4039 GCA_964504185.1 uncultured Rhodoferax sp. | reverse complement strand
AGGAAGGCAACATCGGCCTGATGAAGGCGGTGGACAAGTTCGAATACCGCCGCGGTTACAAGTTCTCGACCTACGCTACCTGGTGGATTCGCCAGGCCATCACCCGCAGCATTGCGGACCAGGCGCGCACCATCCGGATTCCGGTGCACATGATCGAGACCATCAACAAGATGAACCGTATCAGCCGTCAGCACTTGCAGGAGTTTGGTTTCGAGCCGGACGCTTCGGTGCTGGCGGAGCGCATGGAGATTCCCGAGGACAAGATCCGCAAGATCATGAAGATCGCCAAGGAGCCGATCTCCATGGAAACACCGATTGGTGACGACGACGACAGCCACCTGGGTGACTTCATCGAAGACGGTGCCAACACCGCACCGATGGAAGCCGCCATGCAGGCCGGTCTGCGTGATGTGGTCAAGGACATTCTGGACAGCCTGACGCCACGCGAAGCCAAGGTGCTGCGCATGCGCTTTGGTATCGAGATGACCTCCGACCACACACTGGAAGAAGTCGGCAAGCAGTTTGACGTGACCCGCGAGCGCATCCGCCAGATCGAGGCCAAGGCGCTGCGCAAGCTCAAGCACCCCAGCCGTTCCGACAAACTGCGCAGTTTTACCGACAACTTGTAAATTGGTGGCTCCCTACAAACTGGCTGGGGTCATGGGCTGGCCGGTGGCGCACTCGCGCTCACCAGTCATCCATAACCACTGGATTGCCGAGCACGGCTTACGGGGTGCCTATGTGCTGCTGCCAGTGCAACCCGAACGGCTGGAACAGGCGCTGCGCGCGCTGCCCGTATTGGGTTTTGCCGGCTGCAATCTGACGATCCCGCACAAGGTCGCCGCGCTCCCAATCGTGGACCGCATCGAACCCCTGGCGGCGCGCATTGGCGCAATCAACACCATCGTGGTCGAGTCCGACGGATCCCTCACCGGGCGCAATACCGATGGCTACGGCTACATCCAGAGCCTGCTGGAGGCCCAGCCCCATTGGCGCGCGGACCAGAGACCGGTCGTGGTGGTGGGAGCGGGCGGGGCATCCCGCGCAGTCATCGCCGGGCTCATCGACCAGGGCGCTGGCGACATTCGTTTGACCAATCGCAGTTGGGCCAGGGCACACGACATGGCACAAGAGTTTGGTGGCCCGGTTCGCGCGGTGCCATGGGACGAGCGCCATGCCGCCCTTGACGGCGCCGCCCTATTGGTCAACACCACCAACCAGGGCATGCATGGAGAGCCGGACCTGGACCTGCGCCTGGACTGGTTGCCAGCCGATGCGCTGGTGTCGGACATTATTTACGTTCCCCTGGAAACACCCCTGCTGACCGCCGCCCGACAGCGCGGCAATACCACCGTCAACGGACTGGGCATGCTACTGCACCAGGCGCGGGCTGCCTTTGGACTGTGGTTTGGTGTTCTGCCCGAGGTAACTCCGGCGTTGCGCATCGCCGTAGAAGCCACGCTCTAGCGTTGCGTCTTCGTGGAGCGCTCCAAGACGAAAGCAAATGCAAACTCGAGCACCTCGTTCAATGACACTTCAATCGCGTGGCGCTCCTGCTCGGTCAGATAGAACATCATGTCCACGTCATGGCGCACATAGCGCGCGGGCAAACGGTTCAGGGCCACACAGGCCACGTCCCCCAGCATGTCCGAGGTGAACTCCGGATGCGCCTCGGAGCGGCGGGCAACATCCTCGAATACGAGGCGCTCAAAGTAGTTATGGACCTGTTCAAAGTTAAACACCATGGAAATCTCCCAAACACTGCACCGGGGGTCACGAATTCGCGCAACCTTAACACCACCCATGCGCGCTGACAAGCAACCCCGCTTCCCCCGTCAAGACAGCCAAAACAAGCTATGAAACTTGTAGCAGGTTGAAAACTGCGCTATAGTTTCGCCTGTCGCCGTGCGCTGCGCACCGGTTTACGATGGCGGCATGTAGGGCCGAGCGGTGGGTCGTTCAAAATACCGAATCGAGGAGAGGTAATCAATGAGTTCGAAAGAGTCGGTCGCCATTGGCCAGCTGTTGAGTCTGTTGGAGTCGCGCTATGCCATGCGCGTGCTGTGGGCCCTGCGCGATGGCCATGCCCAAACATTTCGGCTGCTGCAAGACAGTGTGGGCAGCATCACTCCCAACACATTGAATACCCGCATCAAGGAGTTGCGGGAGGCCGGCCTGATGACCCACGGCAGCGACGGCTACGCCGTCACCTCGACCGGAGCCGATTTGCTCAAACGCCTGGGTGACTTGCAGGCGTTTGCCGGCAAATGGGCCAGTAGTCAGGCCAAGAAAGTCAGTTAGGCCCTGCTGCACCGCACCTCGGGTCCAAAAAAATCGAGACAGGCTTAGCCTGTCTTTTTTTTGTCTGCGGCATAATTCCCCCCTTTGTGGGCGGCCCCGCACACGGCTGCCTGCGGTGCATTCCCAACCCAATGGGACACCCCCTTATAACCACCCACCAAGGATTTTCATGATCACGACTCCCACCGGACTGCAATACGAAGACACCACCGAAGGAACCGGCCCCGTGGCAACCAAGGGGCAAAGCGTCACCGTGCACTACACAGGCTGGCTGTACAACAATGCCACCCAGGGAGCGAAATTTGACTCGAGCAAGGACAGAAATGATCCCTTCGTGTTCCATCTGGGTGCTGGCATGGTCATTCGCGGCTGGGACGAGGGCGTGGCGGGCATGAAGGTCGGAGGCACTCGCACGCTCGTCATTCCAGCTGAGCTGGGCTACGGTGCCCGGGGTGCGGGTGGTGTGATCCCCCCCAATGCGACCCTGAAGTTTGACGTGGAATTGTTGGGCGTTTCCGCTTGATTTTTATCAAGCCACTCTGCTGAATGCCCAAAATGGAGATCAACGGCCCTTGAATGGGTTCAAACGATCCCCATTTGCGCACTCATTCCATTGAATCCGAAGCACAGTCTTCCACTATTTGCATGTCCGAACAGTCCTCCACTCCCCCATCCGACGCCTGCGACGCGAGTTTGCAGAACAGCACCGAGCATGTCGTCTCAGCGGCTGCCATTGAGTCCGAAACACTGGCCCACGTACAGGCTGAGTTGACTGCCTTGCAAGCCAAGAGCGCCGAACTGGCCGACCAGTATCTGCGGGCCAAGGCCGATGCCGAAAATGCCCGCCGTCGCGCCGAAGACGAAATTTCCAAAGCCCGCAAATTCGCCGTGGAAGGCTTCGCCGAAAGCCTGCTGCCCGTAGCGGACAGCCTGGAGGCCGGTCTGGCCATTCAAGACGCCACACCCGAGCAAATCCGCGAGGGCGCACAGGCCACACTGCGCCAGCTGATCGCCGCACTGGAGCGCAACAAGGTGGTGGCCATCGCGCCTGCCCCCGGCACCAAGTTTGACCCCCACCAGCACCAAGCCATCAGTGTGGTGCCATCGGAGCACGAGGCCAATGCCGTCGTGGGTCTGCTGCAAAAGGGCTATTCCATTGCCGACCGTGTGCTGCGCCCGGCACTGGTCACCGTTTCCGCACCGAAATAACCCTACTGGCCACTTGAATTTTCGCAAAGCGTCTTCAGGTAAGCCCCATCTGAATTTTTGAATCAAATAACCTTGCGGGACAGATCTTCGGCTCCGTCCCCTACCGACTAGGAGTAAACCATGGGAAGAATCATCGGCATTGACCTCGGCACCACCAATTCGTGCGTGGCCATCATGGAAGGCAACACCGCCAAGGTGATCGAAAACGCCGAGGGCGCGCGCACCACACCCTCCATCATCGCCTACCAAGAAGACGGCGAGGTGCTGGTTGGCGCGTCCGCCAAGCGCCAGGCCGTCACCAACCCCAAGAACACGCTGTACGCAGTCAAGCGCCTGATTGGCCGCAAGTTCACCGAAAAGGAAGTGCAGAAGGACATCGATCTGATGCCCTACAAGATTGCCGCTGCCGACAACGGTGACGCCTGGGTGGAGGTCCGTGGCAACAAGCTGGCCCCTCAGCAGGTCAGCGCCGACGTGCTGCGCAAGATGAAGAAGACCGCCGAAGACTACCTCGGCGAAGAAGTGACCG
>CAZDDK010000273.1:3635-4049 GCA_964504185.1 uncultured Rhodoferax sp. | reverse complement strand
AAACACCAGCATGACCATGCCCTTGATGCCGGGCGCGATGCGGAACTTGTCGCTGGAATGCTTGAGGTGGTAGAGGAAGTCGCGGTAGAACAGCGTCTTGCCCTGCTTGGCCAGGCCCAGCGCGTTGTAGATTTCGTTGCGGGGTTTGCGCGGCATCATGCTGCGCAAAAACTGCACGTAGGCTGACGGAATCTCCATGTCCACCATGAAGTAGGCGCGGGCAAAGCTGAACAGCATGAGCAGGTCGTCTTCGCCGAACAGCGCGGCATCGATCACCAGTTTGGACTTGGTGGCGTGGGAATCCTGCGCCGCGTCCCCGGCGGCGTTGCGGTCGTCCCCGGCCTGGGCGCGGGGAGGCACCTTGGTGTGCAGGATGGGCAGCGCAAAGGGAAATTCGTTGAAGCCGTTGATCAG
>CAZDDK010000273.1:0-3625 GCA_964504185.1 uncultured Rhodoferax sp. | reverse complement strand
GCTTGCCCACGATGTAGCAGCCCGTGTTGCGAAAGAACAGGCCGGTCAGTACCGGGATCTGGAAGTTGGCGCGCAGCTTGGCGTCGCCCAGGCGGCTCATCATGGCCTCCTGGACCAGGCCGCAGTAATGCGCCAGGTTGTCAAACGGGCGCTGCAGGTCAAAGTCGCTGACCATGCGCACCAGCTCGTCCCGCATGGTGTCGCGGGTAGGGTAGTAGGCGCGGTAGGTGGGGCGCTTTTCGGACTCGTCGTTCTCGATGTACTCGGTGCTGACGGCCGGGCGCACAAAGATGAAGTCGTTCTGGAAGTAGCTGCGGTGCAGGATCTTGGTGGTGACCGAGTTGAAGAAGGTCTCGGCCAGTTCGGGCTGGTGGTGGTTGACCAGCAGGCCGATGTAGTGCAGCTTGATCTGCTGCCAGATGTCCATGGGCTGCTCGCCGGCCTTGAACTCGCGCTCGAGCCGGCGGGAGCACTCGGTGACCCGCAGGTCGTAAAACTCGATGCGCTCGCGCTGGGCGCGCTGCTGGCCGTGCCAGTCCGCCGTCTCGAAGCGGTGCTTGGCCCGCGCGGACTCCGTGCGAAACAGCTGGTAGTGGCGGTTGAAGCCGTCCATCATCGCCTTGGCGATGTCGTAGGCAAGGGAGGAGTCCAGACGGGTTGGGAACATGTTGCTATTGTATTTATAGCTGCTTACACAGCATTTACGCGGGCTAGAGCACGATTTGACTATATACCTATTCGTGACGGGGTATCAGGCGAACCCCCGTCAGGGCTTGGCGGTACAGAGCGTCCAGGTTGTCGGCTCCACGGACCGTCATGTGCAGATCCTGGATCAGCCCGTCCTGCAGCCCATAGACCCAGCCATGCAGCGTCACGTCCTGGCCGCGCGCCCAGGCGTCCTGCATCACGGTGGTCTGGGCCACGTTGACCACCTGCTCGATGGCATTCAACTCGCACAGCGCATTGGCCCGGCCGTGCTCGGGAATCACTTCCAGGATGTCACGGTGGCGGTCGCGCACGTCCTGGATGTGGCGCAGCCAGTTGTCGGCCAGGCCGATGCGTGCGCCCTCCAGCGCCGCCTGCACGCCCGAACACCCGTAGTGGCCCACCACCATGACGTGTTCGACCTTGAGCCGCTCCACCGCAAACTGGATGGTGGACAGGGCGTTCAGGTCGGAATGCACGACCACGTTGGCCACATTGCGGTGCACGAACACCTCACCGGGTTCCAGTCCCGTGATCTGGTTGGCGGGGACGCGGCTGTCGGAGCAGCCAATCCACATGTACTTGGGCTTTTGCTGCGCCTTCAGGCTGGTGAAGAACCCGGGGCGCTCGGCCTCCATGCGGGCGGCCCAGGCGCGGTTGTGGGCAAAGAGATCGCTGAGTTTGCGTGACATAGGTTCTTCCATTCGGTGGGGGACAGCGCTTGCGCCGAGCGGTGCAGTCTGTCCCGCAGGGCTATTTTCTATGAAGTGAGACACGCACATACCAGTCCAGCAGGCCATAGCGGGCGCGCTCCTGCTGGTCGTCCACCGCGTTGAACTGGCAGTCCGCGCCCGCCGGCTGGGAACCGGGTGCCGCGCTGCAGGCGAACGAAGCCTTGTTGCCCAGCTGCCACTGGCCCTGGGCGTTGCGGGACTCGCCGGTGAAGAACAGGGTGCGCGCTGCGTCCATGGGCGTAGCCTGCGGCGTGCGCAGCAGGTTGCGCCCGGAGTTTACGTAGGGACCATCCACGCCCATCAGGGGCAACAGGGTAGTAAACATGTCGCGGTGGCTGGCCGGGCTGGCCTGCTGCGGTCCGCAGGCGGCTGCGCCCATGCCCTGCCCCCAAATCACGAAGGGCACTTGGCGGGCCAGGTGGCGGCGCGATGCCTCGGCATACATGCCAAACGAGCGCACGTTGTGGTCGCCGGTGGCGGCAACGAGGGTGTTCTTCCACAGCGGCCCCTTTTGCAGGCCCTGCACAAAGCCGCCCAGCAGGTCGGCGGCGTAGTGGTAGCTGTCCAGGTTGAGCCGCAGGGTGTCGGAACTGGTCTCGCCCTTCCACAGGGCCATGTCACGCGGCACGCGGTGGTAGTCGGCGGGCAGGTCGTAGGGCGGGTGGTTGGTACTGGTCAGCACGAAGACGAACAGCGGCTTGTCGGCCGGCTGCCCGGCCAGGCGCTTGTCCAGGTATTGGAAGATGTAGTTGTCCCACACGCCCCAAATCCCCAGCGTGGCGTCGGGGTAGGCTTCTTTCAGATTGTTGGCGTCCACCACTTCGTCAAAGCCCTGCACCGCTAGCACGCGGTTCAGGTCGCGCCAGCCGGAGCGTGCCGAGGTGACGAACAGCGTCTGGTAACCCGCGTCCTTGACCACCTTCGGAATCGCCCAGGGGATGGGCTTGCGCCCCACGTCACCCAAGGTCAGCGGCGTAATGGGCGATGAAAACAGAATGGCCTCCAGCGAGGGATGGGTGCCGGGCTGGGCCGAGTCGAAGTTGCGGAAGTGGCAGACCTCACTCGCGTCCGTCAGCGTGGGTGCCATGCGGCCCAGCACGTCGAACGCCGGACTCTGATAGAGCATGGGCTCGGCGCTCCACGACTCCATAAGGAAGAAGACCAGGTTCTTCTTGGGCGCACCGGCCGGCAGCGGTGCGTGGGTGACCAGGGCGGCCCGGACGGAGGCCTCGCTGCCGTGCGGCAGGCCCAGCACCTCGGCAGCGGCCAGCGGCGAGTCGAAGCCCATGGCCTTGAGCCCGGCCAGCGGATTTTGCAGGTTCTGCGACTGGCCCCGGCTGTCCCAGGCGTATTTCAGCGCAATGGGGCCGTTGGGCACCATGTCGTTGAGAAAGGGCGAGGTGGTGACCGTGAGGTGCTGGCGTTGCAGCGCCATCTCCCGGATCGTGCCCTTGCCGGCAAACAGCAGGGCGAAGAAGACGGCGATGGCCAGCACCAGTTGGATGGCCACATGGCGCGACTGCAGCACCGTGTCGGGCCGCAGGCGGTGCACCAGGGCGCGGTGCAGCGCCACAGAGCCATAGGTCAGCAGCAGGCCCAACAGCACGGTCCAGATGACAGGGAAGTCTTGCCAGATGGTCTGCAGCACGGCGGCGGTGTCGTCCTCCACCAGGCCAAACACCAGGGAGTCAATGGGCGTCTTGTAGAACCCGAAGTAATGCAGGTTGACCAGCGACAGCATCACATACAGGAAGGCCACACCCGTGGCAATGCGCCCCTGCACCGTGCCCGAGACCCAGGGCAGCACCAGCAGCAACAAAAACCCCGCCACCGCGCTGACCTTGAGGTCGAAGCGAAAACCTTGCACCACCACACTGGCCAGGTCCGTCGTGGAAACATGGAATCCGCTGGGCCAAAAGTAGGCCAGCTGGCCCAGCCGCACCAGGGACAGGGCCACCACCAGCGGCACGATCAGCACCCAGGCGCGCAGCAGACCGCGCAAAAAGCCTTGGAGGATGGTGGTCAGTGTGCGGGCAAGTTTCATCAGCCCTACATTGTCTCCGCGAACAATTCGCGGCCGATGAGCATACGGCGGATTTCGCTGGTGCCGGCCCCGATTTCGTAGAGTTTTGCATCGCGCCACAGGCGGCCCAGCGGGTAGTCATTGATGTAGCCGTTGCCGCCGA
>CAZDDK010000272.1:0-4056 GCA_964504185.1 uncultured Rhodoferax sp. | reverse complement strand
GCCTGGGGTGCCAGGGCCCGCCACAGCCGCAAGGTGCTGACGCGGTCGGTGCCGTGGCCAGGCACCACCATGTCATAGGCCCGGGCCAGAACGGTGCGACCCGGGGTCCAGACGGAATGGCCATCCACCTGCGCCACCGAGCCGCCCAGGCCCACGGTGTACGTCGCGTCGGGACGGGGAAACTCCCAGGGGGTGCCATCCACCAGCCATGCGTCGGGCACCTCCGCCTGCGCACCCTGCTCCAGGCGTTGCGCAAACATGCCAAATTCGTAGCGCAATCCGTAACCAAAGGACGGCAGTCCCAGCGTAGCCATGGAATCGAGAAAGCACGCCGCCAGCCGCCCCAGGCCGCCGTTGCCCAGCGCGGCATCGGGCTCTTGCGCCACGGCGTCCTCCAGGTTGCGCGCCTGGGCCTGCAACACCTGCGCAGCGGGCCCGCGCAGGTGCAGCGCGTCCAGCGCATTGGACAGGGAACGCCCCATCAAAAATTCCATGGACAGGTAGTACACCCGCTTCGCGCGCACCGCCGTGTCCTGCGCCTGGGTATCGGCCCAGCGGCTGGCCAACTGCGCACGCGCCATGTGGGACAGCGCCTGCCCCGCGTCCCCCATAGGGGCGCATGGGGCCTGGGCGGACACGGAGCCGGGCTGAAACGGTGGTGGTGTGGACGCGAGGGCTAGGGGCATGCAAAAACTCCGAAGGACAATAAATGTAGTCAAACAACATTTAAAGTCTACCACCGCACGAACAACAAACCCTAGGAAACTCCCTAGTAATTTCCACAAATTTCGGAAAATACCACGAAATTTTTCCGTTGAAGTGTAGTTAAATTACTTATTTGTTTCATAGCAAACATACACCAATGGCCCGCAGCCTGGAAGAAATCGGCAAGCCCATTCGACTCAACGACATTCACATAGCCGCCCACGCTCGCAGCGAAGGACTCACCCTGGTCACCAACAATCTGCACCAATTTGAGCGCGTGCCGGCGCTGCAGCTGGAAAACTGGGTGGCCTAAACAAGCATCCAGCCCTACCACCCTTGCGCCCCGGCTATCGTCTCAGGTCGATGCGTGTGGCTTGTTAGCGCCCCTGCGGGGTCAGGTGCGCCAGCGCGCCCGCGACACTCACTCCGGGGGCCTTGCGCCGGGCACCGGAATGGGCCGCGCCGGGCACTGACTCATCCATGTCCAGGGCAAGCTCGCTGCCCAATGCGGTCAAGGCGGAGCGGCGCTGCAGAGTGACGCCAACCACCAGAATGTCCACCATCAGCAGGTGCAGGATGCGGCTGATCATGGGCACCTGGGTGGCAATGTCTTCCACATGGTCCACGATCAGGGCCAGATCGGCCTTGCGGGCCAGGGGCGATTGGCTCTCGGTGATGGCAATCACCTTGGCACCCTGCTCCTGCGCCTTTTCGGCCACCGCCAACAGGTCCGCAATGCGCCCGCTGCTGCTGATGATGAGCACCACCGCATCGGGGGTGAGCAGATTGGCAGCCAGCGCCTGCAGGCGCGGATCGGTGTGCGCCACGGCCGATACCCCCACGCGCAGGAATTTGAACTGCGCATCGATGGCAATGGCCCCGTAGTGCCCCACCGCATAGATCTCGATACGGTGCGAATCAGCAATCAGGCGCATGGCGCGGTCCATGCTGTCACGGTTCAAATGGTCGCGCGCCTGCAGAATGGCCGACGCGGTGTTGCCCAGCACCTTGGCACCGAGCTCCAGCATGGAGTCGTCACCGGTCACCTGGGTGTGGGTGATGGGAATGGTGCCCGTCAGCCCCGAGGCCAGGCGCAGTTTGAAGTCCGACAATCCCTCACAACCCAGTGAACGGCAGAAGCGGATCACGGTGGGCTGGCTCACATCGGCGGCGCGCGCAATCTGCGCAATGGGGTCGTTCAAGACCGAACGCGGCTGGGACAGCACATGCTGCGCCACCCGCTGCTCTGCGGGCGACAGACTGGCCAGTGCACGACGAATCTGCTCCAGGATGGCGGACCCATTGCCTCCTTCGAGCTCGCGCAACTGCGCCGCCAAAATGACCGACGCCCCCAACAGGGTCGCGTCATTGGCGGTGATGACAAAGGTGGGAATGCCTTGCATGTATCCGGCAAACCGCCCCTTCTCCTCAAACCGCTGGCGAAAGGGCGATTGATCAAAATACAGGCCCAGCCGTGGCACGATGCCCCCGCCAATATAGATGCCGCCAAAGGCTCCCTGCGTGACGGCCAGATTGGCGGCCGCAGTGCCCAGAATGGCGCAGAACACGTCCATCGTTTCCCGGCACAGCGCATCGCTGCCCTCCAGCGCCCGGCGGGTGATCTCCGGCGCATCCAGCGTGCACACCGGCAGTCCGGCCCGCTCGGTCAATGCCCGAAAGATCAACTCGATGCCCGAACCCGACAACAGCCGCTCAAACGATACATGCGGGTACTGACGCCAGGCATATTGCAGGATGGCGATTTCGCGTTCGTCCTGCGGCGAGAAACTGGTGTGCCCTCCCTCGGTGCCCAGGGCAATCCAGCCGTCGCCCGCCGGAATCAGGCCCGACACGCCCAGGCCGGTGCCCGCGCCAATCAGGCCTACCACGCTGCGCGCCACCGCCTCGCCACCGCCGAACTGGCGGCGCTGCTGGGTACTGAGGCTGGGCAAGGCCATGGCCAAGGCGGTGAAATCGTTCACCACCACCAGGTTGTCAAAGCCCAGACGCTGGCGCATTTCCTCAATGGAGAACTGCCAGTGGTAATTGGTCATGCGCACCTGGTCACCCGCCACCGGGTTGGCGATGGCCACCGCAGCGTGCCGAATGTCACCGGGGGCGACGCCTGACAGCCCCGACAGATAGGCCGTCACCGCCGCCTGGAAATTCTCAAACTCCGCGCACCGCAGCTGGGCGGACTGCTCAAACACATGGGGAGCCACTTCCAGTGAAAACCGCGCAAACGTGCCGCCAATGTCGGCAATCAGGCGCGGATGGTCAAAGCGTGGTTCTGGCATGGCATGCGTCCCTTTTCGTGGTTTCGTCAAGGGCGACAGCTTAACCGTGCCCAGCCCCTCACCGCCAGGTTTGCGTATCCAGCGCGCGGCTGGCCCCTACCAGGGCCGGTGTGGAAGCGGTGATCACCCAGACGGGCACCGCCTCCAGCCAGGGGCGAAAACGCCCCTTATTCTCAAAACACTGGCGAAACAGCCCCTCGTCAAAGGCACCGCCCAGCCGTGGCACAACGCCCCCGCCAATGTAGACGCCCCCACGCGCGCCCAGCATCAGGGCCAGGTTGCCCGCCACCTGCCCGAGAAAGCGGGTGAAGTGCGTCACCGCCAGCACGCACTGGGGGTCGGATGCCGCGATGGCCGCATCCGTCACATCCGATGGTTCCAGCGCCCGCGGCACCTGCCCTGCCAGCACGCACAGGGCCTGGTACACATTGACCAAGCCCTCGCCACACAGCACCCGCTCGGCGCTGACATGGTCAAACTTCTTGCGCAGCAACGACAGCAGGGCCGCCTGCGCATCGTCAGCGGCGGCCAGCGTCATGTGCCCTCCCTCGCCGCTCAGGGCGCTATAGCCGCCCACGGCATCCGGCACCAAACCGGAAACGCCCAGGCCAGTACCCGGCCCCAGAAGTGCAATCGCCATGCCGGGCACCGCGCAGCCGCCCCCCACCGGGCGCAGCTCCGCCGCCGCAAGCGCGGGCAAACTCAGGGCCAGCGCCGTGAAGTCGTTGACAAACAGGCAGCGCTCCAAGCCCAGGGCTTTTTGGAAGGCGGCAATGGAGAAGCGCCAACTGCTATTGGTCAGCTGCACCTCGTCTCCGGCCAAGGCCGTGGCGATGCCAATGCCGGCCCAGGCAGGGCGGGCGCGACCGTGGTCGTGCAGGTACTGGCGGGCCGACTCCTCAATGGACGCATGGTCCTGGCAGGCGCGCACGGAGATGTCCTCCAGCCCGGCACCTGCGGACTCCTGCCAGGCCCAACGGGCGTTGGTCCCCCCGATATCCCCCAACAACCTTGGATAGCCTTGATTCATGCCAAAAATTCCTCACTGTCGCAA
>CAZDDK010000271.1:0-4060 GCA_964504185.1 uncultured Rhodoferax sp. | reverse complement strand
AGGATGTTGCTGGGCGCGGGCTTGAGCACCACCTGGTACTGGTAGTAGTGCTGCAGGCGGTTGGGGTTCTCGCCGTAGCGGCCGTCCTTGGGGCGGCGGCTGGGCTGCACATAGGCGGCCTTCCAGGGCTCAGGGCCCAGGGCACGCAGAAAGGTGGCGGTGTGCGAGGTGCCGGCACCGACCTCCATGTCATAGGGCTGCAGCAATGCGCAGCCCTGGTCGGCCCAGTAGGCCTGCAGCTTCAGGATGATTTGTTGAAATGTGAGCATGCCCCAATTTTACAGGGGCAAGAACGTTAGTCTCCCCTCGTCGAACGTGCGCGTATAGCTACCAAAACAATAGCAATCGAGAGCACGCAGAGCGGCCACAACCCAAAGCGCCCTACCCACCAAGCAAAGGGCGTGGTTCCCGTGCGCCCTTGTACGGTGCCCACCAGGGCGGCACGGGCATAGCGTGGCAGCGATTGGACGACCACTCCGGTATGGTCAATGATGGCGGTCGCCCCGGTGTTGGTGGCGCGCACCATGGGCCGCTCAAACTCCAGCGCGCGCATGCGGCTGATCAGCAGGTGCTGGTCAATGGCCACCGTGTCGCCGAACCAGCCAATATTGCTTACATTCACGAAAATGGTGGGCGCGCGTGCAGGGTCCACAAAGCGCACGCCCAACTCCTCGCCAAACAGGTCTTCATAGCAAATATTGGGAGCCAGGCGCTGCCCCTTCCACTGAAAGGAATCTTGCCCGACCGCGCCCCGGTTGAAGTCGCCCAAGGGGATGTGCATCATCCGCGTGAACCATTTGAACAGCGGCGGAATGAATTCACCAAACGGAACCAGGTGGTGCTTGTCGTAGCGCCAAGGGGCCTGCTGTTGCGCAGAGAACCCGACTACCGAATTGGTATAGCCCTCGGCCATGGAACCCAGCGGCACTCCGACCAGTGCCGCTTGCCCCGATTCGGCAAATCGGCTCGCCAGTGACTCCCAGTAGCCCTGCGGCAAGTCCTGGGGCAATAAGGGGATGGCGGTTTCGGGCGCGACCACCAGGTCGGTGCTGCTGTGCGTGACCTGCTCCTGGTACCAGGCGAGCGCCAGTGGCACCCCGGTTCCCGCTTGGAACTTCTCGTTTTGCGGTATCGCGCCCTGCAGCAAGGTGACAGAAAGACTCCCCACCGGCTGTGACCAGTCGGGCTGCACCGTTGGCACCAGCAGCCCCAGACCCAGGACGCCAACCAGCGCAGCGCGATGGGACCAGCGCGCGCGAAACGCGCCATACCCCATCGCAGACACCCATGCCGCGACAAAGCCCACACCATACGACCCCACCCAGGGGATCCAGCTTGCCAGGGGACCATCGACATGGGCATAGCCAATTGCACCCCAACCAAATCCGGTCAACCAGGTACCGCGTGCCATCTCCGCCAGAGTCCACAGCGCCGCGAAGGTGACCGGCCCGATCCATGGTCCACGGTACCGCAGCCGCCAATATAGGGCGCAGGCAACGGCGTAGTAGCAGCCCAGTGCTGCAGCCAACGCCACGATGGCCAGCACCGTCAACGTGGCGTCGAGACCGGCAAATGTATGCATGGATACATACAGCCACCAGAACGTGGAGCACAGCCAGACGGTGGCAAACAGTTGTCCCACGCCTGCGGCGTGTTTCACGTTGCGGCATCGATGCAGCCCCCCCACCAACAGCCCCAGTGCCAGGCACTGCATCCACCAAACCGGTTTTCCAGCCAAGAATCCAAAGGAAAAGGGCCAGCTAGCCCCCGCAGAATTTGCCCAGGCCGCTATACAAACGATAGCGAACTGAAGTACAGACATGTAAACCGTCTGTCGCGGCGGCACCAACCTGGACATCGACTCAGTGGCTAACGTCGGTCGTCGGCGTCACCCTGAACCACTTCACCGCCCCACCTTTGGTGTGGAGTACGTAAAAGTCCAAGCCCCCCAATGCGAAGCGCTCTCCGCGCTTGGGGACGTGGCCCATTTCGTGGGCAACCAAGCCGCCGATGGTGTCGAAGTGGTCCTCGGGATCGGAGCCGGCTAACGCAACGGAGAATGCGTCATTGACCCGCTCGACCGGTGTATCGCCGCTGACCCGGTAGGTACGATCGGCCAGGGCAAAAATATCGCCCTCATCTTCCGCAATGTCGAATTCGTCCTCAATTTCGCCAACAATCTGTTCCAGCACATCCTCAATAGTTATCAAACCGGCCACGCGCCCGAACTCATCGATCACAATCGCCAAATGGTTGCGGTTGCCCCGGAAATCCCGCAACAAATCATTTAAACCCTTGGTTTCGGGTACGAACACCGCCGGGCGCAACAGCGCGCGAATGTTGAGCTCAGGGGCACGCTGCAACTTCAGCAGATCCTTGGCCATGAGAATGCCGATGACGTTTTCGCGCTCCCCCTCAAATACCGGAAAGCGCGAGTGGGCGGTATCAATCACTGTATTGAGCAGGCCGTCCATCGGAGACTGGATATCGAGCATGTCCATGCGGGTCGCGGGGACCATGACATCACCAGCGGTCATGTCGGCCATGCGAATCACCCCTTCGAGCATCACCCGCGACTCGGCACCGATGATGTTGTTGTCCTCGGCCTCGGCCAGTGTTTCAATCAGTTCCGCCGTCGAGTCCGGCCCAGGGTGAAGAAACTCAGCGAGCTTGCGCAAGAAGGTGCGTTTGTCTTCTTTGTCGGGCACGCGCGCGGGATAGGGTTCTGACACTGACGTAGGGGCACAAAAGGCCGTGGTTGAGGACCCCTTAGGATAGCGGATTTGTGCGACGTATCACCGCTCCTCACGGAGGGGTGCGACTCTGTGCATCGATGGCGTCGCGTCGAACCGCCTGCAAATCAGCCAAGAAGTTCCAGAATTGCTTGGCCTGAACCTTGAGACGGTAGTCTGTCTGTGCAACCTGCTCTTCAATGAGTTCGGTCATCTGGCTGTCCAACGTGGATGGCGGCAACTGCAAGTAGGCCTCGCTCTCGCTGCCATCCCGCTCCACCCGTGCACCCGCATTTCTGGCTATCGCCAACATGGCGGTGTTTTCGCTCAGCGCATGTATGAACATCATGCGCACCCCATCGTTTGCGGCGTGCATTGCGGCGCGCTCAAACAGTCGCGCCCCGTATCCCTTGCCCCGCGCTGCGGGAAGAACCGATACACCAAACTCCGCACAGGACTCGTGGCTGGAATCCTTTGCGTAGGCCAGATGCGCCATCGCGATGAGTGTCAGGTTGCGGTTGTAGACACCAAAGATCTCGTCGCGCTCAAAGTCTAAACTCTCGACGTAGCGCCGTATCTGGGTGTCCTGAGCGGCATACCCAAAACGCAGATATCGGTCTTGGGCCTCCAGGGATAGCAGATGTTCAACGATGCGCTCTCGGTGATTGGCACCCAGCGATCGGATGGGAACCAGCAATGGAGACACCCGCTGAAGCGAGCCAGACCCATTGCCTTCACACGAAGGCCGCATCAAGTCTTTCCCCGCTTCAAATGAGGCCTTAATCAAAGTGGTTGCGTCAAGCATGAGGGTAACTATACGGGTTTTCCCTAGTATTGCCACACCAAACTGCATGCACGCTGGAAATCAAGCACGCGGGACGCTCCGCCGAACGCGCAAAAAAAAACGCCCCCTCCGCTGAGGGGGCGTTTTTGCTGTAATAGCCTGACGATGACCTACTTTCACACGGGAACCCGCACTATCATCGGCGCTGACTCGTTTCACTGTCCTGTTCGGGATGGGAAGGAGTGGTACCAAGTCGCTATGGTCGTCAGGCATAACTTTTTGTCATCTTGACTGGGTCAAGACGACCAATTTATAGAGCTAATCAGCTTGTCTTTTCGACTCTGCGTGGAATTTTCCACGTCAGCATTTTGAATGCGTCAACTTGGCATAACTTCCTTGAGACACCAATGTGAATCAAAGTTATAGGGTCAAGCCGCACGAGCAATTAGTACAGGTTAGCTTAACGCATTACTGCGCTTCCACACCCAGCCTATCAACGTCCTGGTCTTGAACGACTCTTTAGGGGGCTCAAGGCCCCGGCAGA
>CAZDDK010000270.1:0-4118 GCA_964504185.1 uncultured Rhodoferax sp. | reverse complement strand
GCGAGGCCGCCAGGGCGGTTGGCCACCTGGTGAGCGTGGGCATCACCCGCATTGCAGTACTACAGACCGACGACTCATTTGGTGCCGACTCAGCCGCCGGTGCAGAAAAAGGCCTTGCGCCTGGCCGGATCCAGCGCCCAGGTCGTCACCCTGTCCAACAACGCCTCGGAGGGCTTCATCAAACTGCTGGGTGAGCAAGCGCGGGGGGTCATCGTCACCCAGGTGTTTCCCAATGAACGCTCCGTCACCTACCGGCTGATCAAGGAAGCCCAGGAACTGGCCAAGGCCCGGGGCCTGCCCGGCGTATCCCCCGCCATGATGGAGGGCTTTGCAGCGGCCAAGGTGCTGGTGGAAGGCCTGCGCCGCGCCGGCCCAAAACCCACGCCTGCGGGCCTGCGCGATGCCCTGGAGGGACTGCACAAATTTGACTTGGGTGGCCTGGAAGTGAGCTACAGCCCCACCGACCATTCCGGGCTGGACTTTGCCGACCTGTCCATCATCGGCAGCGACGGCAAGTTCCGGCGGTGATGCCGCTTGCGTGCGGCGTCAACGCGTGCGTGTCGGGCGACACGCCATCGGCTACTGCTTGAGCGCGCGCTCCAGCTCGGCGCACACCTTGGCACCCGCGGCTTCCTTGATCTTGGGCAAAAGCGCCAGCAGCTCTTCGTAGCCGCCCGCCGACTCGACCGCTAGATTCAATCGAAAACCCCGCAGCCCCAGTGCTGCGGTGAGCTTGGTCGCCAGCGGTTTGGCTTCCGTGTACCGGTCCTGGGCGGAACGCGCATTGAAGGAATTTGCCGTGGCCTGATCGGCGGCGGCCTGCACGGCATGGGCCTCGGCCAGAAACGCTTCTCCTGGTGCGGGTGCCAAAAATTCGTGCTGCACCATATGCGCCACATCCTCGGGTGTCAGCCCCAACCCGGTGGCGGAAGCCAGCACCTGTTCGACCGTTTTTTGGCCATCAAACATGATGAAGGCCGTGCGTTGGCGCGCGGAAAACAGAGGCGAACGGGCCTTGAAGGCCTGTTGCCCAATCTCTGTTTTGATGTATTTCATGGATGAGCCTTACTCGGGAGCCGTCTGTGGGTTGTACCACGAGTCACCGGACGCCAACGGTGCAATCACACGGCAATCACCCGGCAATAACCCTTAGTGATTGACTGCCGAGGCCGGTGCCGAAGCGGCCGCAGGGGCGGGTACCGCCGCGGCACCACTGGCCGGTGCCGAAGCGGCATCGGCCGGTGCAGCAACGTGCGTGGCCTCGGCTCCGTGCTTTTCGCCGCCCATGTCAATATCACCACCCTTGCTCAGAATGAACAAGGCCAGACCGGCAAACACCGCAAATCCCACCGCAATTTTCCACATAAACAGCCTCTATCAGTTGAGGACAGAGCGCATGGTCTGTCCTGCATAGTTTCAGAAATTAAAAAAAAACCCCGGTGCCACCTCGGCCCGGGGTCGCAAACTCACTCAGATTTTAGTCGTTGGCGTAGATGTCCACGTCCTTGGTTTCCTTGACGAACAGCATACCAATCACAAAGGTCATGCCGGCCACGATGATGGGGTACCACAGACCGTTGTACATGTTGCCGGTCTGCGCCACGATGGCGAACGCCGTGGTGGGCAGCAGGCCGCCAAACCAGCCATTGCCAATGTGGTAGGGCAGGCTCATGGAGGTGTAGCGGATGCGGGTGGGGAACAGCTCGACCAGCATGGCGGCAATAGGACCGTAGACCATGGTCACCAGGATCACCAAGTAGGTGAGGATGGCAATCACGGCGACCTTGTCAAACTTGGCCATGTCGGCCTTGGCGGGGTAGCCCGCAGCCTTGAGCGCATCGGCCAGGGACTTCTTGAACGCATCACCCTTGGCCTTGGCATCTTCCTTGGACATGCCCTTGATGGTGTAGCCCTCGATCACGGTGGAGCCCACTGTGATGGTGGCGATTGCACCAGCGGGTGCCACGGCATTGTCATAGCTCACGGAGGAGGCGGCCAGTGCCTGCTTGGCAATGTCGCAAGAGCTGGTGAACTTGAGCGTACCGGTGGGGTTGAACTGGAACGAGCATTCGGCAGGGTTGGCTGTCACCACCACCTTGTTCGCAGCCTGTGCAGCAGCCAGGTCGGGATTGGCGGCCTTGGTCAGCGCGGTGAACACGGGGAAGTAGGTCACTACGGCCAACAGGCAACCGGCCATGATGATGGGCTTGCGGCCAATCTTGTCGGACCAGGCACCGAACAGAATGAAGAAGGGTGTACCAATCACCAGGGAAATCGCCACCATGATGTTGGCGGTGGCACCATCCACCTTCAGGGATTGCGTCAGGAAGAACAGGGCATAGAACTGGCCCGAGTACCAGACCACGGCTTGGCCGGCGGTCAGACCGATCAGGGCCAAGATCACGATCTTCAGGTTCTTCCACTGGCCGAAGGATTCGGACAGAGGTGCCTTGGAGGTCTTGCCTTCGGCCTTCATCTTGGTGAAAGCAGGCGACTCATTCATGCTCAAACGGATGTAGACCGACACGGCCAACAACAGGATGGACACGATGAACGGCACACGCCAGCCCCAGTCGGCAAAAGCGGCTTCACCGATCAGGGTGCGGGTGCCCAGAATCACCATCAAGGACAGGAACAGGCCCAAGGTGGCCGTGGTCTGAATCCAGGAGGTGTAGGCACCGCGCTTGCCTTGGGGGGCGTGCTCGGCCACGTAGGTGGCAGCACCACCGTACTCACCGCCCAGCGCCAGACCCTGCAGCATGCGCAGGCAGATCAGGATGACGGGAGCCGCTACGCCGATGGTGGCGTAGTTGGGCAGGATACCCACGATGAAGGTGGACAAACCCATGATCAGGATGGTCACCAGGAAGGTGTATTTGCGGCCAATCATGTCACCCAGGCGGCCAAACACGAGCGCGCCGAAGGGGCGCACGATGAAGCCCGCTGCGAAGGCCAGCAACGCGAAGATGAAGGCAGAGCCTTCGTCCAGTCCGCTGAAGAACTGCTTGGCAATGATGGCTGCCAACGAACCGTAGAGGTAGAAGTCGTACCACTCGAAAACCGTACCGAGCGAGGAAGCGAAGATCACCTTCTTCTCTTCCGCCGACATCGGGCGTGAGGCCACTGTTGCCATAGTTTTGTCTCCTGGTTAAAAAAATGCTGCCAGCCGATACGGTTGGATGGACGGACTATCGAGCGGGGTTCTGACCCAGTTCTGACGGTTTTCCAACAGCAACTGACTGCGAACTGAATGTCTGCTTACAAACTAGGCAAAAACCCGTTGAAAAAATTTCTCAATATGAGAAATGCACGAAAAATTGCGTTTTGGGATGGACTTTTTTGGCGACTCACCCTAGGGAAAGTCCTCATATTTCCGACAAAAGCGTAAGGGCATTGTCAGAACCCCCTCCCATGATCCAGCCCCAGCAACAGCCCACACCGGCTGTACCTGTGTCGCACTTAGCTTTCAAAGGACAAAAATGACCGACCCCATCGTGGCCAAGATCGAGGCCAACCCCAAGTACCACGCATTGCGCCGCAAACGCAACACGTTTGGCTGGTTGCTCACCGCCATCATGATGGTGGTGTATTACGGCTACATCGCGCTGATCGCGTTCAACAAGCCCTTCCTGGCCCAGCCCATTGGCTCTGGGGTCACCACCGTGGGCGTGCCGCTGGGCATGTTCGTCATTGTGTTCACCATTGTCATCACCGGCATTTATGTGCGTCGCGCCAATGGCGAATACGACCGACTGACCGCCGAAATCCTGAAGGAAGCTTCCAAATGAAGACCTCCACACAGTTTCTCATCGCGCTCGCAGCAATGGTCGCGGCCACCGCAGCGCACGCCGCTGGTGCCGATCTGGGCCAGGTCGACAAGCAACCCACCAACTGGGTGGCCATCGGCATGTTTGGCACCTTTGTGGTGGCCACGCTTTTCATCACCAAATGGGCAGCCGGGCGCACCAAGTCGGCCGCCGATTTCTACACCGGCGGTGGCGGCATTACTGGTTTCCAGAATGGTCTGGCGATTGCCGGCGACTACATGTCGGCCGCGTCCTTCCTGGGCATTTCAGCCGCCGTGATGGCATCCGGCTACGATGGTTTGATCTACTCCA
>CAZDDK010000269.1:0-4126 GCA_964504185.1 uncultured Rhodoferax sp. | reverse complement strand
GCGGGTTACACCCTAGTACGCACAAATTTGCGCACACATTAGAGGCACTTATGTCGGCATGCAGATGCATCCGAGTGTCTGTAGCATCCGGACACCGGTGCCAATTTTTCAATACAAAATAGGGCACTAGCCCGCGCAAAATATAACCCTGTAGCTATTATTTTTATAGCAAAACTCTCACTCACGCACCTTGATCGCAGGTTTTGCGCTGTGGAGCCCAGAGGCGCTGCACAACGCGTGCCACCGAAGCCCCGTACAGAATGAGCCCAAGCGCTGCGGCTATCAGAGGAAGCGCAGCAAACACCCATCCATTGAGCGGCTCTCGTCCCACGCCAGCCCCCACCAGCAGCGCCACGGCCGGGTTCACAAACGAGTAACTTCCCGCCAGTGCGGCGGTGGTGTTCTGCAGCAACCACAAATAGGCATTCAGCGCGATCAACGTGCCAAACACCAGCAAGTAAGCCCAGGCCAGCCAGGCGGTGGCACTGGCATTGAACAGGCCGGCCACCGGTTCTTGCCATACCGCCACCACCAGGCCCATCGCACCGCCCAGCAACCACTCCGTAGCCGATGCCATTGCCGGGCGCGGCAAGTCAAGACGGCGCGACGCATACGAACCCAGGCTCCAGCACAGCGGCGCACCAAATGCGGCCACGGCACCAATCCCACTGGCCGAGAAATCCCCTTCCAAGGACAACAGCGCCGCCCCGGCCACACCCAGGCCCAGTCCGATCCAGCTGGTCAACGGCACCCGTTCGCCACCAATGCGCGTCCACAGCGCCAGCCACATGGGCATGGTTGTCACCACGGTGGCCATCAGGCCCGAGCCAATGCCATGGCTTTGCGCGACCATGACCAGCGTCATCGCCCCAAACACCATCAATGCGCCCACCAGACCGGCATTGCGCCACTGCCGCGCCGTGGGCAGGCGCTCGCCCCGCCACAAGGCCCAGGCCAGCATGACCACACCGGCCAGCACGAAGCGGGTGCCATTCATCCACAGCGGGGGCATGCTTTGCAGCGCCACACCGATGGCAAAGTAGGTCGTACCCCAAACGATATAGACCAGGAGCAGCGCGGTCAGCAACGGCGCAAGGCGGCTATTTCCGGGATTTTTCTGAATATTCGTAGGCATTTTTAGCAATTTTCCGTAAAATTTACTGTCATAGACGGATACATCGGAATAATACCCAAAAATGGCACCAATTCAAGAAAATATTCAAATTGACGATATGGACGCCAGAATTATTTCTGCACTTGGCAGTGATAGCCGACGTTCTTACGCCGATGTTGGAGCAGAAGTGGGGCTATCGACAGCGGCCGTGCACGAGCGGGTGAAGAAGATGCTGGAGCGTGGCGTGATCCAGCGCTTCGCGCTGCAGGTGGACCACGAGGCCGTGGGGCTGAACTTCACCGCCTTTGTCGCCATCCGCAACGACGGCGGTGCCCATTGCCGCGAGATCGCCCCGCGCCTGCGGGCGATTGTGGCCGTGCAGGAACTGCACAGCGTGGCCGGTGAATACGACTTTCTGGCCAAGGTACGCACCCGCCATGCCCGCGACCTGGAAGAGGTGCTGTACCAAATCAAGTCCATCCCCGGTGTGGCGCGCACCACCAGCACGGTGGTGTTGAAAACCGTCTATGAGGGGCAGCCACTCAAACTCGCGGGCGGTTTGGCCTGATCCCCTTTTCCTCCCCCAACCGCTACGCCCGGCGCAAGGTCAGCAGCGTGATCTCGGCACGAAAATGCCGCTTGGGCGGGCCCCAGTAGCCGGTACCCACCGAGGTGTAGCTCCACATGCGGCCAAAGCGGTGCAGGCCCTTCACCACCGGCTGTTGCATGCGCACAAAGTGGTTCCAGGGCCACCACTGCCCGCCGTGGGTGTGGCCGTGCAGCGCCAAGTGGTAACCGGCGTCGGCCCCGGCCGGGGCAGTGAGGGGCTGGTGGGCCAGCAACAGGCGCACGTTGGCAGCGGCCCCAATGCCCTGAATGGCTGCGTGCGGATCGCAGGCCCACTCCACATGGAAGCGCCCGGCGCTGTGGTCGGTCACCCCCGCCACGGCCAGCGTGGCCAGGCCGCGCTGCACCACGAAGTGCTCATTCAGCAATACCCGCAACCCCAAGCGGCGAAACTCGCGCACCCAGGCCTGCGCCCCACTGTAGAGTTCGTGGTTGCCAATGACCAGCGCCACACCTTCGCGGGCCTGCAGTTGCTGCAGCGGGGCCACGTGGGTTTGCAGCGTGGGCACATCGCCATCAACCACGTCGCCGGTAATCGCCACCAGGTCGGCCTGCAGAGCGTTCACCTGGTCCACGATGCGCTGCAGGTAGCCGCGCCTTATGGTCGGGCCCACATGGATGTCGGTGATCTGGGCAATGCGAAAGCCGTGCAGTTCGGGCGGCAGGTCGGCAATGGGGATTTCCACTTCCACTACGCCGGGACGCATGCGGGCCACAACGAGCCCCAGAGCGGTAAAGGCCGATGCCAATGCCACGGCGACCCAGGCCGAAGAGTCGGCCCAGCCCTGTACCGGCGCACCAGCCCATTCAACGGCGGGCAGCACAATGGCCCGCAGCAAACCCAGCACGAACAGGCTGGAAAACTGGCCCAGCGCCAAAAGCCCTGTCCACGACAGCGCTGCACCCCAACGCGGGTTGCGCGTGCGCAGCGACAGCAGCCCGGCAGGAATGGCCAACATGCTGAAGACCAGGTACACCGCCAGAGCTGTGACGAAGAGGGTGTCGCTACCCTGACCGTGGGTGAACAGTGCCCACACGGCGTAGTGCAGTGCACCGACCAGCGCCAGCGGCACGGCCAGCATGAGCCGGCGCATGCGCCGTTGCGGCCGCGTGGAGGGTGGTGTATCGGAATGGGAGGCGGCCGTAAACCCTTCGTCCGACGTGACAGAAACGGACGGGAAATTTGCGCTGTTTGCGTTCATGGATTGACTCTATGGCAAACAGCGATCCCCCTGCGCCGCCAGGGGACGTTAACCGAGCAGCCGCGCCTTGGCCGCCCCGTACTCCCGCTTGAGCTGGGTGATGTACTCGCCCGCAGATTGCACCTTGGCAATGGTGCCGATGCCCTGGCCACAACCCCAGATTTCCTTCCAGGCCTTGGCCGCGCCGCCGCTGCCAAAGCTCATCTTGCTGGGGTCGCTCTGCGGCAGGTTCTCCGGGTCCAGGCCGGCTGCACGAATACTGGGAGCCAGGTAGTTGCCATGCACGCCGGTAAACAGGTTGCTGTACACAATGTCGTCCGAATTGCCGTCCACGATGGCCTGCTTGTAGGCGTCCACCGCGCGGGCCTCTTCCGTGGCAATGAAGGCCGAGCCAATGTAGGCGAAGTCTGCGCCCAGGGCCTGCGCCGCCAACACCGCATCGCCCGAGGCGATCGAGCCACTCAGTGCCAGCGGGCCATCAAACCACTGGCGAATCTCCTGCACCAGGGCAAACGGGCTTTTCACCCCTGCATGGCCACCGGCACCTGCCGCCACGGCGATCAAACCGTCGGCACCCTTCTCGATGGCCTTGCGGGCGTGCTTGTTGTTGATCACATCATGCAGCACCACGCCGCCATAGCTGTGCGCGGCGGCGTTGATGTCTTCGCGCGCGCCCAGGCTGGTGATGATGATCGGCACCTTGTATTTCACGCACAAGGCCATGTCGTGTTCAAGGCGGTCGTTGCTCTTGTGCACGATCTGGTTGATGGCGAAGGGTGCAGCCGGTGCATCGGGGTGGGCCGCGTTGTAGGCGGCCAGGCCTTCGGTGATTTCGATCAGCCATTCTTCCAACTGCTCGGCCGGGCGCGCATTGAGCGCGGGCATGGAGCCCACTACGCCGGCCACGCACTGGGCAATGACCAATTTGGGGTTGCTGATGATGAACAGCGGCGAGCCGATGACCGGAAAAGGAACACGCGCCAACGCGCCGGGGAGTTTGGACATGGTCAGAACGCCTCCAGTGGCAAAGCGGTCACGCAATCGGCACCTTCCACGATGCTGTCCCGCACGCCAGGTGCCTTGACCAGCAAATGGTCGGCGTAGAAACGCGCCGTGGTGATCTTGGCCTGCATGAAGGCCACATCGACGCCTGCAGCAATCTGCTCCTGCGCCACCAGCAGGG
>CAZDDK010000268.1:0-4170 GCA_964504185.1 uncultured Rhodoferax sp. | reverse complement strand
ATCAGCACGCCAATGTCGCCACTGCGCAGGCCGAAGGACACGCCCGCCACGGCGGCGTGGCTGCTGCCGGCGTAGCGCACATGCAGTTGGGATACGTTCAGGAACATCCGCCGATTTTAGATGATTACAATTCTCATTTAGCCCGCATTGGGGCCCCTATGTTGTCACCCTCTTTCGTGCCCCCGTTGTTGTCCCGCTGGTTGCTCCTGATCGTGGTGGGTGCGCTCATGGCCCCGGTGCTATCCGTCCTGAGCGCGTGGTGGCCGCTGGGCGAAGGGGCGGCGACGGCCATGGTCGTCTTGAGTGAAATGGCAACTACCGTGCTGCCAGACTACCTGGGCACGACGTTGCTACTGTGCGTGCTGGTGACGCTGGGCGTTACAGCGGTGGGCTTGACCAGTGCGGTGGCGGTGACGTTGTTCGATTTTCCGGGGCGGCGGGCTATGGAGTGGGGGTTGCTGCTGCCCCTGGCCATGCCGGCATATGTGGTGGCCTACGCCTACACCGATTTTCTGCAGTTCAGCGGCCCACTACAGACCGGCCTGCGCAATGCCTTCGGCCTGCAGGGGCGGATGTTCCCCGAGGTGCGCAATGTGGCCGGTGCCGCCTGGGTGTTCACCTTTTCCCTCTACCCTTACGTCTACCTGCTGGCCCGCACCGCACTGGGTGAGCGCACCGTGCACCTGATGGAAGCCGCGCGCCTGATGGGCGCGCCCCTGCACCGGCGCTTGCGCATGGTGGCGCTGCCGCTAGCCCGTCCTGCCGTGGCCGCTGGCGTGGCATTGGCGCTCATGGAGACGCTGGCGGATTTTGGTGTGTCCAGCTACTTCGGCATCCAGACCTTCACCGCAGGCATCTACAAGGCGTGGCTGGCCATGGACAACCGCATTGCTGCCGCCCAACTGGCCACACTGCTGTTGGCGCTGGTGGCGTTGTTGCTGGGGTTGGAGCGCCGTGCGCAGAAGCGCATGCGCTTTGCTGTGACCAAGGGGGGCCGAGCAGGTTCGGCAGATGCTCAGGCGGTTCGCCTGCACGGCCACCAGATTGGCTGGGCTTGGCTGCTGTGCGCTACACCCATCGCCATGGGTTTCGTGTTGCCAGTGCTATTCATGTTGCGCCCACTGGCGGCGGAGTGGTCGGGGCTGCCGTGGCAGCGCTTCGGAGAGTGGGCGTGGAATAGTGTGCGCCTGGGAGTGGTCACCGCAGCACTTGCAGTGGGGGTGGCCGTGCTGCTCGCCTTTGCTGTGCGCCGCACTACGCACATCGCCGTACGTGCCGCGGCGCACCTGGCCGGACTGGGCTACGCCGTGCCCGGGGCGGTCGTAGTTGTGGGGCTCTTGCTTCCGGTGGGCTGGTTGCAGCAGTGGGCTCCGGACTGGCAGGTGGGGTATTGGGTCACGGCCACTGCAGTGGGCATAGTGTGGGCGTATCTGGTCCGCTTTTGCGCGGTGGCCCTGCAGTCATTGCAAAGTGGCTATGCGCGACTTCCGATCAGCCTGGATGATTCGGCCCGCATGCTGGGTGCCAGTGGCCTGCAGACGCTGGTGCGGGTGCATTGGCCCTTGCTGCGCCGATCAGTGGCCGCCGCCGCCCTGCTCGTATTTGTGGATGTCATGAAGGAACTGCCTGCAACCCTGGTGTTGCGTCCTTTCAATAGTGACACCCTGGCCGTGGTGGCCTACCAGTTGGCGCGTGACGAGCGCCTGGGCGAGGCGGCCTTGCCTTGTCTCGCCCTGGTGTTGGTGGGGTTGATTCCTGTCATTTTGCTGAGCCGCACACTGAGAGGTACTGGTCGCTAACGGCGTTCTTCATTACAATCCTAGGGTTTACCCTATATTGTGGTGCAATGCGCTTTTCGGCGGTTGGCACCTCAGGAAAGAATGACCCATGACCGCAACCATCGAGCACCCCGCCACGCCGGACATCGTCGAATGGCGTGAAAGCTACCGAACCGGCGTGGCCGAGGTAGACCAGGAGCACCAGCGCCTTTTCGCGCTGGTCCATGCGCTGGATCTGGATACGGTGCAGCAGGCAGTGGACGACCTGCTGGACTATGTGGTGACGCACTTCACCAACGAGCAGGACTTGATGGAGAAGAGCGGTTACCCGGCGTTTGAGCAGCACCTCAAGCTGCATGAAGAGTTTGCCGGGCAAGTGGCTGCGTTTCTGCAAGGCGACGTCCAATGGACCGACGATCGGGTGCAGGTGCTGCGACACTTTTTGAACAAATGGCTGAGTGGGCACATCATGACCCACGATCTGCGCTTTGGCACCTGGCATGCGGCGCAGTTGGCACATGGCGGTTCCGCGGAGTTGGCCACCACCCGCCCCAGCGGCTTCTTTGCCCGTCTGTTTGGAAGTCGGCTGCACGGCGGAGCCGATCGCAGCGCCCATCCGTAACCGCCGCCTGCGCCTCGCCGCAGGGCGTCAGGGCATGACTTCCACGTATTCGTAGACCTCGCAGTCCATGATTTGCTTGCGCACCGGCAACGTGGCGGCTTCGAACCAGGCCTGCGGGTTGCGCTTGTCGATTTCCTGGCCCATGAAGCGGATCAGGTCGCAAATGGGCTCCACGACGTTGGTGCGGTAGCGCAGGTCGTTCTTCTCGTAGCCCAGGTACATGTTCTTCATGCAATTGCCACGGCACCAGCTGTAAGCCTCGCAGCCCTGGCACGGCATGTTGGCGGTTTGCTGCAGCGGGCTTTTTTGGAGCCAGTTGGTCTTTACGTCCCCCATCTTCATGGCGGGGGCGTACATCATGTCCGGACAGGGGTAGATTTCGCCGTTGGGCATCACATTGAGCAGGTGGGTGGACACGCGGCACTGAGTGGCACCCGCATACAGCTCTTGCGCACGGGTGGGGAACAATTTGTTGCGCACCATGCCCATCAATGGAATCAGCGGGTAGAGCACATCGGTGCGGGAGAAGAACTTGTCGATAAGCTGCACCAGCACAGCTTTGCGTTTGTCCACGGAATCCCCGGCGTACATCTCGTCGGCCACAAACTGCCAGTACAGGTAGTCAAATGGCGTGTCCTCGCCCACCAGCTCGTCCAGTTCCTCGAAACAGGTGTCGGGGTTGCCCCAGGTGACACGCGCAGTGACACTGCCGCCAATGTGCTCGCGCACTTCCTTCAGGTTCTTCACCACCTGGCGGTAGATACCCTTGCCACGGTAGCCGTCCGTGGTGGACTCGCCGCCGTCGATGGAGGCCAGCACATTGGACAGGCGGTTCAGCGTCCATTCGGGCAGGTTGTCGATCAGGGTGGCGTTGGTCTGCAGCTGAAAACGGAATTTTGGGAAACGTTCCATGACTTCGAGCATCAGCGCCTTGTTCAGCGTCGGCTCTCCGCCGTAGAAGGTGACGTATACCTCTTTGCCTTGCAGGTGCTTGTCCACGAAGGCCACGAGTTGGTCAATGTCGTATTCCACATGCACCTGCGAACCCAGCACGTCACCCACACCCAGTGAGCAGTAACTGCATTTGAGGTTGCACTTGAGTGTGGTCAGCAATTGCAGCTCGACACGCCCGCCGACGATGGGGTTGGGGTCCGACTCGGGAACGGATTGGCGGTTCTTGGCAGGCGAAAAATGAATGGGACTGTGGGTATGCATAACGAGGTGGTCAAAAAACGTCGGGCGCCGATGGTAAGCGCTTGGCAGCTTTAGTGGCAGTCGATATGCATGTTTTTGCGCATTGTTTGACCCAGTCGGGGTTGGCGCAGGCGCTCATGCTCTGCGTAGCCCGTTTGCGCCTGGTGCCCCCGACAGGAATCGAACCTGTATCTGCCCCTTAGGAGGGGGCCGTTCTATCCATTGAACTACGGAGACCGGGCCCCGGAATTGTAAAGGCGTCGCCCCCGTCCGGCGGGGGCCATCTGTCACTTGGTCAGGTGGCGCATGGCCTCCTCCAAGCCCTTGAGGGTCAGGGGATACATGCGGTTGTGCATGATTTGCTGGATCACGCTAATGCTTTGGCGGTACTGCCACACGCCCTGGGGTTCGGGGTTGATCCAGGCGAACTTGGGGAAGGCGTGGATCAGGCGTTGCAGCCACTCGGCACCGGCTTCTTCGTTGTTGTATTCCACACTGCCACCGGGCTGCAAAATCTCGTACGGGCTCATGGTGGCATCGCCGACAAAGATCAGTTTGTAGTCTTTGTTGTACTTG
>CAZDDK010000267.1:0-4179 GCA_964504185.1 uncultured Rhodoferax sp. | reverse complement strand
AGCTACAGCGCTTCGGGCGCGCTGTGGGCTGCGCACGATGCCCTGTTGCGCATGCGCCTGTTGCCGCCCCCGAAGGGCAAACAGCGTGTGAAGTTCAAGGCCATGGTAGTGGGGGCCACCGGCGCCATCGGATCGGTCTGCGCGCGCCTGTTGGCCAAGGCTGCGGAGGAGGTGTACCTGGTGTCGCCGGAGACCGCCAAACTGCTGGCGCTCAAGGAGTCCATCCTGCTGGAGACGCCCGATGCCCGGTTGTTCCTCTCCGCCCAGGCCGACCGTGACATTGCGGACATGGACATGATCGTCACCGCCACCTCGGGTGCCGGCAAGAAGGTGCTGGACATCATGAAGGTCAAGCCCGGCTGCGTCATCACCGACGTGGCCCGCCCGCTGGACTTGCCCCCCAGCGAAGTGGCCAAGCGCCCTGACGTGCTGGTGATCGAGTCGGGGGAGATCCAGCTCCCGGGTGACGTGCAGATGAAGAACATCGGTCTGCCCAAGGGGGTGGCCTATGCCTGCCTGGCCGAGACCATCGTGCTGGCACTCGAAGGCCGTTTCGAAAACTTCACCGTGGGCCGCTCCATTGAATGGGAGAAGGTGCGCGAAATCTACCAGCTGGGTCTGCGGCATGGCATGAAGCTGGCTGCCATTTCAGGAGTCAATGGCCCCTTCAGCGATGCCGATATTGCGAAAGTGCGGGAACTGGCGCTGGCCGCGCGGGCGCGCAATTCTCTTGCCGCGACCGGGAACGGCCCCGTCCCGACCCGCAGGCCGCGCACGCGCAAATCTGCCGCGCGCTAGGTGTTCCAGCGGGGCGACGCCGGGCGTGTTACATTAGCAGACCACCTTTGGCGGCGTGGTCATGCGTATTTGCCCGCCAACGCGGGATGCAGTGGGTGGCGGTGCTGCAATGGTGGCGGTGCCCTTGGATGAGGCAGCGTCCGCGCAGCCCCCGTGATGGTGCCTTTACGCCGCATGTTCCCTGCACCCATGCGGCCGCGCGCTGGCGCGTTGCCCCACGACACCGATTCGGTGCGCGCCAGGACGCGCCCCGCAGAATTCAGTTTTACAGGAGTATCACCATGGCCAAAGAAGACTTGATCGAGATGATGGGCGTCGTTGACGAAGTGCTGCCCGACACGCGGTTTCGCGTGACGCTGGACAACGGTCACCAGTTGATTGCCTACTCGGCCGGCAAGATGCGCAAGAACCACATTCGCATTCTGGCGGGTGACAAGGTGTCGCTGGAGCTATCCCCCTACGACCTGACCAAGGGGCGCATCAACTTCCGCCACATCGAGGGCCGCGCCCCGATGACACCGCGGCGCACCAATTGAGTATTTTGCTATTAATTTGATTGCAAACAATCGTTGTTTTACGCGGGCTGGCGTGTGATTTAACGGTTTTCAAACCGGTTGTAGTCGAGGAGCCCCGCCTCCACCGGTGACTGGCGCAGGTGGGCGTCCTGCAAGGCATCGCTAAATGCCCAGAAGAGCGGGTCGGTGCGCCGCACCGCATAGCGGTTGGCAAAGCGTCGGTAGTCATTCTCTGTTCCCAGACGGGACAGCTCCCGAGCGAAGGTGTCCATCTGCGCCCGTGACACCCGGTAAAAGGCGTTGGGGTAGGAGCCGATCAGGCCGGGAACCACCGTCAGCGTGTTCTCCACCGGCAATAGCGCCCTTTTTTCCGACAACAGCTGCGACACATTGGCATGGCCTGTGTTGCGCAACAACGTGAAATAGCGCGCAGGTGAGTCGCCGCTTTGCACTTGCAGGTAGCTGAGTTCCGGCAACCAGTCCAGGCTGCGACCCTTGACGTGCCCTACCTGTTGGAGGCTGCGCCGCAGGCCCGCGTCCGCCAGAGCGTTCAGATCGTGGCGGGTCTCCAGCGCCGCTGCCAAGTGGGTCTTGAGCAGGCGGTAGAACTCATACTGGGGCTGCGGGGTGTGAAAGAGGATGTGGGTGTCGGGCTGCGTGTGCGCCTGGGCGCTTTGCAAGAACACCTTTGCTTGGGCCGATGCGCCTCGGTACCAGTGTTGGTGCAGTGTTTCACGTGCCATGCGGGGCAAAAAGGTAAGAAAGTTGACCTCGCCCTCCATGCGCAGGAAGTCCATGTACAGGCGCGAGAGCAGCTGGTGGCCCACGTTGCCATAGACGTCAAATCCCGCCACCAGCAGGTAGTGAATGCGTTCGAGCAGGGAGTAGCTCAGCACCCAGGCAGTTTTTGGGGGCTCGCCCACCAGGCCTTTGACGACGGTGGCATTGTCAAAGTGGCGAAATACCGTCAGCGCGGCATTGGGGTTGCGTCCATCCCCGTTCCAGATCAGATCCAGGTTGATGCGCCGTCCCAGTTCTACCTTGCGTGCCATGTAGGCCGCCTTGGCCTGCAGGTAGTCGCGTTCGTGCAGGGCGTAACCCAGCCACGGTCCCATGAAGCCGGCCTGGCTGCTTTGCTCGGCGGGCAAGCCCAGGTTGTGGGCCTGCTGGCGCAATAGTTCGTCCATGCCTTCGCCGCTGGCGTCCATGCTGTCGTTGTAAAAGAAGACCCAGAAGTGGTCTTCAATCACGTTCAGCGCCACCTGACCCCGGCACACGGGGCCCTTGATGAAGCCCATGACAAAGAATTCCGCCTCGTCCAGCAGGAAGCGGTAGCGTGCGCTTGCCGGAATGTCCTGAAAGACCACGAAGGGGTTGCTTGCCACCTCGGGCGCATAGCCGGGCAGGCGACTGACCGGGTAGGGATCGTCCAGAAACCAGGCGGTCCAGCGGGCCATGCGCGAGGGAGTGAGGGCAAACGGCATGTGGGTCTTGTCCACGATGGTTTCCTGCTCGCGCTCCAGCCGGTAGTAGAACGCCGCAGCCTGCGGATCGTCCGTGGGGCGGCGGGTCGCCATGGGCTGCACAGCCTGCCCGGGGGGCGTGAGGGAGCGCACCAGGCGGAAGTAGGTCTGGGGTGTCCCCGCATCCAGGTACAGGTGGGCCTGGAAGAGGTGCTCAAATAGGTAGCGACTGACCAGTTGCTGCTTGGTGGAGTGACCGTTGAAGAAGCTCTCCCACTGGGCGACCTGGCGCACCAGGGCGGGTTCCAGCGGCGGACCAGGTTCTGCCGGTGCGCCTTGTTGCAGCCACTGACCAAGAACAGTGCCGTCTTCTGCACTGATCCCTGGAAGACCAAAGGGCATCCCCCATTGGGGGTGCTCGCGCTCAAACCTGTCCATCTCCTTTGGGGTGGGGCAACTTTGTGTGCGGTCCAACGAAAAGTCGAAAGACCGGGGTAGTACAGGCCCGCCGGGCAGGGGATTGCGGGCCTTGAGTTCCAGCATGCGACGCAGCACGCTGCGGGTCTGGCCGGGGCCATCCGTCCCATCGCCCATGACCGGGGCAAATCCCTTCTCACGCCACTGGGGTGTCTGCGCTGCATCGATATACAGGCGCGAAGGCGCGGCCTCCTTGAGGCGGGTGCCGTCGTAGACCTTGTCCTTGCTGGCACCACGGTGCATGCCTTCCGGGGAACCCAGCTTGAGCTGACAGGGCGCGTCGTAGCATGCGTGGCAGACCACGCAGCGGCGTTCCAGAATCGGCTGTACCTGGCGGACGTAGGAAATACCCAGCGGTTCGGCGCTGATGCCGCGACCGGCAGCAATCCACAGCAGACTTGCGGCGAGCAGGCGATACCGCATGGTCTGCGGGGTTCTCACACGTCGATATTGCCGGCGCGCAGGGCGTTGGTCTCGATGAAATCGCGGCGGGGCTCGACCTCGTCGCCCATCAGCATGGTGAACACACGGTCGGCTTCGATGGCATCGTCAATCTGGACCCGCAACAGGCGGCGCACCGTGGGGTCCATGGTGGTTTCCCATAGCTGTTCAGGGTTCATTTCACCCAGCCCTTTGTAGCGTTGGCGGCTGGAGGTGCGTTCCGCTTCGCCCAGAAGCCAGGCCATGGCTTCGCGGAAGTCGGACACTTTTTCTTCCTTCTGGCGCTCACCCTCACCGCGCATGACACGCGCACCTGCGGACAGCAGGCCCTTGAAGGTGTTGGCGGCCTCGGCCAGCGCGGCGTAGTCGGCACCGTGGACGAAGTCTTGCGTCAGCACGCTGCTCTTGACGTTGCCGTGGTGGCGGCGGCTGATGCGCAAAATGGGTTTGTCGGTGCGGGCGTCAAACTCGCCGGCCACTTCGGC
>CAZDDK010000266.1:0-4196 GCA_964504185.1 uncultured Rhodoferax sp. | reverse complement strand
GTGCTGTTCGTGCCCCCCGAAAGCTTCGATCCGCCCCCCCGGGTGGACAGCGCCGTGGTGCGCATGGTGCCGCTGGCACAGCCGCCGGTGCTGGATGTGGCGGTTTTGAGTGAGCTGGTGCAGGTGGCGTTTAGCCAGCGGCGCAAGCTGCTGCGCCACACGCTGGGCCGCTGGCTGGAGGCACGGGGCTACGGCGGCGGGTTCGATCTGCAACGCCGCGCCGAAGAGGTGCCGGTGGCCGAGTACGTGGCTCTGGCACGCTAACGCGTGCGCGGGACCGCCGCGCAGCCGCCTCAGATCAGCTTGGAGTACGTGGACGTGGTGGGCTGGCCCAGGTACTTGTCAAACACCATGCCACTGGCGCGCACGAACAGGCGGCCCTTGGGCGTGACGCGGATGGCGTCAGGCGCGATGGTGATCAGGCCGGCCTCTTCATAGGGCTTGAGGCGTTCCAGTTCCGGGGCGAAGTAGGTATTGAAGTCGATGCCATACCGGGCGTTGACGGCCGCCACCTCCACCGGGGCGCTGCACATCAGTGTCATGATGATGTCGCGGCGCAGCACGTCGTCCTGGCTCAGCTCGAACCCTTTCTCGATGGGGAACTGCCCGGCGTCCAGGTGCTGGTAGTAGGCACTGACGGTGCGCACCCCCTGGCTGTAGGAGTCGCCCACTTTGCTGATGGCCGAGACGCCAAAACCGATCAGGTCGCACTCGGCGCGCGTGGTGTAGCCCTGGAAGTTGCGGTGCAGGCTCTTGTCCAGCCGGGCCTTGTTCAGCTCATCGTCGGGTTTGGAGAAGTGGTCCAGGCCGATGTAGACGTAGCCGGCATCCAGCAGGCGGCGCATGGACATCAGGAAGATCTGCAAGCGCTCTTCGGCAGACGGCAGGTCGCTGGAGACGATCAGGCGCTGTGCCTTGAAACGCTGGGGCAGATGGGCATAGTTGTACAGCGCGATGCGGTCGGGCGAGACGCGGATCAGGCTGTCCAGTGTCCGGCCAAAGCTCTCCAGGGTCTGCTTGGGCAGGCCGTAAATCAGGTCGGCGTTGACGGACTGGAAGCCCGCGCGGCGGCTCTCCACCACCGCCGCTTCCACCATCGCCAGGGGCTGGATGCGGTTGACCGCCTGCTGCACGGCCGGGTCAAAGTCCTGCACGCCAAAGCTGTTGCGGTTGAAGCCCAGGGACGCCAGGTTGGCCAGCGTATCGGGGTGCACGGTGCGCGGGTCGATCTCCACACCCAGTTCGGCGTCGGCCGTGAATTCAAAATGCGTGCGCACCATGGCCATCAGCTGGCGCAACTCATCCGCATTGAAGAACGTGGGCGTGCCGCCGCCCAGGTGCAACTGCACGGTCGTGCGGTCCTTGCCCAGCCGCGCCGCGACCAGTGCCATTTCCTTGTCCAGGTAGCGCAGGTATTCGGCCACGCGCTCGTGGTCCTTGGTGATGATCTTGTTGCAGGCGCAGAAGTAGCACAGCGATTCGCAGAACGGCAGGTGGATGTAGATCGACAACGGCGGGTTGCTGGTGCGAGCGCCGCGCTGGTCCAGGTAGGTGCCGTAGGTCTGTTCGGTAAAGGCGGTATGGAACCTGTCTGCCGTGGGGTACGAGGTGTAGCGCGGGCCGAGCTTGTCAAACCTGCGGACCAGTTCTTCCGAGATGTCGATGTCAGTGGTGGGGAGTGTCATGGCGTGGTCCTGAGGAGGTCTGCTTGGAATGGGAGAAAACAGCCGGAAGGCCCCAGGGGCACTGGCTGCGCGGGAAATCGGATGTGCGGCGGCGGTGCGTTACACATGAATCTGGGCCACTGTGGGGTTGCCAACCGGCTGGGGCGCGGTGCGCGGCAGGGTCAGGGTAAACCGCGCACCCTGACCGGGTTCGCTGTGGGCCTCAATCTGCCCACCCAGGGGTCCGCAAACCAGGTTGTGCACAATGTGCAGACCCAGTCCGCTGCCGCCTTGGCCAAGTCGGGTGGTAAAAAATGGTTCGAAGATATGGACCATGTCGGCCTTCTGGATGCCACAGCCGTCGTCCTGGACCTGTAGCGCCACGGACGAGTCGTCGTGGGCGTGCGCCGAGAGGGCAATCGTGCCACCGGTTCGCCCATGGAATCCGTGCACCAGCGCGTTGTTGATCAGGTTGGTCAAGACCTGGCCCAAGGGGCCGGGGAAGCTGTCCATCTGCAGGTCTTCGTCCACGTGCACGGTGACGGTGCAGCCCGCTGCCCGGATCGCCGGATTCAGTGTCAGCAGGATCTCGGAAACCACGACCGACAGGGAAAACGGCCGTCGCTGCGAACTGGTCTGGTCGACAGATACCTGTTTGAAGCTGGAGACCAGCGCGCCGGCCCGCGTCAGGTTGCGCACCAGAATGTCCGCTGCCAGACGGGTATCTCCCAGAAAACCCTGCAGCTCCGAGCGCTTCATGCCCTTCTCCAGCAGCTGCGCAAATTCCTCCACGCGGTATTGCAAGGAGCTGGCAACCGTCAGACCGTTGCCGATGGGGGTGTTCAACTCGTGTGCCACACCGGCCACCAATGCGCCCAACGCGGCCAGTTTTTCCGATTGCACCAGCTGGTCCTTGGCGGTACTGAGGTTGGCCAATGCCATGGACAGCTCCAGATTGGTGCGCTCCAGATCGGCCGTGCGCCGAGCCACGCGGTCTTCCAGCTCGGTGTTGAGGCTTTGCACCTCCTCCTGGGCCCGCCGCCGCTCCGTCGTGTCGAAGTAGGTGATCAGGACCAGGGTGCGTTGGGGCTCCTGGAAGGTGCGGGTTGAGATGGAAATCCAGCGCCGCTCGCCGTTGGCGCGTTGCATGGGCACTTCCAGGTCCGCGACGCCGTGGCCCCGCACCGATTGATGAATAACCTGAGCGCGTTGCTCCGGGTGGACCCAGATGCCCAGCTCCGTCCCCGATTTGCCCTGCGCTGTGGCCGGGTCAAAGCCGAAGGCGGCAAACCAGGCACGGTTCCACAAATTGGTGGAAAAGCCATCCGTGTCATTGGTGTAGCTCATGGGAAGGGGCGATTCTTCGAACAAGCGGGCAAAGCGGGCCTCGCTTTCTTGCAAGGCGCGCGCCGCCACACGCGCGTCGGTGACATCGCGCAACAGGGCGATCATGTAACGCTCGCCCCGCGCTTCAAATAGGGCGGCATTGACCAGCGCTTCGCGCACCTGTCCACCGCGCCCGTTGATCTGGATGAAGTACTCGCGCAGCGAGCCGGTTTGCTGAAAGGCCTGCACCAAGGCCTCGCGGGCCCCGGGATCGTGCCAGATGCCCAGCTCGATGGAGGTGTGCCCCAGCGTCTCCTCGCGGCGCAGGCCCGTAATGCGTTCGAACGCGGCGTTGACTTCCACGTAGGTGCCATCGCTCAGGCGCGAGATGGACATGAAATCGGGGGTCAGCTGAAAGGCGGCCTTGAATTGTTCATGCACCGCGTACTGGTCCGTGACATCGCGGGCAATCCATACGGCATGGTGTTCCGATTCGCCTGCCAGTGCAATCAGTGAGGCATTGACCATGTAGTCGCGCACCGAGCCGTCGCGCCGACGCAATTGCACCAGGGAGTCGCGGACCACGCCGTCGCGTTGCAGTGCCGCCACCAGTTTGTCGCGCTGCTCGGGCTGTGCCCAGACCTTGAACTCGGCCATAGGGTGGCCCAGCACATCCGCCACGCGGTGGCCACTCAAGACCTCAAATCCGTGGTTGGCGTCCATGATCCGGCCATCGTGCAGCCGGGTGACGACGATCCAGTCCGGGCTGGCCTGAAAAACCCGCGCATACCGGTCGTCGAAACCACCACCCAGTGAGGCGAGCAGCCATCGTGTGATTGCTGCCGGTAGCAGCTTTGCCAGTAGTCCCATTCCAGAGGCGGGTCGAAGTTGTATGCGGATGATAGTGCAGGCGGGGCGGAAAAAAGCCCATCGCTGGGATGGGCTCGGTGGGGTCAGGACGCGCCTCCGTGGGCGGCGCGCCACTCATGGAAGCACTCAGGCGGCGGACAGCCAGTAGCCGGAGTTGAAGGGGCTGCTCATGCGCAGCGCCAGGGGCGACACGTCCAACAATTTGTCGGTGGGCATTTTCTCGCCGGGTTCGGCTGCCATTTCAATTCCTGCAATGGCGGGTGCCTGTGCGGTGGTGCCGCTAGCCTCGTTCGCCCGTTCTGCTTGGCTGGTGTGTGCAGAACGGGCTACAGAAAA
>CAZDDK010000265.1:0-4217 GCA_964504185.1 uncultured Rhodoferax sp. | reverse complement strand
AGCCCCAGAATGGTCTTGCGCGGCGCGCCCAGGGCGACCAGCAGGCCGATCTCGCCGGTGCGCTCACTGACCGCAATGGTCATGATGGTGACGATGCCCACACCGCCCACCAGCAGCGAGATGCCGCCCAGCGCCCCCACCGCCATGGTGAGAATGTTCAGGATGTTGGACAGCGTGCGCAGCATGTCTTCTTGGGTGACGATGGTGAAGTCTTCGCGGCCATGGCGCGCCACCAGCAGGCGGGTGATGGCATCCACCACGCTCTGGGCCGCAACGCCTTCGCGGTAGGCCACGTCGATTTTCATCATGCCGTCGCGGTTGAAGAGTTCCATGGCGCGTGCCACGGGCACATAGGCCGCGTCGTCCAGGTCCACGCCCAGAAACTGGCCCTTGGGCTCCAGCACGCCCACCACACGAAACTGGGCATTGCCCACCCGTAGGCGCTGGCCCAGCGCGTTGTCGCTGCCAAACAGCTCGGTCTTGAGTTTGGCACCCAGCACCACGAAGGCGCGGGCGCTTTCCAGCTCGCCCTGCGGCAGAAACTGGCCACTGCGCACGGCCATGCTGTAGACGCTGAGCATGTCGGCACCCACCCCATTGACGCTGACCCGGCGCAACCGCCCGTTGGCAGCCACCTCGGAATTGCCCCACACCATGGGCGACACGCCGGTGACCTGGGGCAGCCGGGCAATTTGCTGGGTGTCCTCCAGAGACAGTGCGCGCACCGAGCTGGGAATGCCGGTGGGTGCCGGCCCCGAGGTCTTGACCTTGCCGGGTGAGACGCTGGCAATGTTGGTGCCGAACTGGGTGAACTCCGCCAGCACAAAACGGTGGATGCCTTCACCAATGGACGTCAGCAAAATCACCGACGCAATGCCCACCGCAATGCCCAGCAGCGTCAAAAAGCTGCGCAGCCGCTGCGCGGTGACGGCACGCAGGGCAAGGCGGATGGCGTCGATGAACAACATGCCGCTAGCGCTTCGAGAGGGCCTGCACCGGGTCCAGGCGTGCGGCGCGCCGGGCCGGCATGACGCCAAACAGAATGCCGGTCACCAAGGCCGTGCCCAGACCGGCCAGCACGGCCCAGTCCGGCGGATAGGCCGGAAAGGTGGGGTAGAGCTGGCGAATGACGGCTGCACCCAGCTGCCCCAGCACATAGCCCACCAATGCCCCCGCCAGGGACAGCATGGTGGCCTCGGTCAAAAACACGCGGCGGATGGTGCTGCCGGGTGCGCCCAGGGCCTTTAGCAGGCCAATCTCGGCGGTGCGCTGGGTGACCGAGACCAGCATCACGTTCATCACCAGAATGCCCGCCACTGCCAGGCTGATGGCGGCAATACCGGCCACGCCCAGCGTGAGCGCGCCCAGCAAACGGTCAAAGGTGGCCAGCACGGCGTCCTGGGTGATGACGGTCACGTCCTTCTCGCCTTCGTGGCGCAGCTGGATGATGTCGGCCACCTGGGTCTTGGCGGCCTCGATGGCGTCGCGCCCATTGGCCTCAACCAGAATGCGAAACAGGGTGGTGCTGTTGAACATGGCCTGCGCCAGGGACACGGGCACAAACACCAGTTCGTCGGTGTTCATGCTCAGGCCCTGGCCGCTGGCAGCCAGCACACCGACGATGCGAAACCGCCGGTCGCCAATGCGCACCAACTGGCCCAGTGCGGCTTCGCGGCCAAAGATCTCGTCGCGGACCTTGGCACCGATGACGGCCTCGCTGACACCGCGCCGCCAGTCCCCGGCTGTCAGGAAGCGCCCCTGCGCCATGGCCATCTGGCGCAGCTGCGCATATTGCGACACGGTGCCGGCAATCAGCACCTCGCGCAGCTTGCCGCCAAAGCTGATTTCCGATGTGCCCACCGCCAGGGGGGCGACCCGGGTGACCGCACTGGCGCGTTGCAGGGCCTGGGCGTCGTCAATGGTCAGATCCCGCGTGGTGTTGGTAATCGCGTTGCCGGGGTTGAAGCCCCCGGTCTCGGAGCGCCCCGGCAACACGATGACCAGGTTGCTGCCAATGGATGAAAACTCGTTCATCACATAGCGCCGTGCGCCATCGCCCAGTGCCGTCAGGATCACCACGGCCGCCACGCCAATGGCCATGGCCAGTACCAGCAGGCTGGCGCGCAGCGGATTGCCGGTGGCGGCATCGCGCGCGAAGCGGATCAGGTCGGCGCTGCGCATGCGGGGGGGGCCGGCTGGGGCGGGGTGTGCTGGCGTTGGTCGTGTTTCAGGGCCCCGTCTTCCATCAGCAGCTGGCGGCGCGCGCGCGCGCCCAGGGCGGCGTCGTGGGTCACCATGATCAGGGTCACGCCACGGGCGTTCAGGCCTTCCAGCAGGCGAATCACCTCTTCCCCGGTGGCGCGGTCCAGGTTGCCGGTGGGCTCGTCGGCCAGGATCATGGCCGGCTGCATGATGGTGGCGCGGGCGATGGCCACGCGCTGGCGTTGCCCGCCGGAGAGTTCGTCGGGGCGGTGGTCGGCGCGGTTCTCCAGACCGTAGTCCTTGAGGGCCTGCTGCACCCGCCGCGCACGCTCCGCCGGGGCCAGTCCGGCCAGCACCATGGGCAGGGCGATGTTTTCGGCAGCGCTCAGGCGCGGGACCAGGTGAAAGCTTTGAAACACGAAGCCGATGCGCTGGCTGCGCACACGGGCCTGCTCGTCGGGGGAGAGCGTGGTGACGTCGCGCCCCTCCAGCCGGTACACGCCGGTATTGGGGCTGTCCAGCAGGCCCAAGAGGTTCAGCAGAGTGGACTTGCCGGAGCCAGACGGCCCCATCACCGCCACATATTCCCCGGCATCGATGGACAGGTTCAGGCCACGCAGGGCATGCACGTCGGAGTCGCCCAAATGGAAGACGCGCTCAATGCCGGCCAGCTCGATTTGGGCGGGGCTGGATGCGCTCATTTCTTGCTTTTATCGTCGATGACGAATGCGGCACCGGGCTTGACGCCCTCGCGCTCCAGCGAGGTCACCACCTTGTCGCCAGCGGACAGGCCGTCCAGCACCTCGGTGAACTCCCAGTTGGCCAGGCCGGGCTTGATGGTGCGCTCCTGCAGCGTGCCATCCGCGCCCGCCACCAGCACGCGGCCACCTTCCTGCAGGGCAGACGTGGGCACGCGCACCACGGCGTCCCGCACCGCCAGCACCACTTCCACATCCGCGCTGTAGCCGACCAGCAGCTTTGCAGGGCCTTTGCCGGCGTCCAGGGTGGCTTCAATGTCCACGGTGCGGGCCTGCTTCTCCACGGCGGACACATAAGGTGCCACGCGCTTGACGGTGCCGGGGAAGGACTGCTTGGGCAGGGCGTCAAAGCTGATGCGCACCGACTGGCCCGCGCTGATCTTGGGTGCATCCACCTCGTCCATGGGGGCGCGCACATACAGGCAGGTGTCGTCGATCAGGTCGATGGCGGGGGGCGTGGGCACGCCGGGAGGGGAGGGTGTGGAGTATTCACCGACCTCACCCACGATCTTGGCCACCGTGCCGGCAAAGGGGGCGTAGAGCACGGTGCGCTTTTGCTCCACTTGGGTCGCGCTGACGCGGGCCTGGGCCTGGTGGACATCGGCCTTGGCTGTGTCGCAACTGGCACGGCGTGCCTGGGCCTCGGAGCGGGCCTGCTCGTCGCGCGAACTGGACACAAAGCCCTGTTGAAAGAGTGCGGCCTGGCGCTTGGCCTCGGCCTCGGCTTGGGCCGCCACGGTGCAGGCTTCCACCACGCGTTTGCGGGACGTTTCCACCTGGGCCCGGGCCAGGGTGCTTTGGGCCTGCTGGTCGTCATTCCACAGCTTCATCAGCAGCTGGCCCTTTTTGACCTGGTCGCCTTCCTTGACGGCCAGCACCTCGATGCGCCCGCCCATGGTGGCCGAGAGCTTGGTGCGCAGGCAGGCCTCCACCGTGCCAGCCCGGGTGTTGGCGATGCTGGATTCAACCTTGCCCCGGTCAATGGCAGCGACCAGCACCGCCACGGGCTTGGGGCGTTTGGCCCACCAAAGTGCCCCGCCCAACAGGCAGGCGACGAGCAAGGCCAGTGCGAGGCGGCGTATCAGGGAGGGTGGCATGCGTGCGGTTCCGAAGGGGTGGACACCGCCCGATTCTAGGCTGCGGTGTCGGGCAGGTCTTGACCTGACGCAAGTGCCACGGGTATTGATTTGCTACAAAAAAGGTAGCTAAACAAATAGTAAATACGCGGGCTAGAGCCCTGTTTTTCTGTCGATCACA
>CAZDDK010000264.1:3283-4256 GCA_964504185.1 uncultured Rhodoferax sp. | reverse complement strand
CCGAGATGCCGGCAGCCACATACAGCTGGGGTGCGACGATTTTGCCGGTTTGGCCCACTTGCAGGTCGTTGGCGGCATAACCGGCATCCACCGCTGCGCGGCTGGCACCAATGGCTGCACCGAGCTTGTCGGCCAGCGGGGTCATGACTTCATTGAATTTTTCGGACGAACCCAATGCACGACCGCCAGAGACGATGATATTGGCGGCGGTTAGTTCGGGACGGTCGTTCTTGGCAATGTCGCTGCCCACGTAGGTGGACTGCGCACTGGCGGCAACGGCTGCCACAGTTTCCACCGCAGCGCTGCCGCCCGTTGCGGCAGCGGCATCAAAGTTGGTGGTGCGCACGGTCATGACCTTGGTGGCATCGCCGCTCTGGACGGTTGCAATGGCATTGCCGGCGTAAATGGGGCGCTCAAACGTGTCGGGGGCATCGACCTTGGTGATATCCGAGATCTGACCCACGTCCAGCTTGGCAGCCACGCGGGGGGCAGCGTTCTTGCCGGTAGCGGTGGCGGCAAACAGGATGTGGCTGTAGCTGCCGGCAATCGCCAGCACCTGGGCGGTCAGGTTTTCTGCCAGGCCGTGGGCCAGGGCATCGCTGTCGGCATGCAGCACCTTGGACACGCCCGCGATCTGGGACGCGGCGGCCGCGGCGGCACCGGCATTGCTGCCTGCCACCAGAACGTGGACGTCGCCACCGCATTGCACAGCGGCGGTCACGGTGTTGAGGGTGGCACCCTTGATGGATGCGTTGTCGTGTTCGGCAATAACGAGTGCGGTCATGATCAGATTACCTTTGCTTCGGTCTTGAGTTTTGCAACCAGGGTGGCAACGTCGGGCACCTTGATGCCGGCACTGCGCTTGGCGGGCTCCGCCACCTTGAGTGTCTTGATGCGGGGCGCGACATTGACGCCCAGGGCCTCGGGGGTCAATGTTTCCAGCGGCTTTTTCTTGGCCTTCATGATGTTGGGC
>CAZDDK010000264.1:0-3251 GCA_964504185.1 uncultured Rhodoferax sp. | reverse complement strand
ACGTAGCGCGGCTCGTTCAGACGCAAATCGGTGGTGACCACGGCGGGCAGGCTCAGGGACAGGGTTTCTGCGCCGCCGTCCACCTCGCGGGTCACCAGGACCTTGCCGTCCTGAATGTCAACCTTGCTGGCGAACGTGCCCTGGGGCATGTCGGCCAGGGCCGCGAGCATCTGGCCGGTCTGGTTGCAATCGTCGTCAATGGCCTGTTTGCCCAAAATGACCAGACCGGTCTGCTCTTTGTCCACCAGGGCCTTCAACAGCTTGGCGACGGCCAGGGGCTGCAGTTCTTCGTTGGTTTCCACCAGAATGGCGCGGTCCGCACCGATGGCCATGGCGGTGCGCAGGGTTTCCTGGCATTGGGCCACCCCTGCAGAGACGGCGATGACCTCGGTCACCACGCCTTTTTCCTTCAGGCGCACAGCCTCTTCGACGGCGATTTCGTCAAAGGGGTTCATGCTCATCTTGACGTTGGCGATGTCCACGCCGGAACCGTCAGACTTGACCCGAACCTTGACGTTGTAATCGACCACGCGCTTGACGCTTACCAGGACTTTCATTGCTGCCGCTCCAGAGAGTTAGAGATTGGTTGGACTTGACGTACACGTCAACTCTGCGATTCTATGCCGGGGTCCGTCCGGGTGGGCACTGCAACGGCGGATTCGGCACAAATTACAAAATAGAACGATCGTGCTTTTTCTGATTATAGCCCCAGATCGACCACCCACAAGCAGAATCTGTCACCCAGGGGAATCAGCGGTTGTGGACCACGCGTTGGGGAAAGGGAATCTCGATCCGGTGCGCGCGCAGAGACGCCAGAATGGCGCGGTTCACATCCGAGCGCAGGTTCATCTGGCCGTTTTCCACGTCGCGCAGCCAATAGCCCACCGTGAACTCCAGTCCGTCGGCCCCGAAGGAAGACAGGTGCACCGCCGGTGCCGGGTCCTTCAGCACGCGCTCCTGTGCCAGTGCCGCTTGCAACAACAAATCGCTCACCTGCTCCACGTTGCTGTCATAGGCCACGGACACCGTGGTGGTCTGGTGCAGGTGCGAGTCGGCCAGCGACAGATTCTCCACCCGGCTGGTGATGAGCATTTCGTTGGGCACGATGGATTCACGCCCACCCGGCGAGCGCACCACGGTGTAGCGGGCATTGATCTGGGTGATGATGCCCTCGAAGTTGTCCACCCGCACGCTGTCGCCAATGCGCATGCTGCGCTCGGCCAGGATCACAAAGCCGCTGATGTAGTTGGCCGCCAGCTTTTGCAGGCCAAAACCAATGCCCACGCCCACCGCGCCGCCCAGAACAGAAAGAGCCGTCAGGTCAATACCCACGGCCGACAGCGCCAGCATCAGCCCGACAAACATCAACAGTGCCCGCGTGGCGTTGCTCACCGCCTTGCGCAGGGATAGCTCGCCCCCGGTGGCCGAGCGCAGCAGGCGGGTCTCCAGTGCCGACGAAATCCACAGTGTGATGATCAGCACCGCACCAGCCGTCAATGCACCCTCGATCATGGTGCGCACCGACAACTTGGTGCCACCCACCTTCCAGGTGATCTGGTCCAGTTCGTTCAGCACCACCGGTGCCAGCCCACTGACCCACATCACCATGGCCAGCCAGGCGACCCAGGAGATCGTGTGCTCCAGCGAACGCGCCCAGCGCGCCTCTGCAAAGGCAACCCGCAGCACCTTGACGCCGATTCGGATCACCACCAGCGCCATCAGCACGGGCAGGGCCACCTTGAACACGGCCACTGTCAGCAGGGATTCCAACACGGCGCGGGCCGCGTAACCCAGGCACAGCAACAGCAGGGGAAAGAGAACACCGTCCACATCCCGCAGGCCAAACCACACAGAGGCGTCATCGCGCTGCCCCACCGCACGCCGCAACGCCACCACCAGAGCCCAGGACAGGGCCACGCAGACAACCAGCACCAGCAGTTCCACCAACACGGTGGGCTGGGCAAAGGCATTCAACCAGCCGCTCAGGTCATCAATGGGTTGTGGGGCCGAAACCCGCGCACTACCGGCCATGGTCACATTCCTCCCAGTACACGCACATGGGCTTCCACGCTGCGGCCCAGGGCCTCCAGGTTGTAGCCCCCTTCCAGGCACGAAACAATACGCCCATGGGCGTGGCGCACAGCAATGTCCTTGATGCGCTGGGTGATCCAGGCGTAGTCGTCTTCCACCAGCCCCATCTGGCCCATGTCGTCCGCGCAATGCGCATCAAAGCCGGCGCTGATGAAGACCATTTCTGGCCTGTAGGCGTCCAACCGTGGCAACCAGTGCGCCGTCACCAGTTCGCGCACCTGCGCACCCGTGGTGCGGGCCGGCACCGGCAGGTTCACCAGGTTGCTGGCCTGTGAGCGGGCACCGCCCTCGGGATAAAAGGGATGCTGATAAAAGCCCACCATCAGAATGCGCTGGTCGCCCGCGACAATGTTCTCCGTGCCATTGCCGTGGTGCACGTCGAAGTCCACGATGGCCACACGCTTCAAGCCATGGCGCTCCAATGCGTAGCGCGCCGCGATGGCGACGTTGTTGAAAAAGCAAAAGCCCATGGCCTTGTCACGACAGGCATGGTGGCCTGGTGGGCGGATCGCGCAAAACGCGTTCTCCAGTTCGCCCGCCACCACCGCATCAGTGGCTGCAATGGCCGCCCCGGCGGCACGCAAGGCAGCGTCCCATGTATGCACATTGAGCGCGGTATCGGGGTCGATCTGGGCATGGCGGGGACCGCCCGCCTGTATTTCCTCGCGCAGTCCGTCGGTCAAACCGCGCAACGCCGCCACGTGCATGCGCCCGTGGGCCAGTTCCACGTCGGTGAGTGAGGCCTGCGGGGCTTCGCGCCGCTGCAGCCCATCGGCCACGCCGCCGCACAGGAGGCGGTCCTCAATCGCAGTCAGCCGCTCGGGGCATTCGGGGTGCCCCGCGCCCATTTCGTGTTTCCAGCAATCGGGGTGGGTAAAGTAACCGGTCTTGTTCACCACTGCACGCGCCTATCCATATTTTCGGGTAACGTCCTGCCATGGACGCACAACACAAACTCAAATCCCTGCTCGGCCAGCTTAACACGGTGATCGTGGGCAAGCCCACGCAGGTGCAGGATTGCGTAGCCTGCCTGCTGGCGGGGGGCCACCTGCTGATTGACGACGTTCCCGGCGTGGGCAAGACCACCCTGGCACACGCGCTGGCCCGCACCTTTGGCCTGCAGTTCTCGCGGGTACAGTTCACCTCGGACCTGATGCCCA
>CAZDDK010000263.1:0-4264 GCA_964504185.1 uncultured Rhodoferax sp. | reverse complement strand
TGCCGGTGCACCAGGTCACCTTCGTGCCGGATGCGCAAGGCCAATTCACCAGCGACCATGGCTGGGCCTTTCCCGACGATGCCGAGCGACTCCAGCCGCTGATCGCCCAGGCCCATGCGCTGGGTCTGCGCGTCAGCCTGTTCATGGACGCCGAACCTGCCGCCATGGCAGCTGCCCGGGCCGTGGGAGCGGACCGCATCGAGCTCTACACCGAACCCTATGCCGCTGCCTGGGGCACTCCTGCGCAGGATGCCCAACTGCAGCGCTTTGCCCGCGCCGCCCAGGCCGCGTTGGACGCCGGCCTGGGCGTGAACGCCGGCCACGACCTCAACCGTGACAATCTGGCCGCCTTCGCCCGCGCCGTGCCGGGGCTGCAGGAAGTCTCCATCGGCCATGCCCTGATTGCCGACGCGCTGGAGCTGGGCTATGACGCGACGATCAAGGCCTACATGGACTGTTTGAAGTGATCTACGGCATCGGCACCGATATCTGTGACGTGCGCCGCATCCGCGAGAGCCTGGAGCGCCATGGCGATCGTTTTGCCGCCAAGATTCTGAGCGAGGCGGAGTTCGCCACCTGGCAGGCCCGCAGTACCCGCTGGCCCGAACGCGGTGTGCGTTACCTGGCCACCCGCTTCTCCGCCAAGGAAGCCTTCAGCAAGGCCATAGGGCTAGGCATGCGCATGCCCATGACCTGGCGCGCATGCGAAATCGCCACGCTGCCCAGCGGCGCGCCCGCCATCGTGTTGCATGGCGAACTGAAAGACTGGTTTGACGCCCGCCAGCTCAGCGCCCACATCAGCGTAACGGACGAGACCGACTATGCAGCCAGCTTCTGCGTGGTGGAGCACCGCTAAGCGCGGCTCATGCTTCCCGGTAGTCGCTGCGCAGCAGGCCATACTGCAGCAGATCGTGGTACTGCCCCAGCCAGAAACCGCCCTGGCGCAAACGCCCCTCGTACACGAACCCCAGGGCCTCCACACTTTTGAGGGATGGAGCGTTGTCCGGGTGCACCTGGGCTTCCACTCGGTTCAGGGCCATGCGCGCAAAACCCCAGTCCAGCGCGGCCGCGAGGGCTTCGCGCATATAGCCCTGGCCCCAGGCCTGGCGGGACAGTTCATACCCCAGCGTGCAACTGTGCCAGGACCGGTTCCATTTGAAGAGGCCGCAGGTGCCGATCAAGGCCCCACTGCCACGCACTGCAATGCCCCATCGCACACCGGGGTTGGGGAGCCTGCGCCAGCTGGCAAACAGCGCGACCAGTTTTTCGGCCTGCTGCAGCTCGGTGAGCGGGTCGCTGCCAAACCAGCGCATGGACTGGGTATCGCCGTGGATGGCCAGCAGCTGCGGTGCATCGGCGGGGGTTATTTCGCGCAGTTGCAGGCGCGCTGTTTGTAGGGTGGGAAAGTCGGAGTCGCTGGCGGGTGGTGTCATGTAGCAAGTGTGCACCAGTCCATGGTGTTCTAGATGGTGGTATGGAAATTGGCCGCTAGCCCGCGTACAATATGACGATATAGCTACATAATTTATAGCAAATCATGACCTTCCATGCCCCCTTGATCATCGATATCGCCGGTTTGACCCTGAGCCAGCACGATCGCCAGCGCCTCGCGCACCCGCTGGTCGGCGGCCTGATCCTGTTTGCCCGCAACTGGCAGGACCGCGCCCAGCTTACGGCCCTGTGCGCAGACATCAAGAAGGTACGCGCCGACCTGCTGATCTGCGTGGACCACGAAGGCGGCCGGGTGCAGCGCTTCAAGACCGACGGCTTTACCCACCTGCCGCCGATGCGCGCCTTGGGCGAGATGTGGCTGGCCGCGCCCGCGGCCAAAAAGAAGGCCGGCCCGCTGGACGCCACCAACGCGGCGACTGCCTGCGGCTACGTGCTGGGTGCCGAACTGCGTGCCTGCGGCGTGGACCTGAGTTTTACGCCGGTGCTGGACCTGGATTACGGAAGCAGCAGTGTCATCGGCGACCGCGCCTTCGGCCGCGACCCGCGCGTGGTGAGCCTGCTGGCAAAAAGCCTGATGCACGGCCTGCTGCAGAGCGGCATGGCCAACTGCGGCAAGCACTTTCCCGGACACGGCTTCGTCAAGGCCGATTCGCACACCGCCATTCCGGTGGACAAGCGCAGCCAGAGGGCCATCCTGGCCGACGATGCCGCTCCCTACCGCTGGCTCAACACCGTTGTCACCAGCGTGATGCCGGCCCACGTGATCTATCCCAAGGTGGATGCGCGTCCTGCGGGTTTTTCCAGCACCTGGCTGAACGACATCCTGCGTGGCCAACTGGGCTTTGGTGGCGCGATTTTCAGCGACGACCTGTCCATGGCCGGTGCCCGCCGGATCGATGGCAGGCCGGTCAGCTATACCGAGGCAGCCATCGCGGCGCTGACCGCCGGTTGCGACATGGTGCTGCTGTGCAACCAGTCCACGCCCGAGAGTGTGGGCGGCGGCGCAGCGGTCGATGAGCTGGTGGCCGGCCTGACCGAAGCCCAGCTCAAGGGCCAGTGGCAGCCCCGTGACGCCAGCGAAGTGCGCCGCCGTGCGCTGCTGCCGACCACCCCCGCACCCGAGTGGGATGCGCTGATGGTGCAACCGGCCTACATGCACGCGCTGGACTGGATCGCCTGATCCGGCAACGGTCCCCCGCTCAGGGCGCGCGGTGCAGGCGGGAACCCCGCAGCGCGTCGATCTGGTCTTGCGTGGCGGCATCCAGCAGGGGATTGCGAGCCATGAGGCCGCGGGTGGTGAGCACGGTGCGCAGCTGCTCCACGTCCTTGACGGAAGGGGCTACCTTGATCTGCGCCAGTGCGGCCTGCAGGTTGCCTCCCTGGACCAGGGTGACGATCTTGGTGGCCCAAACAGCGGGACGGGACATGATGGGAATCCTCGGTTGGCAAAAAGTCTGTGGGCTATTTTGGCATATAGCCCGCGTGAAATAAGCGTTTGTTGCTATCAACAATATAGCGTTTCAGCGGATGCCCCCGGGTGCCCACAAACGCACCCCGCCCGCTTCCAGGTAGGTCAGGTACAGGCGCAGCTCAAACTCGAGCTGGTGGTACTGGGGCTCCATGTGGATGCACAGCTGGTAGAAGGCCTTGTCGTGGTTGCGCTCGCGCAGATGGGCCAGCTCGTGCACCACGATCATGCGCAAAAAGGCCTCGGGCGTGTCCTTGAACAGCGCGGCAATGCGGATCTCGCGCTTGGACTTGAGCTTGGCGCCTTGCACGCGCGCCACGTTGGTGTGGGTGCCCAAGGCGTGCTGCACGATTTGCAGTTTGCTGTCAAAAACGACCTTGGACAGGGGGTCGGAGCCGCGCAGGTATTCGTTTTTGAGGGCCTGCGTGTAGCCGTACAGCGCACGGTCGGTGCGCACTCCATGGGCACCTGGGTACTTTTGCAGCAGCCACGGCGCGATGCGCGCGCCCTCCAGCATGTGCCGCACCTGCGCCAGGGTCTCGTCCGAATAGCCTTGCAAAAACTTCAGTGTCGAAAACGCTACGCTATTCATAGCGACACAATGAGTATTTACGCGGGCTAGAGCCGATAATTGCTCTATACCTCGCGGCGCAGCGCAGGGAAGAGAATGATGTCGCGAATGCTGGGGCTGTCGGTCAGCAGCATCATCAGGCGGTCGATGCCAATGCCGCAGCCGCCGGTGGGAGGCATGCCGTATTCCAGCGCGCGCACAAAGTCGTGGTCGTAGTACATCGCCTCGTCGTCGCCACTGTCCTTGGCGGCCACCTGGGAGTGGAAGCGCGCGGCCTGGTCTTCGGCGTCGTTCAACTCGGAGAATCCATTGCCGAACTCGCGGCCGGTGATGTAAAGCTCAAAGCGCTCGGTGACACCGGGGTTGGTGTCGCTGGCCCGCGCCAGGGGGGAGATTTCGACCGGATGCTCGCAGATGAAGGTGGGCTGCCACAGCATTTCTTCCACGGTTTCCTCGAAATACATGACCTGCAGGCTGGCCAGGCTGCGGGTGGAGAGCTGGTTCTTGGCCTCAGTCAGGCCGAGCTTCTGCAGCGCGCGCTGGAGCCATTCGGCGTCGTCCACGTGCGGGCCGGCACCGGTGTACTTGGCAATGGCCTGCACAATGGTCAGGCGCTCGAACGGCTGGGACAGGTCCACCGGCTTGCCGCCGTAGCTCAATTGCAGGGTGCCCACGGCCTTCATGGCCGCATCGCGCACCAGTGCCTCGGTAAAGCCCATCAAGTCCTGGTAGTTCCAGTAGGCCGCGTAGAACTCCATCATGGTGAACTCGGG
>CAZDDK010000262.1:0-4288 GCA_964504185.1 uncultured Rhodoferax sp. | reverse complement strand
GCGCTTGCATGGCATGCAAGAGGTCAGCGGTTCGATCCCGCTTACCTCCACCAAAGTTTTCGAGAGCGGATTCGTCCAAGGTTTTGACCCCATCGTCTAGAGGCCTAGGACATCACCCTTTCACGGTGAGTACCGGGGTTCGAATCCCCGTAGGGTCGCCAAGTTTGTAGCACTTGGCTCGAAGCTTTTATGCATCGGGCAAAAGCTGCACCACTGCGGAGTGGTAGTTCAGTTGGTTAGAATACCGGCCTGTCACGCCGGGGGTCGCGGGTTCGAGTCCCGTCCACTCCGCCAAAATTAAAAAGCCACCAGTCGCGAGACTGGTGGCTTTTTCTTTATCGGAATCGATGCGCGCTTCGCTCGATGCGGTCGCTGCACCCACAATGGGCAAAGCCCCAAATTGGAATGGGGCTTTGCGGGTGTGCCGCTGCAAGCGACCGTGCGCGTCACACGGGGGTGGCGCATGCCGGGCGGAAGTCGTCCGGCGAAAAGGAGAAGAGTGGGCGATGTTTGCCGATAGGAGCCACCTTTCCGCAGTGAACAAGGTCATGCAACTATAGGAAATTGCCCCCGAATTGCAAGTGCCTTGGTAACAATCCGTTGCAAGATGTGCCGCAACGATGCGGGAGGGACTTCAGTCCAACTTGCCCAGATAGGTCTCGGAGAACAGGGAGCGGCGAAACGCGATCTCGGGCGGCTGGTCCCCCATCGCCATCTGTTCGAGTTCGTAGGCGGGCATGGGCAGGGCAAATAAAAAACCCTGCAGTTCATTGCAGCCCATGCGCACCAACAAGTCACGCTGCCCCAGGGTTTCCACGCCTTCGGCGACCACGCGCAGATTGAGTGCGTTGGCCATGGTGACGATGGACTGGGCGATGGAGCGCGCGTCCTCGCACTCTTCGAGATCCATGACAAAAGCCCGATCAATTTTCAGCTCGGCGGCGGGCAACTTGCGCAGAGCGGCAAGGCTGGAGTAGCCGGTACCAAAGTCATCCACCGAGACGTGAAAGCCCGCGTTGCGCATGCGCTCAAAGGTCAGCTGGGTGACCTTGGTGTCCTCCATGGCCACGGACTCGGTGATTTCGCAGGTAAAGCGCTCGGGCTGGATCCCATTGCGCTGAAGCGCGGATTCAATGCGGTCTACCAGATCGTCTTCGCGCATCTGATAGCCCGAAATGTTGACTGCGACCCGCATGCGCAAGCCGCGCTCGCGCCAGCGCGAAGCCTTGCGACAGGCTTCCTCGATGACCCAGTGGCCAATGGCCCCGATCAGACCGTATTGTTCCGCCAGTGGGATGAAGACGGTGGGGCTGACCAATCCGCGCTGAGGGTGGTGCCAGCGCAGCAAGGCTTCCGCAGCCGTGATCTGCAGGCTGAGCGCGTCTACTTTGGGCTGAAAGTACAGCTCAAACTCGCCACGGGTCAGGGCATTGCGCAGGTCGTTGAACAGCACGGCCTGCTCGCGCACCTGCAGGCCCATCGTGTGGTCATAGACGCAAAAGTCGCCACCGCCGCTTTGTTTGACGCTGCGCATGGCCAGGGCTGCGTTGTCCACCAACTTGAGGACGGAGCCGTGTTCGGGGTAGAGCGCAATACCGATGGAGCAGGTCAGCTGGGAGCGTTGCGACTCGATCGTCAGCGGCTCCGCCAGGGACTGAAATATGCGCCTGGCGCAGGCACTGCCGGACTCCAGGTCGCCATTGATTAGCAGTGAGAACTCGCCGGTCGCCACATGGCATCCCTCGGCAGTCGTGTCCACACAGCGTCCCAATCGGCGCGAGACTTCCCGCAGCATGAGGTTGCCGGACTTCTGCCCCAGCGCCTCGTGCAGCAACGCAAAGTTGTCCAGCGCGATGTACAGCACGCAGAATGTCCCGGTTTCCCCATCGGTTGCCTGGGCGCGGCGTTCCAGGACAAGGTCAAAGCCCGAGCGGGACAGCATGCCGGTCAGTTCGTCGCGTTCGGCCCGGCTGGCTACTTGCAGGGACACGGTTGAGAGCCTGGTGGTCAGATGGCGTTGCCGCTGGCGCTCGCGCACATACAAGCCCAAGGCGACACAGGCCAGGAGCAGGTTGAAGGCAGCAAGGGCGGGCCAAAGCGTCATGAATGGACCAGAGTGGCGAATGACAAGGGTGCAGTGTAGTGCCAACGCCTGGCTTTGCCGAATGACGCGGCGCTGCGGTGCTGCACCCCCTGCAGCACGATGTGGAGTGTGCCGCAATATGCTATATATTGTGTAGCAACACTGCTAATATTTGCGCGGGCTACAGGCGGATTTCGCTAGTAAATTCGGGTGCCGGTGGTGTCAACCCTTGGGGGTCTGCAGGCGCGCCTCGAGTTGGCTGCGGCAGCTGGTGTTGATGACCCGCAGCTCCGCCAGAGTTTCCTCGATTTGGGTTCGCTTCTTTTCCAGTTGGGCGATTTCTTGGTCCGTGCGCTCGATGACGTAGCTCAGTTGCTGCGATCGCCCTTCACCCTGCACGCCGTATAAATCCAGGTAGCGCTTGATTTCCGACAGCGGGGATCCGATGGCCTTGGCGCGCAGGATCAGGGCCAGGCGGGCGCGGTCGCGGCGGGTGTAGACGCGTGCGCCGTTGATGCGCCGGGGGGACAGCAAGCCCTTGTCCTCGTAAAAGCGCAGCGCGCGCAGGGTGATGCCGAAGGCGCGGCACAGCTCCGTGATGCCGAAGAGTTCGGTGGTGCCCTCGTCGCGGTGCGAGTCGACAAAGGCCTGTGCGCTGGAATCGGTCACGCGGTCCAACTCAAATCACGCGTTGCAGGCGCATGGCCACGCCCATGTCGCCCGACACCTTGAGCTTGCCGGCCATGAAGCCGGTGGTGGGCTCCAGATCGCCGCTGAGCAGCGCGTTCAGGTTGTCCAGGGTAATGCCCACGGTGCAATCGCTGTCCAGGTTGTCATTGGTCACGGTGTTGGGGGTGGCGGCACCGTCGATGCGGATCACGCCATCGGCACCACAGTCAAATTTCAGCGTAGCGGCCAGGCCGCTGTCGGCACCTACTTTGGTGCGGATGGCTTCGGTACAGGCTTGGAGATCCATGGAACGTCCTTCAGAGGTTGTGGGTGGAAACGCAGTGGATGCTAGCAGCCCACCATTACCTAAACATTAGTAAAAACACCTATGCGGCATTTGATTGACGTTAACGTCACCATGCCGTCTAATGCATTCACTCCATCTCACCAGGACACAGTGCCATGCCCGTTATCCGTTCCAAGATCAACCCGCTGTCGGGCGCATTTGCCGCCAATGCGCAGCGCATGCATGGCTTGCTGGCCGAGGTGCAGCGTTTGGAGGGCCTGGTGATTGCGGAGTCCGAATCCAAGCGCGACAAGTTCGAAAAGCGAGGCCAGCTGTTGCCGCGTGAGCGGGTGGCGCGCCTGCTGGACCGTGGCACTCCCTTCCTGGAAATCAGCCGACTGGCTGGGCTGAACATGCACGATGACGATGGCAAGAAGTCGGTCATGGGCGGCGGGGCCATTGCCGGCATCGGCGTGGTGGCGGGCAAGCGCTGCGTGATTTCTGCCAACGACAGCGCGGTCAAGGGCGGTACCGTGGCACCCATGGGCCTCAAAAAGGGCCTGCGCATCCAGCAGATTGCGCAAGAAAACAAGTTGCCACTGATCTCGCTGGTCGAGAGCGGGGGGGCCAACCTGATGTACCAGGCCGAGATATTCATTGACGGGGGACGCAGCTTTGCCAACCAGGCGCGCATGTCCGCCATGGGTCTGCCGCAAATCGCGGTGGTGCATGGCTCCAGCACGGCCGGCGGTGCGTACCTGCCGGGGCTGTCGGACTATGTGATCCTGGTGCGGGGACGCTCCAGCATCTACCTGGCCGGCCCCCCATTGGTCAAGGCAGCCATCGGCGAGGACGCCACCGACGACGAACTCGGCGGTGCCGAAACCCACGCCCAGGTGACCGGCCTGGGCGAGTACCTGAGCGAGGACGACGCCCACGCCATTGGCTTGGCGCGCGAGGTGATGGACAAGCTGCGCTGGGATGTTGCCCCGGCTGCGGCTTCCTTCACCGAGCCGCTGTTTGACGAGCAGGAGCTGATGGGCATCGTGCCCGCAGACGAGCGCGAACCCTACGATGTACGCGAGGTCATTGCCCGCCTGGCCGATGGTTCGGACTTTCTGGAGTTCAAGGCCGACTATGCGCCTGAGACCGTGTGTGGCCACGCCCGCGTCCAAGGCCATCTGGTGGGCATCCTGGGCAACAACGGTCCGATCCAGCCCAACGGCTCGACCAAGGCCGCGCAGTTCATC
>CAZDDK010000261.1:0-4323 GCA_964504185.1 uncultured Rhodoferax sp. | reverse complement strand
CCATGAAAGCCCGTGGCGCGGCAGTGCCGATCCCCACCGATGTGGTGACTGCCAAGACCTTTGCCGCCGATGCACCTGCCACCATCAAGGCCGCCACCGACGTGGCCGACGATGACCTGATCCTGGACATTGGCCCACAGACGGCCAAGGCCCTGGCCGAGCAGTTGATGAAGGCAGGCACCATTGTCTGGAACGGCCCCGTGGGCGTGTTTGAGTTTGCAGCGTTCGAGAACGGCACCCGGGTGATTGCGCAGGCGATTGCCGAGTCCAGCGCATTCAGCATTGCCGGTGGCGGCGATACGCTGGCGGCCATCGCCAAGTACGGCATTGAGCAGCAGGTGGGCTACATCAGCACCGGCGGGGGGGCCTTTCTGGAGGTGCTGGAGGGCAAGACGCTGCCGGCGTTTGAGGTGCTGTCGCGCCGGTTTGCAGGGTGAAGTGCTATAAATATAATAGCTATATTGTCAATAAATACGCGGGCTAACTGCCAATTTTGCGCTTGGTCTTTGGCGCTGCACTAGAACAGCTCGACGTCACCCACCTTGACATCTGCGGTGAGCAGGCCGCGGCGTACCAGGTCGGCCTGGCTGCACACCTGGTTGCGGCCGTGGTGCTTGGCGTAATAAACAGCCTGGTCGGCCCGCTCGCAGGCGGCGGCTGGCGTGTCGCCGGAAACGATTTCGGTGACGCCCACGCTGGCGGTGATGCGCCCCGCCTGTGGAAACTCATAGGCCTCCATGCTGGCCCGAAAACGCTCCACCGCCGCAACGGCCCCGTCGTGCTCGCTGCTGCGCAGGACCACCACGAATTCTTCGCCGCCAAACCGGTAGACCCGGTCATAGACCCGAAAGGCGCTGCGCAGCAGGCGCGCCACCAGGATCAGTACCTCGTCGCCAATCAGGTGGCCGTAGGTGTCGTTGACCTGTTTGAAGTGGTCAATGTCCACCATGGCCAGCCAGAACTTCGCGGGTGGGGTGGTGGCCCGGTGCTCGGTTCCATCGGGAGGCGGGTCGGTAGTTTCCAGGGGCTGCGTCGGAAGAAGGGTCTTGTAGAACAGGTCGTCAAACGGTTTGCGGTTCCATAGCCCGGTGAGTGCGTCGCATTCGCTGTAGTCCAGCATGTCCAGCATGTTGCCGTACAGAATCAGCAGCCGCGTGATGGCGATCTCGTCCGGTTGCGCCAGCGCGCGCTGGCTGCGTATTTCGACCACACCCCAGGGCGTGGCCCCATTTCCCAGCACACCGGGGAAGCGGCTGAGGTAGTACGGGCGCTCGGCGCACGGTGTGTCGATGACGGCTTTGATTTCGTCCAGGCAGCGTGCGCGCTGCGGTTCGTCGGCCAGTGGGGTGAGCATGCTCAGTTCGGTGCGCATGGGGTCTGACAGCACGCGCACCGGCTGGTCGGCGCGGGCCAGGGTCAGCGGCAGCCAAAAGCGCTGGTTGTCGTCATGCACCAGACTGAAAAGCGCCACCTGCTGGGACTCGACGGTCTCGGCCAGGGCCAGGGTGATGTCGGTCAAAAGGGCGTCGCGACGGCGTTGTCCACTCAAGCGGACCAGGTGGTCGGCCAAACGAATCGAGCGCGAGGACAGGTTCAGTTCCATGGAACTGCCATTAGACACCATTGGTGTGGCGGAAATGGGGTGCGCCCATGGGGGCCTTCAATCCAGGGCCGCGCCGCACACGCGGGCGCGACCCGATTGCTTGGCGTTGTAGAGTTGCTGGTCGGCCAGTCCCAGCAGGGCCGACGCATCTCCGAGGGAGCCGCTCTGGCGGGTCGCCAAGCCCAGGCTGGCGGTAACGACGGGTGCCACGTTGGAACTGGCATGGGGAATTTTCTGGTCGCGCAGCGTGTGTTCCAGATCCTGCGCCAGTGCCAGGGCGTCCCGAAAGGGTGTGTCGGGCAGGATGCAGGCAAACTCCTCGCCGCCGTAGCGGGCCACCAGGTCGGCGGGGCGGCGCAGGCCGGACTTGAGTGTTTGCGCCACCAGTCGCAGGCACTCGTCACCTGCCTGGTGACCGTAGTGGTCGTTGTACTGTTTGAAGTGGTCCACATCCAGCAACACCATCGACAGCGGTGTGCCGCTGCGGCTGGCGCGCGCCCATTCCAGTGCCAGTTGCTGGTCGAAATAGCGGCGGTTGAAGACACCCGTCAGTCCGTCCAGAAACACCAGTCTGCGCAGCAAATCGGACTGGAACTTCAGCGTCAGGTGGGTCTTGACCCGTGCGCGCACCACCGCCGGGTTGATGGGCTTGGCAATGAAGTCCACCGCACCCAGGCTCAAACCATGCGTTTCCTGCGCGGCGTCGGTATGGGCGGTGACGAAGATCACGGGAATGTTGCGGGTGGCCTCGCCGACCTTGAGTTGGGCGCAGACTTCAAACCCGTCCATGCCAGGCATCACCACGTCCAGCAGAATCAGATCCGGGGGATTGGAGGCACAGATCGCCAGGGCCTGCACCCCGCTGGTGGCCATGAACACCTGACAGTCCGCACCGAATACCTGGTGCATGACCTGGATATTGACGGCCTGATCGTCCACCACCAGCAACTTGGGCTTGCCATGGGTGCTGTCCAGCAGCGTGTCCATGGGGGTGTCAAGGGGGGTCATGGGCCCTGATTGAAACACAGCGCGCGCCCGGCACCAAGCGGGTTTGTCCCGAGGCGGGTGTGCCCAGGCAGGGCACCGCCTTGCAGCTTGACGCCCGCTTGTAACCGTTGCGCCGTGGGTTCCGTGTGACAATGAATGCACCACACGAGGAGACTGATTCATGCCACGTCGCGCCACCAAGATTGTTGCCACCCTGGGTCCCGCATCTAGCGATCCCGCCCTGTTGGAGCAGATGATCCGGGCCGGTGTCAACGTGGTGCGGCTGAACTTCAGCCACGGCACGGCGCAGGACCACATTGGCCGTGCCCAGCTGGTGCGCGAAGCCGCCCAGCGCGCCGGGCGCGAGGTCGCCATCATGGCCGACCTGCAAGGCCCCAAGATCCGCGTCGGCAAATTTGCCGAAGGCAAGGTGTTCCTCGAGCCGGGCCAGAAATTTGTGCTGGATGCGGCCCGCACTGAGTTGGGGGACATCGATGCCGTGGGGCTGGATTACAAGGCCCTGCCGCGCGAGGTGAAGGCCGGTGATGTGCTGCTGCTCAACGACGGCCTGATCGTGATCACCGTGGACGCCGTCCGGGGCGAGGCGGTGCACACCACGGTCAAGCTGGGCGGGGAGCTGTCCAACAACAAGGGCATCAACAAGCAGGGCGGCGGCCTGACTGCCCCTGCGCTGACCGCCAAGGACATGGAAGACATTCGCACCGCCATGCGCTTCCAGGCGGATTACGTGGCCGTGAGCTTCCCCAAGAACGCCACCGACATGGAAATGGCACGCCAGCTGTGCAACGTGGCGGCGGCCGAGTTCAACCACAAGCCGGGCCTGATTGCCAAGATCGAACGCGCCGAGGCGATCCCCCGCCTGGAGGAAATCCTGCTGGCCAGCGACGGCATCATGGTGGCGCGAGGCGACTTGGCGGTGGAGGTGGGCAACGCCATCGTTCCCGGCCTGCAAAAGCGCATGATCAAGCTGGCCCGCGAGCATGACCGCGTGGTCATCACCGCCACCCAGATGATGGAGTCCATGATTACCAACCCGGTGCCCACCCGCGCCGAGGTGAGCGACGTGGCCAACGCCGTGCTCGATGGCACCGATGCCGTGATGCTGTCGGCCGAGACCGCTGCGGGCAAATACCCGCTGGAAACCATCATTGAAATGGCCAAGATCTGCCATGCGGCCGAGGGCCACGAGGATTTTGAGCTGGAAGCCGACTTCACTGGCAAGACCTTCCAGCGCATCGACCAGACCATTGCCATGGGCGCGCTGTTCACCGCCCACCACCTGGGTACCAAGGCCATCGTGGCCATGACCGACAGTGGCTCCACCGCACTGTGGATGAGCCGCCATCTGATCCGCGTGCCCATTTATGCCTTGACCTCCAAGGTGGCCACCCAACGCAAGATGGCCTTGTACCGCAACGTGCGGCCCCTGTTTGTGGACACCAGTGCCGACCGCGATACCGCATTGGTGCAAGCCGAGAACCATTTGAAGTCCCGCAGCATCGTGCAGACCGGGGATGTGTATGCCATTACCTGCGGCGAACCCATGGGGTCGCCTGGGGGCACCAATATGCTGAAGATTTGCCAGGTGGGGTAGGTGTTCCGGGGCCGCCCTGCACATGGGGTGGGTACCGGCGTTCGTGTCCCCCGCCCATCGGGCTCCACCTTTACCTCACACTGGCACCCACCCCATGCGCAGGGCTGCGCGCGGGCTT
>CAZDDK010000260.1:0-4334 GCA_964504185.1 uncultured Rhodoferax sp. | reverse complement strand
TTCGTAATCGCTCAGTTCCTCAAAACGGGCCAGGCGGGCCTTGCTCTTGGCCTGGCGCGCCTTGGGGTTTTGGCGCGACCATTCCAGCTCCTTCTTCAGGGCCTTGGCACGGGCTTCCTCGCCCTTTTGCTCGGCTTCCAGACGGGCCTGCTTTTGGGTCAGCCAGTCGGAGTAGTTGCCCTTGTAGGGAATGCCGGAGCCGCGGTCCAGCTCCAGAATCCACTCGGCGGCGTTGTCCAGGAAGTAGCGATCGTGGGTGATGGCCACCACCGTGCCGGGATAGCGCTGCAGGAAGTGCTCCAGCCAGGCCACCGAGTCGGCGTCCAGGTGGTTGGTGGGCTCGTCGAGCAGCAGCATGTCGGGCTTGGAGAGCAGCAGGCGGCACAGCGCCACACGGCGCTTTTCACCGCCGGACAGCACACCGATGTTGGCCTCCCACGGGGGCAGGCGCAGCGCGTCGGCGGCAATTTCCAGCTGGTGCTCGGAGTCTGTGCCTGCCGTGGCGATGATGGCCTCCAGCTCAGCCTGTTCGGCGGCCAGCGCGTCAAAATCTGCGTCTTCGGCACCATAGGCGGTGTACACCTCTTCGAGGCGCGCCTTGGCAGCAAATACCTTGCCCATGCCAGCTTCCACACTCTCACGCACCGTTTGCGTGGGGTCCAGCTGCGGCTCCTGGGGCAGATAGCCGATGTTCAAGCCGGCCATAGGAATGGCTTCGCCCTCGATTTCCTTGTCCACACCTGCCATGATTTTGAGCAGCGTGGACTTGCCTGAGCCATTGGTACCCAGCACGCCGATCTTGGCACCGGGGAAAAAAGACAGGGAAATGTCTTTGAGAATATGCCGCTTGGGCGGCACGATCTTGCCGACGCGGTTCATGGAAAAAACGTATTGGGCCATTGCGAATCTGTAGGAGTGGAGGGGTAAAACCCCCATTATCGACTGCGGCACCCGCACCCCACCGTCAGCGGCCCGAATTTGGATGCACTGCCGGGCCTTCCCTTGCTGCCAGGCCCACCCTCGCAGGGCGGCTAGGAATTTCCTACGGCCTTTTCCACATCGTTGCGCAAGGCCACCTGGGCCACTGCATCCAGCGCATGGTCCACCACCCGGCCGTCGGAGATCAGGCGTATCAGGCCCAGGCCGCGCAGCCGGTCCATGGTGCGGCGCGACATGGAATGCGCCATGCCCCCCGACGAGATGAACATGAACAAAGTCTTGTGCGGGCTGGCCCAGGTGAGCTGGGCGCGCACCCACACACCACCCAACGCCAAGTCCACCCAGGAGCCGGTGTTCAGGCTCTCGGCGCTCCAGGCCATCTGGGCAGCGGGATCGGGGGTTTCATCCTCCTCGACTTCAGGACCCAGATTGTGCGCGCCATGCAGGAATCCCGAGTCGGCGGCCTCGTCCTGCGCCATCCAGAATTCGTCCAGTGGAAGGCCGATGGTTTCCACCGCACTGAGCTCGTGCACCGCGCTGGCCTTGTCGCTCGCCTCGGGAGCTGGCGTTGGCCGGGCACCTTCAAAGGCTTGCTCGTGAAAAGTGATCAACTCGTCAAAGAACACCGGAATCTTCTCTTCGGGATAGGAGATCAGTCCCAGCCCCTGGCGCATCTTGACCAGCATGCCGGGAACAATGTCCACCAACCGGGCGCGGTTGCGCCGGGCCAGCTTCAACTGCACGCTCCAGATCAGGTCATCCACCAAGCCAAGATACCCATCGGCGTCCACCGTGCCATCCGCACAGCGCAGCTGCGACTCCGCTACCACCTGGGCCCAGGGCCCGCGCAGGAACACACCCACAATTTCCGGCACTTTCTTGTTCTGGATGCGCGCGGTGAAATCCTCGGCCAACTTTTGCGCCAGCAGGTTGCGCTGCTCGGCATGCAACAAATTGCGTGCGGCCTCCTCGGCACGTTGGCGCTGCTCCTGCTCCTCGCGCGCCCACCCTTCCTCGAGTTTGTGCAACACCCGCGCAAACCCTGCGGCGTCCCCGCCACTGCCCACCAATACCGCCACCGAGTTCTCCAGCATTTTCTGGAAGTGGGCGTACCCGGGCTGGTCTTCGGACGTAAATGCCAGGCTGCGGTTGGTGATCTTGTCCATGAACTGGCGTGCCGGATGCTGGCGCTCGCTGAAAAAACGGGCATCGGACTGCGACAAAGTCATCAGCAAAGGCTCCATCTGCTTCAGGTTCTGGCGCACTCCGGCCAGCATGCGGTGGTCTTGCGTCAGGTTTTCCAGCATCAGGCGCACCACTTCCTCGCCCAGTTCGCGGCCCAGCTTTTTGCTCTTGGACTTGTCGCGCTGGACTCGGCTTTCGGCCACCATGTCCACTGCAGCGGCATCACCCTTGGCAGAGGCCTGGCTCGCACGTGCGGCCAGGCGCTTCATCATGGGCTCCATCAGTTTCATGTCCTCCAGCGCAACAAACGACGCCGGCACCGTGTGGGTGAAATCCTTGATGTTGCCGTTCAACGGGCCGGGATCGAGCTCACCGGAGAGCAGCCGGCGCAGCTTGTCCAGCGTCAGAAGGGTCCGGGTGACGGAATTTTCGACAGGTTTCCCTGGACCACCGGCCGCACCAGATGGCAGGGCGGGGCCAACCGGCTCCACACCCTGTGAGCGCAGCCACTCCGAAATCTCCTTGTACAACTGGCGCATGCTGACACCCAGCATGCCTGCGGCGGGTGTCATCAGGGGCGTGCGTGCCTCGTCGCTGGGAACCAGTTCGACCAGGGTTTCCCGCAGCGCGTACACAAAGGACTCGGGCTTGAGCGGATTGAGGTGCGGCTGCACTGTCATCCAGCCCAACAGGCTGCTCATCATGGCATTGAGCAGCGGCAGGGTGTCGTCTACCGCCATGGAAATTTCCTGTTGGGTCAGGGCGAATTCGATGTTGGCATCGATCTGCTCTTCCTCCAGGAACTGGAAGTCATCGAAGCGCAACGGCTGAACCCCCACGCGCTGAACATCCCCACCATAGAGCGCCACGCGCAGGTGCTCCGCAAAGGCCGCCTTGAAGGCGTCTCCCTGGGCGCAGACGTGTTCTATGGCCGCCTTGGTGGCCGGGTTTTGAATGCCCTGTGCCGATTTGGGACGAACCGGAGACACGGTCGCCTTCAAACCCGCCAGAACATCGGTGGCCAGCGTATCACTTTGCTCCAACACCGCCTCCATGCAATCCTGCACGGATGGCTTGAAACTGCCGGGCTCGTGGGCCACGCCCAACCGTCGCAACAAGAACTTTTTCATTGTTCAAAGATTCTCCCAGTTGCCGCCCCCGGTGACTAGTCCCTACGACACATTGTTACCAGCCCGTGGTGCCTACAAAACACGGCTGCTGCGCAATTTTTGGCGCAGCAGCCTGCAACGTGCGACAATACGCGCTGTTGCGGTGCTTCAGTTGCCCGCAACGTCAGCACATTGCTGGGGACTGCAAACCCATTCTGCATCCCGCTTTTGAATCCATCTGCCTTTGACTGAACCGGTGCCCTGGCCCCGGGACAGGCCGATATCCCTAGCGCCCTGGATGGGCGCCACAATCCATGACTTTTGAAGAATTGAAACTGGCTGCGGCCATCGTCAAGGCCGTGCGCGAGCAAGGCTACGAGACTCCCACCGCGATCCAGGCCCAGGCCATCCCCCTCGTGCTGGAAGGACAGGACCTGCTGGGCGGTGCCCAGACGGGCACCGGCAAAACTGCCGCATTCACCCTGCCCCTGCTGCACCGTCTCTCCATGAGCCGCAGCGCCCAGAACAAGTTTGGTGGTACGGGCATCCGCGCCCTGGTGCTCACACCCACCCGTGAACTCGCCGCCCAGGTCGAAGAGTCTGTTCGCACCTACGGCAAATACCTGCAGCTCAGTTCCACCGTAATCTTTGGTGGCGTCGGTATGAACCCACAAATTTCCAAGCTCAAAAAGGGCGTGGATATCCTGGTGGCCACCCCTGGGCGCCTCCTGGACCTGCAGCAGCAGGGCATGCTGGACCTGGGCCAGGTGCAGATGCTGGTGCTGGACGAGGCCGACCGCATGCTGGACATGGGCTTCATCCACGACGTGAAAAAGGTGCTGGCCCTTGTGCCTGCGGAAAAGCAGAGCCTGCTGTTCTCCGCTACCTTCAGCGATGAAATCCGCGAACTGGCAGCGGGCCTGCTGAAGAACCCGCAAAGCGTGCAGGTCACTCCGCGCAACACCACCGTACAGCGCATCACCCAGGTGATCCATCCGGTCGGTCGCGGCAAGAAGAAGGCCCTGCTGGCCCACATCATCAAGGAACACAACTGGAGCCAGGTGCTGGTGTTCACCCGCACCAAGTTCGGCGCCAACAACG
>CAZDDK010000259.1:0-4352 GCA_964504185.1 uncultured Rhodoferax sp. | reverse complement strand
CGCAGGGCGGCCAGGGCCTCGTTCATGACCCGCTCCAGCGGGCGGGTTTTTTCCAGAAAACGGGCAATCTCGGCGCGCAGCTCCTGCTCCGCCTGGTCGATCTCGGCGCGCTTGTCCTTGGGCAGGGCGCGGGCCTCGGCCTCGGTCAGCGCGTGGCCGGCGTCGCCAATCAGCGTGAAGACCAGGTGCCCCGACTCCCGAAACAGGGTGAAGTGCCGGGCCTCGGCAAACGCATCGAGTTCGCCGTATGCCTTGGCCTCCTCGATCTTGTAGGCGCCGCGAATGCGCTCGCCTTCGGCCTTGAAATCTTCGCTGGAGAGGCGCAGTGGAATCTCGGTTTGCAGGGTGCGGGTGAGCGTCACCATGAGCTGGCGCAACTGGCGCCCCTGGCCAGCGGGCATGCGCAGCGCGCGGGGGCGCTCGGGCGCGTCAAAGTTGTGGATGTAGCACAGGTCGGGCGGAACCGGGCGGTTGGCCGCCACGGCCTGCATGCTCTGCAGTAGCAGGGAGGAGCGGCCACTGCCCACCTCGCCCAGCACAAACAGGTTGTAGTCGGGCTGCTCCATGGCCAGCCCAAAGCGCGCGGCCTGTTCGGCACGCTCCTGCCCGACCCAGGGCAGGGGGTGCTGGACCAGTTCCGAAGTGTCGGCAAAGCCCAGGGTGTCTGCGGCAATGTGCAGGCGCAGCTGGTCACGGGTGAGGCGGTGGGCGGTCATGCCGTATTCTCCACCCCTGCGGCCCAGCCACTGCGCACCGCGCCCTCCAGCGTGGCGGGGTAAGGTCCGTCCACGTAGTCGCCCGCGGCGATGAGGCCGGGCGCTATGTGCGGGGGCGGGCGTTGGAGCGCCGGTGTGCAGGCAAAGGTGGCCTGCTTTTCCACCACGGTTTGCACCACCTGCAACTGTCCCAGGCCCAGCGGCTGGAGCTGGCTGGCGGCCTGGGCCAGCACGGCGGCCTGCAATTCCGCGCGGCTGCCAGCGCTGGCGCTGACCACAAAGGCCAGCAGGCCGCTGGGGCCGTCCAGCTGGCCCCGGTCGAACACGAACTGGGCGGGGGCCGCTGGCGTGGCGTGCAGCGCCAACATGGGGTGCGGCAGGCGCGCCTGGGGTGCCCAGGCATAGACCGTGGCAATGGCCTCGAACCGCAGGGCCTGCGCGGTGGCGGCCCAGGAGCGCAAGGAATTTGCTATCGATTCAGGAGCTGCATTAGCAGATTCCACGAGGGCTAGAGCTGCATTGGAGGCAGAAGTGCTCCAGACCACCCGGTCAAACGCCTGGCCGTCGAGCAGCCAGCAAGGGGCCTGCCAGCGCAGCTGCTGAACGCGCTGGCCCAGGTGAACCTGGGCTCCGCGCGCGGCAATCCACCGCGCGGCAGCCACCGGAAAAAGTGCGGAGAGGTCCACCCGTGGCAAGAGCAGGTGCGAGCCGCCGCGAATGCCAAACAGCGCGTCTTTGAGCACCCGCAGGAACACGCTGGCGCTGGCGTGGGTCGCCGGGGTGTTGAGGGCCGAGACGCAGAGCGGCTCGATCAGCTCGTGCAGCACGCGCGGTGCCAGTCCCTGGCACAACCGGGCCACGGACAGGTGCGCGTCGCAGGCAAAGCCCGTCCACTGCCAGCCCAGCGAGGCGCGGATCAGCGAGAGGCGTTCGCTCCCGCTCCAGCCGCGCGCGGTGGCGATAGCCGCAATGGCGTCCAGCGGTGCGGGCCAAGTGGCGGCCCAGGGGGGTGTCTGCAGTCCGCTGCCGTCCACAAAGGGCAGGGACAGGGGGCTGCGCCGCAAGGTCGTGTCCGGGTTCACGCCCACCTGGCGCATCAGCCGCAGGGTCTCGGTGTAGGCCCCAATCAGGATGTGCTGGCCGTTGTCCAGCGTGACCGGTGTGCCGTCGGGCAGGGTGCCCGGCACCGCGCGGGCCCGGCCGCCCAGCGTGCGGGAGGCCTCAAACACGGTCACGCCATGGCCGGCCTCGCACGCCGCCACTGCTGCCGCCATGCCGGCCCAGCCGGCACCGATGATGGCGACTCTCACAGTTGTGCGGGGGCCATCGCTACAGCCTTCCCAGAGCCTGCACCTTCCACGCCAGCCAGAACTTGCGCAGTGGCGTGAGGCTGATGCGCTGGTGCAGCACCTGGAAGTGGTCGTGTTCGATTTCGCGCAGCAGGGCGCGGTAGATGCTGGCCATCATCAGCCCCGGTTTCTGGGCGCGGCGGTCGTCGGAGGGCAGCAGGGCCAGGGCCTCGTCGTACAGCGCGTGGGCGCGCTGGGCCTGGAATTGCATCAGTGCGGTGAAGCGTTCGGAGTAGGTGCGCGTGAGGATTTCGTGCGCCTTCACGTCAAAGCGCTGCAGCTCATTGACGGGCAAATAGATGCGCCCGCGCAGGGCGTCCTCGCCCACGTCGCGCAGAATGTTGGTGAGTTGCAGCGCCTGGCCGAGCTTGTGGGCGTATTCGGTCGTTTGCGCCTGGGTTTGGCCGAATATGCGGGCCGCCACCTCGCCCACCACGCCGGCCACCAGGTGGCAGTAGCGTTGCAGGCCGATGAAATCAAGGTAGCGGGTTTGTTCCAGGTCCATCTGGCAGCCCTCGATGACGGCCAGCAGGTGGCGTGGTTCGATGCCAAATTGCGTGGTGAGCGGCATCAGCGCCTGCATGACCGGGTGGCTGGGCGTACCGGCGAAGGATTTGGTCACTTCCGTCTGCCACCAGGCGAGCTTGGTGTGGGCCACGTTGGCATCGACCATGTCGTCCACCACGTCGTCCACTTCGCGGCAGAAGGCATAGAAGGCGGTGATGGCGGCGCGCTGGGGCGCGGGCAGGAAGAGAAAGGCGTAGTAGAAGCTGCTGCCCGAGGCGGCGGCCTTGTCCTGGACGTATTGCGCGGGGGTCATAGGCGGTGATTGTCGCCCAGAGTTACATCCAGACCGCCCGCCACAGCATCATGGGGAAGTCCCACCAGCGCAGCGTGGGCCGCTGGTTCAGCGTGGCAAAGTGCAGGGCCTCGATCTTGTCCAGAATCCGCAGGCCGCCTTGCACCACCAGGCGCAGCTCCCAACCGGCGCGTCCCGGCACCTGGTGGACCAGTTTGGAGCCAAATTGCATGCTAGCCCGCGCATTATCTACGCATGATGCTATTAATTGTGTAGCATTTTCCGTCTGGTGGCGGGCCAGTATGTCGGCCTGGGGCACACCAAAGCGTGCGCAGTCGTCCTGTGGCAGGTAGTAGCGTCCCCGGGGAATGTCCACGCTCAGGTCCTGCCAGAAGTTGATGAGCTGCAGGGCGCTGCAGATGGCGTCGCTGCGCTGCAGGGCCAGGGCATCGGTCACGCCGTAGAGGTGCAGCAGCAGCCGGCCCACCGGGTTGGCCGAGCGGCGGCAGTAGTCCAGCAGTTCGGCGTGGCTGGCGTAACCCGCGCCCGACGCAGACTTTTGCGTGTCCTGCACAAAGGCATCAAGCAGGTCGTGCAGCAGCTGGGCGGGAAGGTGGTGGGCTTGAAGGGCGTGTTGCAGGGGCTCAAATACCGGGGACCACCGCCCGCTGGAGGTGGCAGCCGCATTCCCGCGTGCAGCTTCGCAGGCTGCGACGAGGTCGAGGCGGTAGTCCGCCAGTGTCTGCAGGCGCGTGGAGGCGGTGGCATCGCCCTCGTCGGCGATGTCGTCGGCGGTGCGGGCGAAGTGGTAGATGGCCGCAATGGGTGCGCGCAGGTGCGGCGGGCACAGCCAGGAGGCCACGGGAAAATTCTCGTAATGGCCGATCGGCGCGGGGCTTTCGAGGGGCGTGTGCATGGAAAGGATTTTGCCAGCAGGAATTTGTTGCAATTTCACCTCTTCCCAGGCGACGGACTGTGTGCCAATAATCGCCGTATCCGAATGGACTCCCCCAATCGGGGCTTTTCGGAGATTGGCACAAGAATACGCATGGAGGCCTGATCGATGTTTACCCTCTTTCGCAGAGACCCGAATTCGCTGTCCTGGATGACGCCCCCCGTGGATGCGTTTTGTCGCGGTTTCGATGTGGACAGCGTCAAGGGGTTTTTGCAGCGGGTGGCGGTGCATGTGGATGCGGGTTTCGGTGGTGGGGAGATCGCGCGGGTGACCGCCCTGCTGAATGCCATGCAGCGCGAGGAATCGCGTGAGCTGTCGTTCTCAATCCGCTTCCATGGCGGTGATTCGGTGTTTCGCATCCGGGTGTTCATGGACGACATTGACGCACCCGACGTGTGTTTTCTGGCACCACCCGCGCTGACACACTCCATCCGCCAGGAGTTCGCGCGCTACACCCGCGACCTGGGTCTGGCGCTCGCCTAGGAGCCTGTCGGACTTTCCCCCTTCTCTTTGGGCGAGATAGCCTGGACAAT
>CAZDDK010000258.1:0-4439 GCA_964504185.1 uncultured Rhodoferax sp. | reverse complement strand
CGCACAAAAACAAGTCGCTCATCATGGTGCCGATGAACAGCCCCGGCATCACGCGCCAGAAGATTGAAAAAATCGGCATGCACTCCAGCGACACGGCGCAGCTGTTCTTTGACAACGTGCGCGTGCCCCGGCGCAACCTGATCGGCCAGGAGGGCATGGGTTTCATGTTCCAGATGCTGCAGTTCCAGGAGGAGCGGCTCTACGGCGCTGCCGGATCCCTGCGGTCGCAGGACCGGCTGATCGACCAGACCATTGACTACACCCGCCAACGCCAGACGTTCGGCAAGCCCATCCTGCACAACCAGGTGGTGCACTTCCGCCTGGCCGAGCTGCGCACCGAGGTCGAGGCCCTGCGCGCGCTGACCTACCGCGCGGTGGAATCGTACGTGGGCGGCAAGGACGTCACCAAGCTGGCATCCATGGCCAAGCTCAAGGCCGGGCGGCTGTCGCGTGAAGTGGCCGACAGCTGCCTGCAGTACTGGGGCGGCATGGGCTTCACGGCCGACAACCCCATCGCGCAGTCCTACCGCGATGGACGGTTGATCTCCATTGGCGGTGGTGCCGATGAGATCATGCTGGGCATCATCTGCAAGCTCGAAGGCACGCTGCCGGGTAAAGCGTAAAGGCATTTGCTATGAATTTTGTAGCTATATATGTAGATCGCACGCGGGCTACATGGCATATTTGGCTAAACCGCCCGGACGCACGCAACGCCATGTCGCTGCACATGGTGGCCGAGCTGCGCCAGGTATTGCGCGCTGCCGAGGACACGGTGGGCACAGCGGATGCGGCGCGCGTGCTGGTGTTGCGCGGCAGGGGAGGGCACTTCTGCGCGGGTGCGGATCTCAAGGACATGGCGGCTGCCCGCATGCGTGCCATGCAGGCAGAGCCGGGTGCGCCCGACCCGATCGCCGAGGTCAACGCGGCCTTTGGCGAACTGTGTGCGGCCTACGCCCGCACACCCCTGGCGGTGGTGGCGGCGCTGGAGGGAACCGTCATGGGAGGCGGCATGGGCCTGGCCTGCGTGGCCGACGTGGCCATCGCCAGTGACACGGCCCACTTCCGCCTGCCCGAGACGTCGCTGGGCGTGGTGCCGGCGCAGGTCGCCCCCTTTTTGGTGGAGCGGCTGGGCTACTCGCAGGCCAAGCGCCTGGCCGTGACCGGCGGCCGCCTGGACGCCGCCACGGCGCTGCGCCTGGGTCTGGTGCACAGCGTGGTGCCCGGTTCCGGCCTGCAGGCCGAGCTGGACGCCGTGGTGAGCGACATCCTGGCCTGCGCTCCGGCGGCATTGGCCGCCACCAAAGCCCTGATGGCCCAGGCTCGGCGGCAGGAGCCTGCGGACATGGTGGCCCATGCCGCAGCCGTCTTTTCCCAAGCCGCCCAAGGCCCCGAGGGCCTGGAGGGCATGAGCGCCTTCATCCAAAAGCGCAAACCACAGTGGGCCTTGCCATGACGTTTTCCAAAATTCTCGTTGCCAATCGCGGAGAAATTGCCTGCCGCGTGATGCGCACCGCGCGCCACCTGGGCTACCGCACCGTCGCCGTTTTCAGCGATGCCGACCGTGGCGCTCCCCATGTGGCACTGGCCGACGAGGCCGTGCACATCGGTGCCTCACCCGCCGCCGAGTCCTACCTGCGCGTGGACGCCATCCTGGAGGCTGCGCGCAAGACCGGTGCGGACGCCGTGCACCCTGGCTACGGCTTCCTCAGCGAAAACGCCGCGTTTGCCCAGGCCTGCGTCGATGCGGGTCTGGTTTTTATTGGGCCGCCCGCCAGTGCCATCACCGCCATGGGGGACAAGGCCCTGGCCAAACGCCGCATGCAGGAGGCGGGTGTCCCTTGCGCGCCCGGTTACCTGGGCGCGGACCAGAGTGATGCCGCGCTGATGGCCGAGGCCGAGAAGCTGGGCTACCCGCTGCTGGTCAAGGCCGTGGCCGGCGGTGGTGGCCGTGGCATGCGCCTGGTGCACGCCCGGCCCGAACTGGCTGACGCCATGGCCGGTGCCCGCCGCGAAGCCACCAGTGCCTTTGGCGACGGCACGCTGATGCTGGAGCGCCTGATTGACAATGGCCGCCATATCGAGATCCAGGTTTTTGCCGATGCCCATGGCAACGCCGTGCATTTGGGCGAGCGCGACTGCACCGCCCAGCGCCGCCGCCAGAAGGTGATTGAGGAAGCCCCGTCCCCCGTGGTCACGCCCGCCCTGCGCGAGGCCATGGGCCGCGATGCGGTCGCCGCCGCCCTGGCCGTGGGCTACCGGGGTGCAGGCACGGTGGAGTTCATCGTGGACGCGCAGATGCGCCACTATTTCCTGGAGATGAATACCCGCTTGCAGGTGGAGCATCCCGTGACGGAGATGGTCACCGGCCATGACCTGGTGGAGTGGCAGTTGCGCGTGGCTGCGGGTGAGCCGCTGCCGGCACGCCAGTCCGAGATCACGCTGACCGGCCACGCCATCGAGGCACGCCTGTATGCCGAAGACCCCTGCGCTGCCTTCGCCCCGCAGACCGGCACGGTGTTGTGGTGGCAGCCGCAACGTGCCCTCACCACGCCAGGTCCGCAGGGCAGTGGACCCCGTTACGGTGTGCGCATCGATGCGGGCATTGCGCAAGGCGGAGTGGTTTCGTCCTTCTACGACCCCATGGTGGCCAAGGTCATTGCCTACGGGCGCGACCGGGACGATGCCATCCGCCGCCTGCGCGCCGCACTGGCCGACGCTCCACTGCTGGGCTTGAAGAACAATGGCCGGTTCCTGAGCGATCTGGTGGACCACGCCGCCTTCCGCGAGGCCCGCATGACCACCACCCTGATTGACCAGTGGCAGGCACACGGCGAGCCGCTGCTGCAAGAGGCTGCGCCCTATACCCTTGTGTGGCAACTGGCGGCCATGGCCCGGGTGATGCACGATCTGGAGCGGTGGCGTGGCCACGCCTGGCGCGCCGATAGCGTCGCCGCCTATGACCTGCGCCTGCAATGCGGAGCCCAGACCCACGCCGTGCGCGTGCGGCCCGATCGCGAAGGCGGCCTGGTGCTGACGGTGGACGGCGTCACCACGCAGGCGCGGGCACTGTCGTTCACGGATGGCGTGTTGCGCTACGCAATGGACGGCGTGGTGCGCAGCGCCATAGCCGTGTGCGAGGGGCCGCGCGTCCACCTGGCGCTGCAGGGCCGCTGCTGGGTGGTGGCCGAAGTGTCGGCATTCCCCGACGCCGATGCCCGCATTGACGCCAGCACGGCACGCTCACCAGTGGCGGGCCGGGTCACGCAGGTGGCAGTGGCGGTTGGCGACACGGTACAGCCCTGCCAGCAGCTGGTCTGTGTGGAGGCCATGAAGATGGAAATGTGGCTGTGCGCGCAAGGCGCGGGCAGGGTACAAGCCGTGCATGCGACGACCGGCCAGCAGGTGCAATCCGGCGCACTGCTGGTGGAGCTGGAACTGAACGCAGAGCCCGCGGCGGGCAACAAGGAGTAATCGACCATGGGCAATGACCAAAATAAGGCCATCCTGACCTGTGCGCTGACCGGCGTGCTGACCAATCCCAAACAACATCCCGTGCCGGTCACCCCGGCGCAAATGGCGGCCGAGGCGCGCGATGCCTTCAACGCCGGTGCCAGCATCATGCACGTGCACGTGCGCAACCAGGAAGAGGGCTTGGGCCATTTGCCGTCCTGGGACCCGGACGTCATGGAGTCGGTCATCAGTGCGATCCGCGACGCATGCCCCGGCGTCATTATCAACCTGACCACCGGCGTGGTGGGCAAGGACATTTCGGGGCCGCTGGCCTGCATCCGCCGCGTCAAGCCCGAAATTGCCGCCTGCAATGCCGGCAGCCTGAACTACCTCAAAATCAAGGAGGACGGCCAATGGGCCTGGCCCCCCATGGTGTTCGACAACCCGGTGTCCAAGGTGCAGCAGTTCCTGGACGTGATGCACGAATGCGGTACACACCCCGAGTTTGAGTGCTTTGATGTGGGCATCGTGCGCTCGGTGGGCATGTACCTCAAGGCCGGCATGCTGAAAGCGGGCATGGGCCGCCCCGAGTACAACCTGGTCATGGGCGTGGCATCCGGCATGCCCTGCGACGCCAACCTGTTGGCCCTGTTGCCGCAGTACATGGCCCCCAATGCCGTGTGGCAGTCCACGCTGATCGGGCGTGCCGAAATATGGCCGGTGCACCAGAAGACTGCGGAGCTGGGAGGGATGCTGCGCCTGGAAGACACCTTCTACCTGCCTGGCGGCGAGAAGGCCAGTGGAAACGGGGCCTTGATCAGTGCACTGGCCCAGTGCGCGCGCAACGTTGGCCGCAGCATTGCCACCCCCCGCGAAGCGCGGGAAATCTTGGCGTTAAGTGTCTGAGGCAAAAGTCTCTGGATCGGGAGCGGAATGACAAAAAGGATGTGCTATACTTGCGTTCTTAGCTGCTGTAGCTCAGCTGGATA
>CAZDDK010000257.1:0-4465 GCA_964504185.1 uncultured Rhodoferax sp. | reverse complement strand
TCCCAAACCAGATGCGCTACCAGGCTGCGCTACACCCCGACAACTCGCATTCTAACCGCCTTAAGCGCCCACTTTGGGGCACGCTAACATATTTGTCTCGTCTGTCCCTCCTTTTGCACCTCGCTCCATGTTGCATACCGGCCTTCCCTATCCACTTCCCTGGCTTGAGCCCGGCGACGCCTTTCCATCCTCGGTGGGGGCCTGGCCTGCCCAATCCGACGCGCCAGGACTTTTGGCAGCGGGCGGGGATCTATCGGTCCCTACACTGCGCAAGGCCTACGCACAGGGTGTGTTTCCCTGGTTTAGTGAGGGCCAGCCCATTCTGTGGTGGAGCCCGGACCCGCGCATGCTGTTGACCGTTGCAAGCTTTCGCGTGCGCCGTTCCCTGCGCCAGGCGCTGGTGCGGTTTGCCACCACCCCCGGCTGTGAGATCCGGATCGACTCGGCGTTTTCTTGCGTCATCGAGGCCTGTGCCGCCACCCCACGGAGCGGTCAATCAGGAACCTGGATCGTCCCCCAGATGGTCCGGGCCTACACCCAGTTGCACCAGAGCGGACAAGCGCACAGCGTGGAGACTTGGGTCAACGGTCAGCTCGTCGGCGGCCTGTATTGCGTGGCGTTGGGGCGGGCTGTGTTTGGCGAGTCCATGTTCAGCCACCAGTCGGATGCCTCCAAAATTGCCCTGGCCGCGCTGGTCTGCCTGTGCCGACAACACGGCGTGCACCACATCGATTGCCAGCAAAACACCGATCACCTGGCCTCATTGGGAGCCGCGGAGGTTCCTCGCAACGTCTTTTTGGCGCATATCCGGGCCGCCACGGGTGCGCCACCGCTGCAATGGCAATTCAGCCCCCTATACTGGAATCACATTTTGTCGGCCTGATGAGCTTTTCGTGACAGATCTCAAAGATTTTCCGTTGCAAACCCTGCAGTTCTACGCAACTGCGCCCTACGCGTGCAGCTACCTGCCCAACCGACAAGCGCGTTCACAAGTCGCCACACCCAGCCATTTGATCAACAACTCCACCTATTCGGAGCTCGTGGACAAGGGCTTTCGGCGCAGCGGCATGTTCACCTACCGCCCCTGCTGCGACGGCTGCCAGGCGTGTACTCCACTGCGGGTAGTCGCGGAAAGGTTCACACCCAACCGCAGCCAACGGCGGGCGTGGAATCGGCACCACAGCCTGTGTGCACGGGTTCTTCGACTGGGCTTTGACCCCGAGCACTATGCCCTCTACCTGCGCTACCAGAACAGCCGGCACGCCGGCGGAGGCATGGACGAGGACAGTGTGGACCAGTACACACAGTTTCTCTTGCAAAGCCGGGTCAATTCCCGATTGGTGGAATTTCGGGAAACAACGCCTGATGGTTCCGCCGGGGTGCTGAAGATGGTTTCCATCCTGGACGTCATCGATGACGGGCTGTCCGCGGTGTACACCTTCTTCGAGCCCGATGAGGCGGCCAGTTTTGGTACCTTTAACGTGCTGTGGCAGATTCAGCAAGCCCGCCGCCTGGGCCTGAACTATGTGTATTTGGGTTACTGGATACAAGACAGCCCGAAGATGCGTTACAAGTCCCGCTTTGCGCCCATGCAGCTCCTGGTAAACGGCGCGTGGACCGAGCATCACCCCGCCATCCCGGACGTCAGCCCCTCAGCGAACCATTAGTCTTGAGTATTCTCAGAACCATGACCAAACCCATCCCCGATATTCCCAGCAAGCCGACCGTGCAGGTGATTGAACGCATGTTCACGCTGATTGATGTGCTGGCATCCCGGGAAGACGCCATCAGCCTGAAGGACATCGCTGAAAAAGCCGGCTTGCACCCCTCCACCGCGCACCGCATTCTCAATGATCTGGCAACCGGGCGCTTTGTAGACCGCACGCAACCCGGCAGCTACCGGCTGGGTATGCGCCTGCTGGAGTTGGGAAACTTGGTGAAGGGCCGACTCAACGTACGTGATGCGGCAGTTGGCCCCATGCGGGACTTGCACAAACACACCCAACAACCTGTCAGCTTGAGCGTGCGCCAGGGTGACGAGATCGTCTACATCGAACGCGCCTTTAGCGAGCGTTCGGGTATGCAGGTCGTTCGCGCCATTGGGGGCCGTGCGCCCTTGCACCTGACTTCCGTTGGCAAACTGTTCCTGGCCGCCGACGATCCCCAGCGGGTGCGCGCCTACGCGGTGCGCACGGGCCTGCAAGGGCACACCAAAAACAGTATCACCCACATCGACCACCTGGAGCGCGAATTGTCCAAGGTGCGCCAATACGGCCAGGCGACTGACAACGAGGAGCTGGAGTTGGGCGTGCGCTGCCTGGCTGCCGGGGTCTACGACGACCAGGACAAATTGGTGGCAGGTCTGTCGATTTCGGCACCGTCCGGCCGCATGGAAGACAGCTGGCTGCCAAAACTCATAGAAACCGCTGCACAGATTTCGGCCACCCTAGGACACCACGCGGGTACCAGGCCCTGACAGGGGCTTACATCCGTCCGTTCAGTTAACAACCACCCGCTGCTCCGCCAGCACGCTGGCGACAGGGGTGGTCTTGACCGCAGAGGCCGGAATGGACTCCACCCAGCGCTTGACCCGCTCGGCATCGCCCAGCCGGCTGAGCTTGCCAGCGGAGTCCAGGAAGACCATGATGAGCTTGCGCCCAGCGACTTTGGCTTGCATCACCAGACACTGGCCCGCCTCGGAAATGTAGCCCGTCTTTTGCAATCCGATCTCCCACGACGGATTCTTGACCAAACGGTTGGTGTTGTTGTATTGCAATGTGCGGTGCCCAACTGCAACCTGATGCCCTGTGGAAGTGGACAACTCCCGCAAGACCGGGTCGTCGTAGGCAAAATCAACCAACGTGGCCAGATCACGTGCGCTCGACTGGTTTTTACTGGACAGCCCAGTCGGTTCGACGTAGCGCGTGTCGTGCATTCCGAGCATCTTGGCCCGGGCATTCATGAGATTGACAAAAACCGGCAATCCACCGGGATAGCTGCGGCCAAGGGCGTTGGCGGCACGATTTTCACTGGACATCAGCGCCAGATGCAGCAATTCGCCCCGAGTCAACTCAGAGCCTACCCGCAGCCGGGAAGAACTGCCCTTTTCGGTATCCACATCATCCTGCGTGATGGTGATCATTTCGTCCATGGGCAGTTTGGACTCGCTGATCACGACGCCCGTCATCAACTTGGTGATGGACGCAATGGGCAACACGGCGAGCTCATTCTTGCGAAACAGGACTTCCTGCGTATCCTGGTCCACCACGAACGCGACACTGGATTTCAAGTCAAGTGCATCGCGGGCACCATGCAAGCCCGCCATTTGTCCGTAGGACGGGGGCTTGGGCTTGGGCACGACCCGTGCCACCACCGGCTTCCTGGCCAGCTTGGCTTTCGATACTACTTTTTTTGCATGGGGCTTTTGCTGGGTCGACGCATGGCGGGCGGCATGCACCTGAATCGGTAAAAGTGCCAGCGCGGAAATCAGGGCGGCCGAACCAATGTGAGCGATCAAACGATTCATGGTGTATCCAGAAAACGGAGCGAGTTGTGTCCAACTGCCCGCTATTACAAAGCCAACGAGGCCCAGTGTAAACAAAAATGTCACGCAAGATCAACTACTTGCGCGACATTCTTCAACAAATATATTTCATCCAGGTAAACCCGGGGCTCACCCCTGTGCTGCAACCCTGTCCGCCTTGCTGTGCAATTTGTTGAGGGCACTGAGGTAGGCCTTGGCCGAGGCCACCACAATGTCGGGATCGGCACCAACACCATTGACCACGCGTCCACTGTTTTGCAGCCGAACGGTGACTTCACCTTGGCTTTCGGTGGAACCGCTGATGGCATTGACCGAGTACAGCACCATTTCGGCACCACTTTGGACATGGGACTCTATTGCCTTGAGAGAGGCGTCCACGGGACCATTGCCTTGGGATGTTCCCTGAACCTCCTTGCCATCCACGGTAAACACCACGCTGGCAACCGGACGTTCGCCGGTTTCGCTGCGCTGGGACAGCGAAACAAACCCGTACTGCTCCTTGACATGGGTCATACTCTCGTCGCTGACCAAGGCCAGGATATCTTCATCAAAGATCTCGCTCTTGCGGTCGGCCAGTTCCTTGAAGTGTGCAAAGGCGGTGTTGATGTCACCCTCGCTCTCCATTTGCACCCCCAACTCCTGCAAACGCTGCTTGAACGCGTTGCGACCACTGAGCTTGCCCAGCACAATCTTGTTGGCGGCCCAACCCACGTCCTCGGCCCGCATGATTTCGTAGGTGTCGCGCGCTTTGAGCACGCCATCTTGGTGGATGCCGGAAGCATGCGCGAAGGCGTTGGCCCCCACCACGGCCTTGTTGGGTTGCACCACGAAGCCGGTGGTCTGGCTGACCATGCGGCTGGCCGCCAAAATGTGGCGGGTGTCAATGCCGATGTCCAGGCCAAAGTAGTCCTTGCGGGTCTT
>CAZDDK010000256.1:0-4525 GCA_964504185.1 uncultured Rhodoferax sp. | reverse complement strand
ATCCAGGCTGGCGCTGATGACGCCGCCGTGCAAACGGTTGTAACTGAAATGCCCCGTAAACATCCGGTGCCAACCACCTTGCCCCGCAGCAGCAATTGGTTTATGAACCTGGGACGTCCTGTGGCCGCCACCGTGTAGGCAGCAACTCCTCAATGCGGCTATTGGGATGCGTGGGCAAACGAGTCAGCACATCGGTGAGATAGGCTAGAGGTTCGATGCCATTCATCTTGGCCGTCTGAATCAAACTCATGATGTCGGCGGCACGTGCGCCCGCCGCCAGGCTACCACTGAAGAGCCAATTCTTACGACCTACCGCCCAGGGCCGAATCTGGTTCTCAATGCGGTTGTTGTCCATGGGAAGTCGCCCATCATCGGCGTAACGCACCAGCGCGCTCCAGCGCTTTAGACAATAGTCCATGGCCCGGGCGGTGCCCGTGCCATCGGTGACCCGCTCGCGCTGGGCCAGCAACCACGCATGCAGCGCCAATAACCGGGGTTTTGACTCTTGCTGTCTGCGCACCGTGGCAAGTTTCACATCCAGGCCCTCGTCATGGATCGCGCGCTCAACCCCATACAACGCCCCGATATGCGCCAGCGCCACCTCGGCCAAGCTGCTCTTGGCCGCCACATGCAATTCAAAGAACTTTCTCCTGACGTGCGCCCAGCACCCCACCTCGATGATGGAGCCATCAAGCCCGGCCTCATTGGGCGCACTGATGCCTGGCATAGACGTTGGTGTAAAAAGCGCCTTGTACCCGCCGTAATCGTCCACCACCAGGTGACCACTCCAGCGTTTCGAGCTTGGTGGATCATCAACCTGTTGATCGATGCAACGCCTTGGCGGCTCAAACTGCAAGAAGTCCCTGGCATGCACACCACTGCGACCCTCCTTGATTTGGTACACCACCGCATCAACAGTTTCATGTGCCCCAGTGGCATAGGCCCAGATGTAGCCACGCGTCTTCTCACCCTTGCGTGCCAAGATGGTGATCGGGGACTCGTCCGCATGCAGCACCTGCGCTTGCAACAACTGGGCCTTGAGCGCCTGCGCAATGGGTGCCAGCGCGGCCCCACAGGCTCCCACCCAATCAGCCAGGGTCGAGCTGCTGATCTGAACACCGGCGCGCTCGTAAATCTCACCCTGGCGGTACAGCGGCAAATGGTCGTCGTACTTGGCAATGAGTACCTGTGCCAGTAGTCTTGCCGTGGGGATGCCAGCGTCGATGATCTGCGCTGGCATTGGCTCCTGACGCAGATGGGCGCAGCACTTGCAGGCCCACACGCCACGGATGTGGCGCTCCACCCGAAACACGCCCGGTACATAGTCCAGCCGTTCAGACACATCCTGGCTGATGCGGCTCAAGGGACTGCCACAGCCACAGGTGGTGTTCTCTGGCTCATGGGCGATGTCCACACGGGGCAGACTGGCGGGAAGTGGCTGGCGCGTGGGACGACCCTTGGGCGCGGCAGGCGTGGCTTTGATTCCCAGTTGGGCCAACTGCTGTTCGGCCGCACCCAAATCCTCTGCATTGGCTTCTTCAAACAGCTTGACCTGCACAGCGTCCATGGCCTCGGTCTTGGGGCCGAAGCGCAGGTGACGCAGCAGGCGAATCTCCACGGTGAGGGCGTCAATCTTGGCTTGGCGTAGTTGGAGTTCGGATTGCAGTTGGGATTGGCAATGGGTGCTGTGTTTTGCGTCTTGCGCAATGCGCTCCATCAGGCTTTGTGTCAGCGCGCGCAACTCGTTTTTATTCAGGGCGTCAAGGGCGCCGACGTCAGGCGACACAGTGGCTGCAAACGGTGTGGACGCGGGCTCCAAGGACATGCAAGCGATTGTGCAAATACCTAAGACAAAGGGCAATTGGTGGATGCACCAATTGCCCTTGTTCAGCCCTCACAGAGCCTGTGGTGATGTGCCGTATTACATCAAGGCAATGCCCATCTCTGGCCCCAGTTTGCGCCAGGGCAAGCCCACGGTGAGGGCCTGCCATTGTTGGTCGTTCAAGCGGATCTGGGGTTGCTCGCCACTGGGCCAGTGCAGGCTGCCTTGGTGCAATCGGCGGGTGCACAGCCACAGGCCAAAGCCGTCGTGCAGGAGAACCTTCATGCGGTTGGCACGCAGGTTTGCGAAGGCGTAGGCGGTGTGGGGTTGGGCGGCGCCGAAGACTGCCACCACGCGGGCCAGCAGGCTGTCCATACCCATGCGCATGTCCACGGGTGCTGTGGCCAGCATCCAGCAGTCGATGCGCATCATGCGAGTACCTCGCGCAGCCATGCGCTGGAGGTCTCTACGGCATCCAGCGGCCAATCGATACAGGCGCGCAGCGCACTGCCTTCGCGACTAACCACGATGCGCACGCAAGCCCCTGGGCCCTGCTCGGGGTTCATGGGGGCGGATGCGTTCGGCTTGGTGCCACTGGCCTTGGCGGGCCTTGGCGCCACGGCCCGCACAAAGGCGGCGCCAGGAACCGCCGTCAGCGCTTGGCGCCAGCGTCGCTCCCAGCTCAATTGGGCTCGCCAATGGCTCAGCTCCTCATTGCGTGACTGGGCATAAGCTTTGAGTTTCATGCCACTGGCGCGCCAGATGTCAATCTCTTGGAGGCAGCGCTCGATGCGCGTGCGGTCTGCTTCTTTCATGGTCTTCCTCGTCGTTGAAATCAACGAGGTTGACAAAGCCAGGGCTACTGCGCAAGGATGGTCGGCACCGGACGTTTACAACCCACCGCATGAACTACAGTCCCATCTTTGCCCCTTTGCCAAGCCACAACGCCATGCCCGCCCCGATCCCCATCGCCGACCCAGATGCCGCGCCCGCGCCCACCGGTCAGTTCATCCGCTACCCCGGTTCACCGTTTGAGTTGTACCAGCCCTACCCACCAGCGGGCGACCAGCCAGAGGCGATTGACAAACTGGTCGAGGGCGTGATCGACGGCGAGGTGTTCCAGACCCTGCTGGGCGTGACCGGTTCCGGCAAGACCTACACCATGGCCAATGTGATTGCCCGCCTGGGCCGCCCGGCCATCGTGTTCGCGCACAACAAGACACTGGCCGCGCAGCTATACAGCGAGTTCCGCGAGTTTTTCCCGAACAATGCGGTGGAATATTTCGTCAGCTACTACGACTACTACCAGCCAGAAGCCTATGTGCCGCAGCGCGATTTGTTCATTGAGAAAGACAGCGCCATCAACGAGCACATCGAGCAGATGCGCCTGTCGTGCACCAAGTCCATCCTGGAGCGGCGCGACGTGGTCATCGTGGCCACCGTGTCCGCCATCTACGGTATCGGCCAGCCCGAGGCGTACCACAAGATGGTCATGACCCTGCGTACGGGCGACAAGCTCAACCAACGCGATGCCATCGCGCAACTGGTGCGCATGCAATACCAGCGCAACGACATGGACTTCAGCCGCGGCACCTTCCGCGTGCGGGGCGACACCATCGACATCTTTCCGGCCGAGCATTCCGAGATGGCGCTGCGCCTGGAAATGTTTGATGACGAGATTGAATCCCTGCAACTGTTCGACCCGTTGACCGGCCGCATCCGCCAGAAGATTCCGCGCTTTACCGTGTACCCCGGCAGCCACTACGTTACGCCGCGTGATCAGGTGCTGATGGCGGTAGAGACCATCAAGGTGGAGCTGGCGGACCGGCTCAAGGAGTTTGTGTCCGCAGGCAAGCTGGTCGAAGCCCAGCGCCTGGAGCAGCGCACGCGTTTTGACCTGGAAATGCTCAGCGAAGTCGGCCACTGCAAGGGCATTGAAAACTACAGCCGCCACCTGGCGGGCAGCGCCCCGGGTGACCCGCCCTCTACGCTGACCGACTACATGCCCAAGGACGCGGTCATGTTCATCGACGAAAGCCATGTCACCATCGGCCAGTTTGGGGCCATGTACCTGGGTGACCGGTCGCGCAAGACCACGCTCGTCGAATATGGATTCCGCCTTCCCAGCGCGCTGGACAACCGGCCACTGAAGTTTGCGGAGTTTGAAACACGCATGCGGCAGGCCATTTTTGTATCCGCCACACCCTCCAATTACGAAAAAGAACACGCAGGCCAGGTCGTGGAGCAGGTGGTGCGCCCCACCGGGCTGGTGGACCCCGAGGTCGAAGTGCGCCCCGCCACCCACCAGGTGGACGATGTGTTACAGGAAATTCGCAATCGGGTCGAGAAAAACGAACGCGTGCTGATCACCACGCTGACCAAACGCATGGCCGAGCAACTCACTGATTACCTGAGCGACAACGGCGTGAAAGTGCGTTACCTGCACAGCGATGTGGATACGGTGGAGCGGGTAGAAATCTTGCGGGATCTGCGCCTGGGCGCCTTTGACGTGCTGGTGGGCATCAACCTGCTGCGCGAAGGCCTGGACATCCCCGAGGTGTCGCTGGTGGCGATCCTGGACGCCGACAAGGAGGGCTTCTTGCGCTCCGAGCGCTCATTGATCCAGACCATAGGGCGGGCTGCCCGCTACCTGAATGGCCGCGCCATTCTGTATGCGGACAAGACCACCGATTCCATGGAAAG
>CAZDDK010000255.1:2650-4600 GCA_964504185.1 uncultured Rhodoferax sp. | reverse complement strand
CTGGGTGCCGGGATGATGGTGTTCGTGGAGGTGCTGCTGGACCGCACCACGCCCAATGTGTTTGAAGCCTTCAAGGCCGCCGTGCAGGTGCGCAGGGAAATCACCGAGTGCCATATGGTGGCTGGGGGGTTTGATTACCTGCTCAAGACCCGCATGGCCGACATGGGTGCTTACCGCGAATTTGCCGGCACCGTGCTGTGGCAACTGCCCGGCGTGCGCGAAACCCGCACCTACGCCGTCATGGAAGAGGTGAAAAACACCACCCACTTACACCTGGGTTGAGAGTGTTACCAAGTGTTGCAGATGGCAAAAAGCGGTGCCTATAATGCGCCGGAGTCGGCCTCTTGCCGGTGCAGACCGGAGCCCCCTCCCGACACCCCCTGCCGCGTTCACGATTGGTCCCCTTTTCGAGTCCACACCCTATGCGCCATGCTCTGATCGTTTTACTCACCGGCATGGCCTTGTGCGGCGCATCCTTCGCCCAGGGATTCAAGTTTTCTAACGCCGAGAACGACGACCAGGTCCAGCAAGCGGAACAACAGGCAAAGGTGCAGGCCTTGCTATCCACCCCTTGCAAGACCAAGATCAAGAACCAGAAGATCATGGTGTTGATTGGCGAAAACCACAACGGCATGGTGCTGGCCAACCAGTCCAGCTACAGCGGCCACTTTGACGCCCTCAATGCCCGCCTGCAGGGCCTGGGCCTGAAGACCGTCACGCAGTCCCAAATCAAGGCGCAAGTGGCACAGGCCGAAATCGACGCCTACTTCAAGAACGACCCGGACGCGGCCCTGAACGCGTCCAAAAAATTGGCGGCCCAGTACATCCTGCGCGGCCTCATTTCCAGCCACAGTGTTTACAACACCATCGTGCGGGTCAACCAGGTTTCCATTCGCATGCAGTTCACGTTGACAAATGCCAATGGACGCATCCTCTCGCAGACCACGGCGGACAATGCCAGTTATGCAGGCGCGGACACCGCCGGCATGGCCTTGACGCTGGTCAGCGAGAAGGCCGACGAATTGGTCGCGCAGCTGTACAGCGACTATTGCCGTGCCGCCGGTGCCAAATAAGCAAGCGCACGGACCACTGATTAACATGGTTTTTTTCTACAAGGGGAGAGCAAGAGGATGAACCGACAATTCCGCCAATTCAAGACCGCCGCAGCGTCCACGCTGCTGGTGCTGGCCGCCCTGGGTGGGGCCGCACAGGCGCAGCCCAGCTTTGGCAACCCGTCGCCCACGGCGGGCACTTCCACATCCGACAAGGCCAACGAAGCGGCCGACGCTGCGGCCTACAAGGAAGTGGAATACACCAACAAGAACAAGCGCGGCCCGGCCCTGATCGTCATTCCCGGCGAAATCAAGAGCAACAACGCCAGTTTCACCCAGCGCTTTCTGCCCAACAACATTGCCGACTTTGCCGAGTTGGAGCTTTCGCAGGCCAATTTCCCTGTACTGGAGCGCACCAACCTAGGCCCCCTGGTCAACGAAATATCGCTGGCATACAACCTGGGCGACCCCCAGGCGGCCCGCAAGACCATGCAGATGGGCAAGCTCAAGACCACCAAATGGATCTTGAAGTTCGACATTCTCAAGGCCGAACAGATCGCCGAAAACAAGAAAGGCTTTGATGGCCGCGCGGTGGGCGGGCTGCTGTCCATCTTCGGCGGTGGCAGCATGGCAGGTTCTGCTGCCAGCACCGTGGCAGGTTCCGTGCAAACGGGCGACAGCACCGGGGTGTGGCTGATTGGCATGCGCTACAAGATCATGGACGCCAACACCACCGAACAGGTGGCCCAGGGCTACAAGGACCTGAAGATGGAGGTGGGTGCCACCTCCACCAGCGTGATGGGGGTTTCAGAGTCCGCCAAGGGCGGTGTCGGACTGGACACCATGGTGCAGCGCCTGGTGCAGACCCTGGTCTGGGACATTGACTCCAAATACAAGT
>CAZDDK010000255.1:0-2550 GCA_964504185.1 uncultured Rhodoferax sp. | reverse complement strand
ATGACGACGTTCACCCGACTCGGTAAATACCTGATCCGCCGTGAACTCGGCAAAGGCGCCATGGGCGTGGTCTACGAGGGTTTTGACCCCGCCATCGAGCGGACGGTGGCCATCAAGACCATTCTTCCCGCGCAACTCAGCAGCGAAGAGGCTGGCAACGTGCTGGCCCGCTTCAAACGCGAGGCCCAGGCGGCGGGTCGGCTCAACCACCCTGGCATCGTGGCGGTCTACGACTATGGCGAAGAAATTGCCGACGAAGACCACACCATGGTGGCCGGCGATGCTGCCGCCCAGGCACGCCAGCGCGTGGCATACATCGCGATGGAATTCGTCAAGGGCCGCGAGCTGCGCGATTTTTTCGAGGCCAATGAACGCTTTGCGCTCAAGGACACCGAACGGCTGATGGCCGAAATTCTGGATGCCATGGGCCATGCCCACGCCAATGGCGTGGTGCACCGCGACATGAAACCGGCCAATCTGATCGTGTTGCCCAACGGCAAGATCAAGGTCGCCGACTTTGGCATTGCCCGCGTAGAGAAATCCGAATTGACCCAGGTGGGGACGGTCATGGGCACGCCAGCCTATATGTCGCCCGAGCAGTTCATGGGCCAGCCCGTGGATGCGCGCAGCGACATTTTTTCCTGCGGCGTCATCCTGTACCAGTTTCTGACCGGCGAGAAACCGTTCACTGGCAACTCCACCACCATCATGTTCAAGGTGCTGCACGAGGAACCGCTGGCACCCTCGCTGTTGAATGTGGCGCTGCCTGCGGCCTTCGACCAGGTGGTCAAGAAGGCCATGGCCAAGAACCCGGATGACCGCTACCAGACAGCGCAGGAATTTGCCCAGGCCATCCATGCCACACTGAGTGCACCCGGTGCCCAGGCCGTGCCAGCCGACCCGGACCGCACCGAGCTGAGCATGCCCCCGGCGGCACCCGCCCAGCCCGTGGTGCCGGCCAACCCTGCACCGAAAGCGACCACCCCGGCCGCTGTCACACCCCCTCCCCCATCAGCCCGACCAGCTGGCGACGTTCCGCACAAGTCCAGCGGTGCACTCATTGCCGCCGTAGTCACTGGCGTGGCCGTTTTGGGAGGCAGCGCTTATTTGCTCATGCGCGGCGGTGGCAACACAACCCCGGTGGTGGCCCAGTCACCTGCCACCGCGCCTGTGGCCCAGACCTCTCAAACCGCCACCACACCGGTGGCCGCAGCGCCCGCATCGGAGCCCGCCTTGGAACCCGGCACCATGGTCATCAGTGCCCTGGGGCTGGTGGACCCCAAGGATGCCCGCTTCAATGGGGATGCCGGTGCCGCCCAGGCCGAGTCGCGGGCCGATGCCATGCGCCAACTGGTGGAAAAGGCCGTGGCCCTGTATGTGGACAAGGATTCCCTCAACAAGAACTACACGGTGCTGGACCGCAAGCTGCTGTCCCAGCCCAATGCCTACATCAAGACGGTGATCCAGGAGGGCGCTGCTGCCACGGGCCAGGACGGCCTGCTGCAGACGGAAGCCCGTGCCATCATCAAGGTGCGCGACGTGCAGAAGTCGCTGAACCAGTTGTCCAAGGATGAGCGTATCGAGTTCATTCGCAACAACGGCGACCCCAAGGTTTCGATCCAGATTTCCATCCGCAATGCCGACACGACGCTGGCCCTGCCGCCCGAGCGCTCCATGCTGGCAGAGAACGTGGTCAAGGAACGCATCAAGTCCTTTGGTTTTCGGGTGTGGTCTGCGGATGGCGAACTGCCAGCAGGCTCCAAGGCGCAGCCTTCGGACTTCCAGATCCAGGGCGAGGTCAAGGTCAAGCTGCTGTCGGCCAAATTGCCGGCCTCGGGATTGACCATTTCCAAGACGGCACTGACCTCGTGGACCATCAAGGCTATCGACAAGGCCAGCGGCGAAGAGGTTTACCTCAACACCCTCAATCCACAGGGCAAGAGCTGGGCCTCCGAAGACCAGGCGTTGGCGGAAATCGGCAAGCTGGTGGGTGACGAATTTTCCAAGAATTTTTTCCTCGAACACTTCAACTTCCCCGCGCAAACCGTGCGGCTGAATATTGCCGGGCTGCCCGATGCCGCCAGCGCGAAACTGATGCTGCGCGAGCTGCGGGGCTTTCGCCAGGTGCTGGATGCGCAACCGGTGGACGAAACCGGAAAATACCAGCTGCAGCTGGCAGAGGGCAACGCCAGCGACCTGATCAACGACGGCGTACTCAAGCCGCTGAACGGCAAGCTGGGCCAGACCTGCTTTGCACTGGCGGGCTCCAACGGGGGGCAGGTGAATGTGAGCTTCTCCACGGCCTGTGCCGATGCGGCGGTGCGCGCCAGGCTGGACACCCTGCCACCGGCTGGCCTGCAAAGCGCCGCTGGCGCGCGCGGCAAGCTGCAAGGCAAAACCCGGACCTAGGCGTCTGGGCGGCAGAGCGGACTGCGTAGGTAAAGGGGGAGCCTGCGTAGCTGGCGGTGGACACGGAGCAGACCGCTCTGCCGCCCAGCCGCCTAGCCGCGCACGGTAAAGGCCACGGTCTCCGTGCCGTCTTGGTCGAGC
>CAZDDK010000254.1:0-4624 GCA_964504185.1 uncultured Rhodoferax sp. | reverse complement strand
TGGCGGACGACGCGTCGGGAGACACGCTGGACGCCGTGTTGTGCCTGATGCAGGCAGCCTGGGGACAGCTGCAACATGTTCAGGGAGACCCGCTATATGGTCTGCCTCCCGATTTGGACCCCCTTGAAGGCTGGATCGTGACTGCGTGAGTCATGGGCGCTGTCAGCGCGCAGGGGAGATTACGCTGCTTTCCAGCTTGAGTGCCAACTGGGAAATGGCCAGGGCGGCCGGGCAACTGGGCGTGGTCTGCATCAGCAACTGGCGGCGCATGACGGCCTGGCGCACCGAGATATCCGCAGGGATGTCGCCCATGTGCACCAGCTTGACGGGGTGCGCAGGGTCGGTCGCCACAAACCGGTCCAACACCTGTTGCAGCTGCACGGTGATGGCCCGACCGTCGCCCAGACGGGCGGTCTGATTGATCACCATGCGAATGGACTGGCGTTTTTGTTGGCCCACGAGCACTTTGATGGTGGCGTAGGCATCGGTCAGCGAAGTGGGTTCGGGTGTGGCCACCACGACCACCTCGGAGGCGAGTGACACGGCAAACAACACGACATCGGAAATGCCGGCACCGGTGTCCAACAGCACCACATCGTAGTGCGGCACCAGGCCGTTCATGATGCGCAGAAAGTCGTCTCGCACCTCGGGGGTCAGGCGGGAGTACTCCACCATGCCGGAACCCGCCAGCAAGACGGAAAACCCTCCGGGTGCCCGGATGATGGCTTCTTCCAGCTTGGCCTTGCCGGTGAACACGTCGTGCAGGGTGATCTTGGGGTACAGGTTAAGAACCACATCCAGGTTGGCCAGTCCCAGGTCGGCGTCCAGCACCAGCACGCGCAGCCCCAGCTTGGCCAGCGCGGCCGCCAGATTGGCCGATACAAAGGTCTTGCCGACCCCCCCCTTGCCACTGGTCACGGCTACCACCTTGCCCAGGGGCTGGAGTGGGACCGACGCTTGCGCTACGGGGGTTGCGGGGGGATTTACTGTGTCAGACATCAATTGACCCTCTGTGCGGTGCCCACGACCGGGCTACCGGGCACGTCGCCGGAAACACTTTCAATCCAGGCAGGTTCACCCAGTGCAAGATGCCCAAACAGGAGATTTTTCTCTTCCGCACTCACGTAAATCTCTTGTGGATGATCCAGACACACGCGGTTGCGGCCTTCGGTCTTGGCACGGTACAGCTGCAGGTCAGCCCGCTCGGTCCACAACTCGGCCGTGGAGCGCACCCACTCGGGCGCGTACGCACCGCCCACGCTGATGGTGACTTTGATCGTGAGGCTGGGAGACACCACGATGTCCAGGGACTCCACGGCGCTGCGAATCCGTTCGGCAACGGTGGCCCCATAGGAGGTATGGCAATTGGGAAGGACAACGGCAAACTCTTCGCCGCCGTAGCGTGCGACCGTGTCCATGGGGCGCACGCAGGCTGCGACGGTGCGTCCGATGGCCTGCAAAACCTGGTCGCCCACGGGGTGACCATGGGTGTCATTGACATGCTTGAAGTGATCGACGTCGAGCATCAACAGCAAGGCCGGATCACCGGAGCGCGCAACCCCATCGATGGTGCGATTCTGCACGGCGCGGAAATGGCGCCGGTTTCCCAGTCCGGTCAGAGGATCTTTCAAGGACAACTCGCACAGCCCGTCGATCACACCTTGCAGGTAGTCAACCGGGGCTTCCTGTGGGGAGGGCAAGGCCAGCAGCATGCTGGCGTCCAGCAGGGCGCGCGCGTTGTCCAACTGCAACTGCTGCAAAGCTATCGGAGGGCTGTGTAGTTGGGTCACCACGTGCGTGTCACTCGTTGAATTCGAGCATAACAGGAACTAGGCAGCATGGTGACACCGACCGCTGTGCGCCATGGCCCGATTTGAGGCGAATTTTCCTGTCAATTCGGTCGTTGTCGGCGCTGCGCGCACCTCACGATGGGTTCGTGCCGCAGACCGGGCAGCGCGGATTGCGTGGCAGGTGAATGTCGGACCAGGTCATGTCGCGTCCATCCAGCATCAGCAAGCGTCCCACAGCGGGCTTGCCGGCTCCAGCGATCAACTTGAGAGCTTCAGCCGCCTGCATGCTGCCGATGATGCCCACCAGCGGTGCAAAGACCCCCATGGTGGCGCAACGGGTTTCTTCAAACACGGTGTCTGGCGGGAAAACGCAGGCGTAGCAGGGAGAGTCGCCCTGTCCGGGGGTGTACACCGCAAGCTGGCCATCGAAGCGGATGGCCGCGCCGGAAACCAGGGGTTTGCCATGGTGCACGCAGGCCGCGTTCAGGGCCTGTCGGGTGGCGAAGTTGTCGCTGCAATCCAGTACCACGTCGGCATCCGCCACCAGAATGTCGAGGCGCGCTTCGTCGGCGCGTTCTGCCAGTGCCGTGATGCGGAGTTCCGGGTTGATGGCCTGCACGGCCAAGCGCGCGGACTCTACCTTTGGTTGGCCTACGCGGCCCTCGGTGTGGGCAATCTGGCGCTGCAGGTTGGTCAGGTCCACGGTGTCGTGGTCCACCAGGGTGAGGTGGCCTACGCCGGCCGTCGCCAGGTACAGGGCCGCAGGGGAACCCAGCCCGCCGACGCCAATGAGCAGCACCCGGGCCTGCAGAATTCGCGCTTGCCCCTCGACGCCAATCTCGTTGAGCAAGATGTGGCGCGAGTACCGCAGCAGCTGCGAATCATTCATGGCGAGGTGCAGCCGTTGGGCCTAGTTGTCCTTAGGCTCTTCTTTGCGTTCCACCAGGGTTTTGCTGACCAGGACGGGCCGCCCTTTCAGCTGATTCAATGCCTGGATGAGTTGGAAGTCCTTCTCGGACCCAAATTCGGGGGGGCGGCGCTCCGAGGCAGGCTTGCGGGACTCTTCTTCCAGGCGTTTGAGGGCCTCGTCGCGGGCCTTTTCACGGGCTTCATCCTTGACTTCTTCGCCCTGTCCGCTGCCCAGGTGCTTGCCCAGATCGGCTTCGCGCGTGCGCAAGACCGCATACGGGCTGCCTTCTTCAGTGTCGTCGATCATCACATCCGGGACGATGCCCTTGGCCTGAATCGATTTGCCACTGGGCGTGTAATAGCGCGAGGTCGTGATTTTCAGGCCAGTGTCCGGTCCCAGGGGACGGAAGGTCTGCACCGACCCTTTGCCAAATGTCTGGCTGCCCATCAGGGTGGCCCGTTTATGGTCTTGCAGGGCACCTGCCACAATTTCACTGGCGGATGCCGATCCTTCGTTCACCAGTACCACCAGAGGGACCTTCTTGATGCCTGCAGGGACCTTCTTCAGCGGGTCAGCACCATCGCGCCCCAGGTAGTCGCGTACCGTGGCCTTCAGTACCTGTCGGCTTTCCGGCGTCTGCCCGTTGGTGGATACCACCGTCACCCCCTCCGGGAGAAACGCCGCCGATACGGCAACGGCTGCGTTGAGCAGGCCGCCGGGGTCATTGCGCAGGTCCAAAACCAGGCCCTTGATGTGGGGGTCCTGCTTGTAGATTTCGTCGAGCTTGCGAACAAAGTCCTCAACGGTGCGTTCCTGAAATTGGCTGACCCGCAGCCAGGCATAGCCCGGCTCCAGCAGCTTGCCGCGAACCGATTGTTGCTTGATTTCCTCTCGGACGATGGTGACCGGGAAAGTGCGGTTCTCATCCTTGCGGAAGATGGTCAGCACAACCTTGGTATTGGGTTCGCCGCGCATGCGCTTGACGGCCTCGTTCAGGCTCAGACCCTTTACAGCCGTGTCGTCCACCCGAGTAATCAGGTCATTGGTCTTGATGCCGGCCCGAAACGCAGGAGAACCTTCAATGGGGGACACCACCTTGACCAGCCCGTCTTCCTGGGTGATTTCAATGCCCACGCCGACAAACTTGCCCGAGGTGCCTTCCTTGAATTCCTTGAACGACTTCTTGTCAAAGTATTGGGAGTGCGGGTCCAGGCTGGACACCATGCCCGCAATGGCTTCGGTGATCAGCTTCTTTTCGTCCACGGGTTCCACATAGTCAGTCTTCACCATGCCGAAGACGGCCGCGAGTTGTTGCAGCTCTTCCAGTGGCAGCGGTGCCAGTGTGTTGCGTGCCACGGTTTGCAGAGAAACCGTGGTCAGCACGCCGGCCATGACGCCCAGTCCGATCCAGCCCGCAATTTTCAGTTTTTGACCCATATGTATTCCTGTGCCGCACCAATATACACCTTGGAGAAAGCGTGCGTTCGAGAGTTCCTTGGTTGAGGTGTCTGCGAGCCCGACAAATGCGCAGGGAACCCGGTTCAGTGGCGCGGTTTCATGCCTTGCCCTGCGATGCCACGGCCGCAGCCGCCTTGGCCGCTGCCTCGGCGTCGCCCAAGTAGTAGTGGCGAATGGGTTGAAGGTTTTCGTCCAGCTCATAGACCAGCGGGATGCCATTGGGGATGTTCAGCCCGACGATGTCGTCGTCACCAATGTTGTCCAGGTACTTGACCAGGGCGCGAATGGAGTTTCCATGGGCTGCCACCACAATGCGCTTACCGGACAGGATGGCAGGTGCCATGGTGTCGCGCCAGAAGGGAATGACGCGCGCCACGGTGTCTTTCAGGCATTCGGTCAGGGGGACGTCGCTGGGTGCCAGGTCGGCGTAACGGCGGTCGCTGCGTTCGCTGCGGGCATCGGTGGG
>CAZDDK010000253.1:0-4654 GCA_964504185.1 uncultured Rhodoferax sp. | reverse complement strand
ACATATGCCACCTCGCTTCGGACCCTATGTCCTATGGCATTTCAGTGTAGCCCAGAGGCGCTTGCCCTGCCAGACTTCGAGAAGTTGATTGGAGCATTACCGTTACATGACCAGCGAAGCGGCGATGGGGCGTCCATCCGAAAGCACCACCCACAGGGTGTTGGCGTCAGAGCGCAGTCATTGGGGATGGCGCTTTGTACTGGGCGTCGTTCATGGTTGTTGCTTCAAACAGCGGAGATTACCTCGGCCAATGCGTGTAGCCGAGCCGGTGACAACTCCAGGCCATTCGGCCAACACAGCGCCCCAGCATCCACAAAGACGCGGGCGAAATAAGCCGGGTCGCGCAACTTGTCCAGCAGGGGGCCAGTGTGGTCGGCCCAAATAGGATGCTGCGCGCCAAATGCCCTGCGAGTGGTCGGAGAACTGCAGTTCCACGTCAAAAGGTCCAACGATGTGGGCGGTCAGGACTTTAATCACGGTCGGCTCCTTGAATTCGATCGAGTGGTTCGAAACGTTGGGCACGCTGCCAATTGTCTTGCAACTCGGCCTGGTGCACCAGACACCACTCCCGGACGATGGCGGCTACTTTGCGCGGTAGCTCGCCCTCGGAAACTTCACCATTGGCAATGTTGACCAGCGCCTCAAAGCCTTGGTATTCCACATGAATGTGAGGCGGCGGTGGTCGTCGTGCCACATGCGCACGATGATTCCGAAGAAGATGGACAGGGTTGGCATTGCAAATCCTTGCTCTGAGTTTGAAGCCGACAAACCTTCAGGTCAGCAGACCTTGCACAGTCGTCCAAGCACTGGTGCCAAGCTCATACAGTTCCTTCCCGAACTTGATGGTTTTGGAGCCTTTGTCGGCGACTTCCGCCGCCTTTCCTATCAATGTCATCCCTCGCTTTAGAGCGTTCTTGGCTTCCGGGGCTGCGCTTTCCACGGTTGCCACCAGTTCGGCTGGCGCCGTTTTCATTTCGCCGACTGAATCTGACACTGCTTTACGTAACGGTGCAACACCCTGGATTTTGTAAAGATGAAGCGCACGGCGCAATGCGGCAGTTTGTCGTTCCAACATTTCGCGTAACCCTGCAGGCAAGTTGCTCTCCTGCAAGAGCGTTTCTTGCTCGACCAAGGCAGACTTCAATGCTTCGATGGATTCAGCAGCGATGTCATCCTCATCAAACTGACTCAATGCCCATGCCGTCCATTGCAGAGAAAGGGGTGTTGCACGCTTGATGATTTGCTCACGATGATTGCTCCAAGAACCTGCATGTTGAGTTGGTGAAAATGCTATGCGAAGCTGACGTATGCAGTCTGCGTACAAGTGGGAAGGAATGGCTAGCTCTTTGAGCCTTGCTTCCATGGCCCGAATTTCAGCGAGTACTGCTTGAATGACATCCAGTAGTTCCTCCTCGCTCATCGGCGTTGCAGTTGAGCCCATGTAAGCGTCCCAAGCCTCTTTGATTGAAGTACTGGGATTCGCCGAATGGAAATGCTGGACGATTTCATTGAGTCGGGAAGCGGGATTCATTTGGGACTCTTGGGTTTGAATTTTCGGGTGTTGATTGTCTTTGTGGGTGTGGGCAGCAGGCTGGTGAGCTGCTGGTAGCGCTCGAACAGGAAGGCTACGCGGTCGGCGTCGGATTTGTAGGACTTTTTGCCGCCGCAGGCCTCAAAGGCCTTGTCCACGGCGGCGTCGAGCTTTTGGTGGGCCTTGAGCAGGGACGGGGGCATGGTGAGCGGGTCGTACAGGTCGGCCAGGCTGCTGCCGGGAAACTGGGCGCGGGCGTCGAGCACCGCCTGTGCTGCAATTTCGATAGCGCCTTGCGCAGTGTTTACGGGGGCTAGTGGCTGATTTGTCTTGGAAACGGCCGGGAGGTCGGGCCAGGGGAAGTTGTTGTAGACGATGGCGGCGGAGTAGCGGTAACGGCTTTCAAGGCGACCGCAGGTGGTGCGCATCCAGGCGTTGTGCATGGTGCTGGAGAGGACGCCGAAGTGCACCAGAGTTGCATTGGGCAGCATGAACACGAGGTCACTGCAAAACGTCGAAGGCTGCTCAAAACCCAATGGGATGAAATGTCGGCGTTCTGATGAAACTTTGGGCAGTATTAAGTATGTGGTGGCGGGAACGTTCTCAACATGAAAGCGCGTCGGCGTTGCTGCCAGTTTCTGGGTTGGATTACTTTTGCTGGCAAGCCGAAAAGCCTTGACTGCTTGTATGCGCTTCAGTGCGTGCGGCATGGCACGCAATTGCGCGGGTGGGCAGTCGCCCAGCCATAGGCACCAGCGCTCGTAGCCGTTCAAGAACTCGTCGGTGCCCAGCCAACGGCGAAACCATGCGGCGCTGGCGGGTTCTTGGGCGATGAAGGCATCGCGCTCTTCGGTAGTGAACAGGTAGTTGCCGTTGTCGATCGGCTTGTTCCCAATGCCAATTTCCGGCACCGCGCAAATGGGCTTGGAACGCCGGGGCAGCACCTCGTCCGGCGCATCCACCAAATACGGGTTGATGCGGCTGACCGCCACCGCATGCGGCTCGCCCTTGATGTCTTCGTACTCGTAAATCAGCTTGCCGGGCAAGTCCTCCAGCCCAAAGCCGACGATGATGCAGTGCACTGCGGCCTTGCCCGAGGCTTCGTTGCTCCAGTTGAAGGTGCGGTGCGCAAACTGGATGTGCACGCCTTGCGCCAGCATCCAGCCCCACAACACGCCCACCTGTTCGCCCTGGGTGATGCTGTTGGTGGACACGAACGCGGCCCGCAGGGGTGTGGTGGGTGCAGGTTGGGCCGATTTCTGCGCCGCAGGCGCGGCATGAGGCCCGGCCTGTGCCTGCCACACCCCGGCCCCACGCAGGTAGCGTGCCGCCTTCACATACCAGGCCGCCACCAAGTCCAGCAGCCCGGCGTTGTCGATGCCCGCAAATACTGCGCGGGAGTCTTCGCGCTGTGCCTCGTCCATGAACTTGGCACCCACAAACGGCGGATTCCCCAGAACAAAACTGCACCGCCCCGCAGGCAGCACCTCGTCCCAGTCCAGCGTGAGCGCGTTGCCGTGCACGATGTGGGGGCGCGTCTTGAGCGGGATGCGGGCGAAGTACAGGCCAAATTCCTCGCCCACGCGCAGGTTCATCTGGTGGTCCATGAGCCACAGCGCCACCTGGGCAATCTGGGCCGGAAACTCCTCGATCTCGATGCCGTAGAACTGGTCCACGTCAATGTGGATGAGCGTGTGCACATCCACGCTCTGCTGGCCGGACAAGCCGCTCAACTGGTGGCTGGCGCGCAGCACCTCCAGCTCCAGTTCGCGCAGCAGCCGATAGCTGATGACCAGAAAATTGCCACACCCGCAGGCGGGGTCGAAAAACGTGAGGCTGCGCAGCTTCTTGTGGAACTCAAACAGCTTGTTGCGGTTGTTTTTGACCTTCTCGAACTCGGCGCGTAGCCCGTCCAGAAACAGCGGGCCAATGAGCTTGAGGATGTTCTCCTCACTGGTGTAGTGCGCGCCCAGGTTGCGACGGGCTTTGGCGTCCATGATGCTCTGGAACAGGCTGCCAAAGATGGCCGGGCTGATGGCCGACCAGTCGAGCGCGCAGGCGTCGAGCAGGGCCTCGCGCATTGGGCCGTCGAAGTCCGCCATGGGCAGGGTCTCTTCAAACAGGCGGCCATTGATGTAGGGGAACAGCGCCAGTTGCTCGTCGAGCGCCTTGCTGCGCTTGTCTTCGGCGGTGTTGAGCACCTGAAAAACCTGCGCCAGGCGCGCGCCGAGGTCGGAGCCGTCGGCGGCGGTGCGTTCCTCAATGAATGTGCGAAAGGCCTGCGCGGGCTGGAAGATGCCGGTGTCGTCGGCAAACAGGCAAAACAGCAGGCGCACCAGCAACACTTCGAGCGGGTGGCCTTCAAAGCCGTTGGTCTTGAGCGCGTCGTGCAGTTTGCCTAGTGCGGAGGCGGCGCGGATGTTCACCGGGTCTTGGGTCTGGATGGTTTGGACTTTGTAGCCCGCGATGAAGCCAAACAGGCGGATGTGCTTGTGCAGGTCTTTGAGCGCAAATTCCACCGTTTCGCCCGTGGCCAGGCGGTGCACGCGAAAGCGCGCGAAGTCGCAGACGATGATGATTTGCGGCAGATCACGCTCGGCAATGCCGGGGAAGTAGCCCAGCGCCTGCGCAAAGGCTGCGTCCAGGCTCTTACCGCGCGACTTTTGCTCCACCAGCAGCATGCCGGGCCAGAACAGGTCTACGAAACCTTGCCTGCCTCCATGCTTGGCAACGTTCAGCTCAAAGGTGGCAACGCGCTTATCGGTGATGCCGAAGATTTCGAAGAAGGCAATCCAGAAGGGCTTGGCCTCGCTGTCTTCATTGGCCGCATCGGCCCAGGTGCGGCTGAAGGCAAGGGCGCGGGATTTGATTTCGTTCCAGGACAGGGGCATGGTGGCGAGGTGGTGTGGACAGCAACTCCGCCATTATTGACCCACACCACCCTATCGCCGCCTCAGGTTTCCGCCACCTGCTTGGGCGCTGCCTTGCCGAACACCGCCATCAGCTTGCGCTTGCCCACCCCCGCAAAATGCTCGATGTCATCCACGATGGAGAAGAAGCTGGGGGTGACCAGCAGGCTCAGGATGGTGGAGGTGATGAGCCCGCCGATCACCGCTGCGGCCA
>CAZDDK010000252.1:0-4691 GCA_964504185.1 uncultured Rhodoferax sp. | reverse complement strand
GGCGGCGGCACTGGTCATGGTGGCTTGGGCGGCTTCCATGAGGTTTTCTACATCAAGCGCCTCGATGCGGGCGGTGTTGAAGACCTTGGAGTTGTCCTTCAGGCCAATCTTGGCGACGCGCTCGCGCAGGGCATTGATTTTTTTGACGCCTTCATCCATTGTTTCCTGGCTGCGGAACACGCCCGCATGGGCCTGCATGATGGCGCGCATGTCGTTGGCCACGTCTTGTGAGTACTCGCCGTTGGGCTGGTTGTCCAGACGGTTCAAACGGGCAATGGTGGCGGCTTCGGCGTTGGCGGGCAGGGGCTTGTGCGCGGCACCCGGTTTGACATTGGCGATGATGTGGTCGCCGGCGGCTTTTCCGAACACCAACAGGTCGAGCAGCGAATTGGTTCCCAGGCGGTTGGCGCCGTGCACCGACACGCAGGAGCATTCGCCCACGGCGTACAGACCATTGATGGGCTTGTCTTCGCCGTCGACATTTTTCACCACTTGCCCATTGATGTTGGTGGGGATACCACCCATCTGGTAGTGGATGGTGGGCACCACGGGAATGGGTTCCTTGGTGATGTCGACGTTGGCAAAGTTGTGGCCGATTTCCTCGACGGACGGCAGGCGTTTGCGGATGGTGTCGGCACCCAGGTGATCCAGCTTCATGTGGATGTAGTCCTTGTTCGGACCACAACCACGGCCTTCCAGAATTTCCTGGCCCATGCAGCGTGACACGAAGTCGCGCGGTGCCAGGTCTTTCAAAGTGGGTGCATAACGCTCCATGAAGCGTTCACCGTTGCTGTTGAGCAAAATGGCGCCTTCGCCGCGGCAACCTTCGGTCAACAGCACACCGGCACCGGCCACGCCGGTGGGGTGGAACTGCCAGAACTCCATGTCTTGCAAAGGAATGCCGGCGCGTGCCGCCATACCCAAGCCGTCACCGGTGTTGATGAAGGCATTGGTGGAGGATTGGAAGATACGGCCTGCGCCACCAGTGGCCAGCAGCACGGTCTTGGCTTCCAGGGTATACAGGTCGCCGGTTTCCATCTCCAGTGCGGTTACGCCCACCACGTCGCCATCAGCATCACGGATCAGGTCCAGCGCCATCCATTCCACAAAGAAGGACGTGCGGGCCGCCACATTGGCCTGGTACAGGGTGTGCAGCATGGCGTGGCCGGTGCGGTCGGCCGCCGCGCAGGCGCGTTGCACGGGTTTTTCGCCGTAGTTGGCGGTGTGGCCACCAAAGGGGCGCTGGTAAATGGTGCCATCGGCATTGCGGTCAAAGGGCATGCCCATGTGCTCCAGGTCGTACACCACCTTGGGTGCTTCGCGGCACATGAATTCGATGGCGTCCTGGTCGCCGAGCCAGTCGGAGCCCTTGACGGTGTCGTAGAAGTGGAACTCCCAGCTGTCTTCGCTCATGTTGCCCAGCGATGCCGAGACACCCCCTTGGGCGGCAACGGTGTGGGAGCGGGTCGGGAAGACCTTGGAAAGAACAGCCACGTTCAGGCCGGCGCGGGCCAGTTGCAGTGATGCGCGCATGCCGGAGCCGCCGGCACCGACGATAACGACATCAAATTTTCTGGTTGTAACGGGATAGGTCATGGAATAAGCCTCAAAATTTCTATGCAATCACAGACGCCACAGGACTTGGATGGCCCAACCTGCGCAGCCCACGAGCCAGACAATGGCAAACACCTGCAGCGCCAGGCGCAGGTACACCGGTTTGATGTAGTCCATGAAGATCTCCCGCATGCCGACCCAGGCGTGGTAGAGCAGGGCGATGATGACGGTGAAGGTCAGGGTCTTCATCCACTGGGTGGAGAAAATGCCCGCCCATTTGTCGTAGCCAATGGGGCCTTTGGTCAAGAGCACCTGCGCCAGCACGACGACGGTAAAGAGGGCCATCAGCAAGCCGGTGACGCGTTGCGCCAGCCAGTCGCGCAAGCCGTAGTGCGCGCCAACGACGAGACGCTTGGAGCCGTAGTTAACAGACATGGTCAGTTCCTTGTTTTTGTGTGAATCGCAGGGTGGCGGGTAGCGCTCAGTACAAGCCAAACAGCTTGGCACCCAGTGCTGCGGTCAGGCCCAGGCTCAACACCAGGGTGATCTGGGCGGTTTTCTTGCCAGCTTCCTTGCTGACGGTGTGGAACAGGTCCATGCGGATGTGGCGCATGCCGGCAAAGAAGTGGTGCAGGTAGGACCAGATCAGGCCCAGCGCCACCAGCTTGACGATGAAACCGGGAAGGAATCCCACGCCGACCTGAAACACGTTGGTAAAGCGCGCAAACGAAATTTCAGAGCTGACCGAGGTGTCGAACATCCAGATGATGAAGGGCATCAGCAGGAACATGATGAGGCCACTGGCGCGGTGCATGCCCGAAACCAGGGAGGCCAACGGCCAGCGGTAGCCCGGCAGGTCGTTGAACGCGTTGATGTTGCGAAATTCAGGCCGCTTGGCGCGGGAAGGGGGGCTGAGTTCGGACATGGGCGGACTTTCTGGTGGTAACCGTTTGTAATTATTGCTGGTGCAAACACAAAATTCTATTGCACTGCAACAGGCTGACGCTGGACTTGCATCAACAAACCAATCAATTCAGAGCATTTCGGTAGTAGTGTTTGCTGGTGAGGTACAGGCCCCGGCGCAGCTCCATGGGCGTGTCGTTGTAGGTGTAGGCGATGCGCTCCACGCTCAGCAGCGGCGTGTGGGCGGTGATCTGTAGCAGGGCGCACTGTTCGGGGTCGGGCAGGATGGCGCGGATTTTTTCTTCTGCACGCACCATGCGAACGTCAAATTCGGTTTCGAAGAGCGCATACATCGGTCCGTTGTAGTCGCGCAGCCGCTCGGCGGTCAGGCCCTTGAATGGCGCTGCGGGCAGCCACAGGTCTTCCAGAATGGTCGGCGTGGCGGCGAACGAGAGTACGCGCCGCACCTGCAGGGTTGCATCGCCGGTGCGCATGGCCAGGGCACGGGCCACCTCCACAGAGGCGCGCGTGCGTTTGCAGTCGATGATGTGGCGCTGTGCCGGACCTTCGCTGCTCAGGTCGCCGTTGTCGGGAATGAGCTTCAGAAAGCGGTACTGGATTTGGCGTTCGGCATGGGTTGCGACAAATGTGCCCTTGCCCTGGCGGCGCACCAGCAAATTTTCGGCGGCCAATTCGTCAATGGCCTTGCGCACCGTACCCTGGCTGACCCTGAATCGCGACGCCAGCTCCACTTCGCTGGGAATTGCCGTGCTGGGCTTCCACTCTCCGGCCTGCAGACTTTGCAGGATCAGAACCTTGATTTGCTGGTATAGCGGACTAAAGGCCGGAGTGGGTTGCGCGGCCGCCGACGCATGGCCCTCGGCACCTGGTGCGACGGGGGTGGCGTTGAATGGGGGTGGCGTTGCGGACATGAATGGGGTCTAAAGAGTCAGCTTCGAGTCAGTCTGGAAGATAGACGCAATCATATCTTATATAAGACATAAGACAAATTGACTTTGCCGGAAATTCAGGGGTAAACTCGCGGCCAGTTTGGTTTGCGTTGTTCTTTTCTTTTCCGGTCTAGCGACCACTGCCTTTCTTTCACATCACTTCCTGGAGTTACCACCATGAGCAAAAAGCCCGTTCGCGTTGCCGTTACCGGAGCAGCCGGTCAAATTGGATACGCCATTCTGTTTCGCATCGCATCCGGTGAAATGCTGGGCAAGGACCAGCCCGTGGTGTTGAGCCTGCTGGAAGTTCCCGTTGAAAAGGCGCAGCAGGCCCTGCAAGGCGTGATCATGGAGCTGCAAGACTGCGCATTTCCGTTGTTGGTGGGTATTGAAGCCCACAGCGATCCCCTGACAGCCTTCAAGGACGTGGACTACGCGCTGCTGATCGGTTCGCGTCCCCGTGGCCCTGGCATGGAGCGTGCCGAGCTGCTCGCCGTCAATGCAGAGATTTTCACCGCCCAGGGCAAGGCGCTCAACGCCGTGGCCAGCCGCAACGTGAAGGTGCTGGTCGTGGGCAATCCCGCCAACACCAATGCCTACATCGCCATGAAGAGCGCCCCCGATCTGCCGCGCAAGAATTTCACCGCCATGTTGCGCCTGGACCACAACCGCGCCTTGAGCCAATTGGCCGACAAGACCGGCAAGGCCGTGGCCGATATCGAGAAGATGGCGGTGTGGGGCAATCACTCACCCACCATGTACGCCGACTACCGTTTTGCCACCGTCAACGGCCAAAGCGTCAAGGACATGATCAACGACCACGATTGGAACGCCAACACGTTCTTGCCCACCGTGGGCAAGCGTGGCGCGGCCATCATTGCCGCCCGTGGTCTGTCTTCGGCTGCTTCGGCAGCCAACGCTGCCATCGACCATATCCGCGATTGGGCCTTGGGCTCGAATGGCGAGTGGGTGACGATGGGCGTGCCTTCCACTGGCGAATACGGCATTCCTGCTGGCATCGTGTTTGGCTTCCCAGTCACCACCGAAAACGGTGAATACAAAATCGTGCAAGGTCTGGAGATTGATGCCTTCTCGCAAGAGTGCATCGACAAGACGCTGGCCGAGCTGCAAGGCGAAGCCGACGGCGTGAAGCACCTGCTGTAATTAGCCCCTGACAGCGCAGACCCGGAGGCACGTTGTGCATATTCTGGGCCTGCGCCTTGTTTTTTCTGGTTTGATTTATTGAATCCGTATTAAATTCATCACAAAAACAAACTTCGGTCT
>CAZDDK010000251.1:0-4718 GCA_964504185.1 uncultured Rhodoferax sp. | reverse complement strand
CATGGCCTACAAGGGCCGCCAGGTGGTGCTGACCTATGAGATGCCGCTGGGCGAGATCGTGCTGGACTTCTTTGACAAGCTCAAGAGCGTCAGCCGCGGCTATGCCTCCATGGACTACGAATTCAAGGAGTTCCGCGCCTCCGATGTGGTCAAGGTCGATATCTTGCTGAACGGTGAAAAAGTGGACGCCCTGTCCATCATCGTGCACCGCAGCCAGTCCACCTACCGTGGCCGCGCAGTGGTGTCCAAGATGCGCGAGATCATTTCCCGCCAGATGTACGACGTGGCCATCCAGGCTGCCATTGGGGCCAACATCATTGCGCGTGAGACAATCAAGGCGCTGCGCAAGAACGTGTTGGCCAAGTGCTATGGAGGCGACATTTCGCGCAAACGCAAACTTCTCGAAAAACAAAAAGCAGGCAAAAAACGCATGAAGCAAATCGGCTCCGTTGAAGTTCCCCAGGAGGCCTTTCTGGCCAGTTTGCAGGTGGAGGATTGATGCAGGCCCTTACCTCGGCTGTTTTGGCAGCCTTTGGCTTGTACGCCGCATCGTGGTACTTTGGGCTGGTGGACGGCAACTTCGCCCTGCTGTTGTTCCTGGCGACCGTGGTGACGGGCATTTATTGGCTGGCCGAGCGTTTCTATTTTCTGCCCCAACGCCAGGCGGCGGCGGAGGAGTTGCAAGCGGCCGACCAGAAGCGCCGTCAAGACCTGGACAAGATGGGCATCACCCAGGTCGATGGTGTGGACATCGCCGAAGCCCAGAGCCGCATCCTGATGCAACCCTGGTGGCTGGATTGGACGGCGGGTCTGTTCCCCGTCATCATCTCGGTGTTTTTCCTGCGCTCCTTTGTGGTGGAGCCATTCAAGATCCCTTCGGGTTCCATGATTCCGACCCTGCTGGTGGGTGATCTGATTCTGGTGAATAAATTCACCTACGGACTGCGTCTGCCAGTGCTCAACAGCAAGATTACCGAGGGTGCGCCACCCCAACGGGGCGACGTCATGGTGTTTCGCTATCCACCCAAGCCCAGTCTGGATTACATCAAGCGGGTGGTGGGTGTGCCGGGGGACACGGTGGCGTATCTCAACAAGCGCCTGACCATCAACGGCCAGCCGGTCGCCACGGCCAGCGTGCCCGAGTTCTTTGACGAAGACGCCATGCGCTACTTCAAACAATATGAAGAGGTGTTCGGCGACAAAAAGCACCGGCTGCTCAACGACGACGATCGCCCCGCCTTCATTGCGGGGGCCGATAACTTCATGGGCCGTGAAAACTGCCTGTATTCGGTGGAAGGCGTGACCTGCAAGGTGCCGGATGGGCACTATTTCATGATGGGCGACAACCGCGATAATTCGTTGGATTCCCGCTATTGGGGCTTTGTCCCTGAGAAAAACATCGTGGGCAAGGCCTTCTTTGTCTGGATGAATTTTGGTAGCCTCAAGCGCATCGGATCTTTCGACTGAAAGGAGAACACACACATGGCAGTGCAGAGCAAATCCAAACAACGTGGCATTACTTTCCTCGGGCTGGTTTTCGTGGGCGGCGTGATTGCCGTTACTGGCGTGGTGGCCGCGCAGGTGTTTCCCACCTATGTCGAGTTCCAGTCCATCTCCAAGGCGGCCAACAAGGCAGCCACCGGATCGTCCATTCCCGAAATTCGCAAGATCTTTGATGCGGCTGCGGCCATCGACAACATCAACTCCATCAAGGGGGGCGACCTGGAAATCACCAAGGAGGGTGACAAGGTGGTTGTGAGTTTTGCCTACCAGGCCGAGATCCACTTGGCGGGTCCCGGTTGGCTGACGATCAAATACGCAGGGCGATCCAAATAACGTGATATCCGGTTTGGTGGAATTGCAGCAACGCCTGCAGCACTCGTTTTCCAATGTCTCCCTGCTGACCCAGGCACTGACCCACCGCAGTTTCTCGGCCGACCATTACGAGCGCCTGGAGTTTTTGGGTGACTCGGTGCTCGGTCTGGCCGTCTCCGATTTGCTCTATGCACGCCTGGGTTCGCTGCCCGAGGGGGACCTGTCCCGTATCCGCGCCAATCTGGTCAAACAGGACACGCTGCACCAGATGGCCGTGGGCCTGCGTTTGCCCGAGATCATTCGCCTGGGCGAGGGCGAGGTCCGCTCCGGTGGCCAGAAGCGCCCCTCCATCCTGGCCGATACGCTGGAAGCCATCATTGGTGCGGTGTACCTGGACGCGGGTTTTCCCGCTGCCCAGGCCCTGGTGCAGCGCTTGTACAAGCCGGTGGAAATCAATCCGCAGATGCAGGCCATTGGCAAGGACGCCAAAACCGAGTTGCAGGAGTGGTTGCAGGGCCGCAAAATGCGGCTTCCGGTGTACAAGGTGATTGCCACTCTGGGTGCCGCCCACCAGCAGAGTTTTGACGTGGAGTGCGAGATTGCCGAGCTGCGCCTGACGGAGCGCGGCATCGGGGGCTCGCGCCGCTCCGGCGAACAGGCCGCCGCCACCGCCATGCTGCAAACCCTCAAATCCAAGATCAAACCATGACTGCTCCTAAAAATATAGCAATAAAACAAGATTCCACGCGGGCTAGTGGCATGAATGACTCGCAGCCGGATCTGGACAGCATGCTCGAAGGCCTGCTCAAGAGCACCCCCAAACTGGCCCAGCCGGGCGTACCGGCCGACGGCCAGCGCTGCGGTTTGGTGGCCATCGTGGGCAAGCCCAACGTGGGCAAGTCCACGCTGCTCAACGCCCTGGTCGGCCAGAAGATCAGCATCACCTCGCGCAAGGCGCAGACCACGCGCCACCGCATCACCGGCATGCGCACCGAAGGTGCCACCCAGTTTGTGTTTGTGGACACCCCCGGCTTTCAGACCATTCATGGCAATGCGCTGAACAAGTCGCTGAACAAGGCGGTGCAGGGCGCTGTGGCGGATGTGGACCTGGTGCTGTTTGTGGTGGAGGCGGGCAGCTTTACCTCCGCCGATGAAAAGGTCCTGAAACTATTGGGCGCGGGCATTCCCGTAGTGCTGGTGGCCAACAAACTGGACCATGTGAAGGAGCGCGCCAGCCTGGCACCCTGGCTGCAGGCGATGCAGGCGCGCGACCGGTTTGCCGAGCTGATTCCGCTGTCGGCCAAGAATTCCAAGGACGTGGAGCGCCTGCTTGCTTTGTGCGAAAAATTCCTGCCCGAGCAGGCCTGGTGGTACGGTGAGGATGAGCTGACCGACCGCAGCGAGAAATTCCTGGCCAGCGAGCTGATTCGCGAGAAGCTCTTTCGCCTGACCGGTGATGAGCTGCCCTACACCTCGACCGTGGTCATTGACACCTTTGCCGAAGAGCCCCCACAGAAAAAGGGCCAGAAGCGCCTGCTGCGCATTGCCGCCACCATCGTGGTGGAGCGCGATGGCCACAAGGCCATGGTCATCGGCGACAAGGGCGAGCGCATCAAGCGCATCGGCATGGAAACCCGGGTCGAGCTGGAGAAACTGGCCGACGCCAAGGTCTTTCTCGAACTCTGGGTCAAGGTGCGCTCCGGCTGGGCCGATGACGAAGCCCGCGTGCGCTCTTTTGGCTACGAGTAGCCACTGTTTGCGTGGCCACCAAACGCGTCTCGGATGAACCGGCCTATGTGCTGCACCGTTACGACTGGAGCGAGTCCAGCCTGATCCTGGAAGTCTTCACGCGCCAATACGGCCGCGTGGCCTTGGTGGCCAAGGGGGCCAAGCGGCCCAGTTCCAGCTTCCGACCCGTTCTGTTGCCGCTGCAGATGCTGCATGTGGCCTATGGCGGCGATGCCGAAATCCGCACATTAAAAAGCGCCGAGTGGCAGGGCGGCCACGTCATGCCCACGGGCGACGCGCTCCTGTCGGGCTACTACCTGAACGAGCTGCTGCTGACCCTGCTGGCGCGCGATGACCCGCACCCCGGCCTGTTCGACATCTATGCCCATGTGGTGCAGGTGTTGGCCAGTGAACACGGCGAGGCCCTGCAGGCCACGCTGCGCACCTTTGAGCTGCTGCTGCTGCGCGAGATCGGTCTGCTGCCCCAACTGGACGTACAGACCATGACCCTGGCGGGTCTGGATGCGCACGACCACTACTGCCTGGTTCCCGAAGGCGGCCTGCGCCTGGCCCACGCCGACGACCGCGCCCGCCTTCCTGGCAGCCAGTGGGTCCATCTGCAGGCCGCGCTGGAAGACGGCGCGCCGTTCACCACCACACTGCGCGCCTGCGCCGCCGTGGCCAGCGAACTCAAGCCGCAGCTGCGCACCCTGCTGCACTACCATTGCGGTGTCAAGACCCTGCGCACCCGCCAGATGATGATCGACATCCAATCGCTATAAATATGGCCCCCAGGCTTGTCACTCCGTGTACTGCGCTGCTCCCCGAGGGCGCGCGTTTTGGCAAAACCCATGACTACCAACCTCTCCGTTAACCTCAACAAGGTCGCCCTGGTGCGCAACACGCGCCACTTAGGGATTCCCAGCGTTACCCGCGCGGCCACGCTATGCCTGCAGGCAGGGGCCGCAGGCATTACCGTGCACCCGCGACCCGACGCGCGCCACATTCGCGCCGCCGATGTGACCGACCTGGCCTCGCTCCTGCTGGATTGGCCCGACCGCGAGTTCAATGTGGAAGGCAACCCCTTCCACAACCTGATGGACTGCGTGGCCGGCCTGGTGGCGCGCAAGCTGCCGGTGCACCAGGTCACCTTTGTGCCGGATTCCGAAGGCCAG
>CAZDDK010000250.1:0-4723 GCA_964504185.1 uncultured Rhodoferax sp. | reverse complement strand
TGCTGGAGCGCGAACTTACCGCCCTGCGCAGCCGCGCGCCCTTGGCCGTTTGGAGTGCGGCCGCATCGTTCGGCGATGAGGCCTACAGCACCGCCATGTTGCTGGCCGACATGCAGACGCTGGGACGCATCGGGCCGGATTGGTCCATTGTGGCGACCGACATCAGCCACCGGGTATTGCTCAGCGCCAAGGAGGCCATCTATCCGCAAGACCGGCTGCGCGCGGTATCGCCCGAGCGCCTGAAGCGCTACTGCTTGCGCGGCGAGGGGGACGCTGAAGGGCTTTCCAAGATTCAGGACAAGCTGCTCTCCCGGGTGCAGTTTGGTCAACTCAACCTGTGCAAACCGTTTAGTGGCTTGGGGCCGTTTGACGTCATTTTTCTGCGCAATGTCCTGATCTATTTCGATCCGGCCACCAAGAGTGATGTGGTGGACCGTGTCTTGGCCACGCTCAAGCCGGGAGGCTTGTTCTTTTTGGGCACGGCGGAGGGGCGTGTTCCGTGCAGAACACCGCTCGTGACGGTGCAACCGGGCGCGTACCGAAAAGCCGGTGGGTAAAGAGATATGGAACCCCACTCGCCATGGTGAAGCGTCTGCGCAATGCAAGGCCGCTTGCGGGCGGCTTTGCCACGGCTGGGGAGTTGATGCCCGGCGACGTGGCCTTGGGCCAGGCGGGAGACCAGTTGAAAACTCTGCTGGGTTCCTGCGTGGCGGTCATTCTGACGGACCCGCGCCGGACCGTGGGTGCCATGTGCCATATCGTGCACGTGGGGCAGGCGAATGCGGCCAATTCCCGCAACACTGCGTACGGTTCGGTGGCCATGCGGGAAGTGTTTGCCCGGTTGCGATCCGTGGGAATTGACCCAACGAAATGTGAAGCCTATCTGTTTGGCGGCGGCAATATGTTTCCCACCACGTTTTGTGCGCAGCATGTGGGTGACAGCAATGTGAGCTGGGTGCTGGACTTTCTGGATGCACACGGCATTCATGTGGTCAATCACTGCCTGGGTGGCAACGGGTATCGCAAGGTGTCGTGGACGGTGGGAAGTGGCGAGCCGGTGGTGGAAACCGTCTTGGCGGAACAGGGAGAACGGCAGTGAGTGTGAAGGTCTTTGTGGTGGATGATTCGGCCGTGGTGCGCCAGGCGCTGGCTCACATGCTGGCGGGTGCCGCCGACCTGGAGCTGGTCGGCAGTGCACCCAATCCATTGCTGGCGATGGACATGATGCGCAGGAACCCGCCCGATGTGCTGTTGCTGGACATTGAAATGCCGGGCATGGATGGACTGACGTTCCTGCGCCAGATCATGTCATCCCATCCCATTCCTACCGTGATCTGCTCCACCCTGTCGACGGATGGCAGCAAGGTGGCGCTGGAAGCCCTGTCCGCCGGTGCCGTGGCAGTCTTGGCCAAACCCAAATTGGGACTCAAGCAATTTCTGGATGAATCCCGCCGTGAAATGATCCAGACCCTGAAGGCGGCTGCCCGTTCCAAACCACGGTCCCGGCCCGCTGCGCCGGAGGGCGTGGCGGGCAAGCCCGAACACGCCAAGCCACCGGTACTGGCCAGCGTACATGCCTTTGCCATGAACAAGCCGGTCGTGATTGGCAGCTCCACGGGCGGTACCCAGGCGCTGGAGTTGGTGCTGACCAGCTTGCCTGCCGATGCACCCGGCATCGCAATTACCCAGCACATGCCCGAAAAGTTCACGGCCATGTATGCCAAGCGCCTGGATGGCATTTGTGCCATGAACGTCCGCGAAGCCCGCGATGGCGATCGGCTGGAGCGCGGCGTGGTTCTGATTGCCCCGGGAGGCCTGCACATGCAGCTTCGCAAGGCCGCCGGGCAATACTATGTGCACGTACTGGATGGGCCACCCGTCAACCGGCACAAGCCTTCAGTGGATGTGCTGTTCCGCTCCGCGTCGGAGTGCGCCGGGCGCGATGTACTGGGCATGTTGCTGACCGGCATGGGCGACGACGGGGCGCGCGGCATGAAGGTGCTCCACGATGGCGGTGCCCGCACCGTGGCCCAGAACGAGGAAACCTGCGTTGTGTTCGGCATGCCCAAGGAGGCCATCAAGCTCCAGGCCGTTGACGACATTCTGCCGCTGGAGCAAATGGCGCGGGCCATTCTGCAATTTGATTCGCGGGCGCAATAGGCCGTAAAACGGGTGGTAAAACTCCTCCCGGAAATATGCCACGGCCTACAATGAATTTTCATTTCTGGTCATTGACCGAACCACAACAAGGCGGAACGCCATGAACCTCTCTGATGCAAAAATTCTGGTAGTGGAAGACGACGAGCTGATGCGGACCTTTACCGTCGGCACCTTGAAGAGGTTGGGGATCACGCACATTCAGGAATGCGAGGATGGAACGGCCGCGCTGCGCCAGGCCAAGGCGTTTCAGCCGGACCTCATCCTCACCGACATTCACATGAAGCCCATGAACGGGCTGGAATTTGTGCAGAAGCTGCGCAGCATGCCTGGGTCATCGCTGGGACAGATCAAGGTCATCTTCATGAGCGCCGACAGCAGCGTGGGTACGCTGAGCGCAACCCTTCCCCTGGGGGTGTCCGCCTACATCGTGAAGCCCCCGCGGTTGACGGATCTAAAGAGCAAGATCGAGTCCGCGCTCGGCGCATCGTGACTGTTTGGGTGCGGCAGGGTCTTTTCAAGCCGCACCGGGCCTCGGGCGTTACTGGGGAACAAAACCACTGGCTTTGATGATGCCCGCCCAGGTCTTGCTGTAGGCCTGTTCGCGGCTGCTCAGTTGCTGGGGCGTCATGTAGCCCACGCTCAGTCCCATGGCAGTGAGGCGGTCGCGCACTTCGGGCAGGGCCACCACCTTGGCCAGCGCCGCCGAAATTTTGTCGATGGTGGCCGCAGGCGTGCCAGCCGGGGCAAAGATGCCGTAGTACGGCAGGTCTTCAAATCCGGTCAGACCGAGTTCGGAAAAGGTCGGCACATCGGGCAACAGCGCCTGGCGCGCGGTGCCCATAACCGCCACTACGCGAATTTTCCCCGCCTTGTGGTTCTCGATAAAGTCTGGGATGGAGCCGGTGCCGGCAGGGATCTGGTTGCCCAGCATGTCTCCCATCATCGGGGCGCTGCCACGGTAGGGGGCCGACTGCAGGTCCAGTTTGTATTTCTGGCCAATCACCTTGACCAGGAACTCCGGGACCGAGGCCGGTGCGGGCACGCCCACCGTGCTTTTGCCCGCTCCCTGGTTGCGCACCCAGGCCACGTACTCGTTCATGGACTTGGCCGGCGTGCCACCCGACACCGCCAGCGCATTCACAAAGGTTGCAAAGCCGCCCACCGCCACGAAATCGCGCGCCGGTTCAAAGCCCGGGTTTTTGCTCACCAAGGGCAAGATGGACACCGTGTGGTCGTGGGACAGAAACAGGGTGCTGCCATCCGCCGGTGCGGCCTTCAAGGTCTGGGCAGCAATCTGGCCACCCGCACCTGCCTTGTTTTCCACAATGACGGGCTGCCCCAACTGGTCCTTGAGCTTGTCGGCCAGGGTGCGGGCAATGGCATCGGTGCCACCGCCGGGCGGAAAGCCGACCAGAATTTTGACCGTGCCAGGCTGGGCCTGGGCAAGGCCGCCTGCGCACAGGGCGCTGACGGCGAGCACGCTGGCCAGGCGGCGACTGATTTTGGCGGACAGGGGGGACAAGAGCGAACGAACCATGGAGGACTCCGATAAATGAAAGTACAGTCAGGAACCATCCCCACTGTAGCAAGATTTGCCCATGCCCCAATTCGCCGCCAACCTGTCCTGGATGTACACGGAATACGCATTTCTGGACCGGTTTGAGGCGGCCGCGCAGGATGGTTTTCGCGGTGTGGAGTGTCTTTTTCCCTATGACTTCGCGGTGTCCGAGGTGCGTGCCCGGCTGCGGGCCCATGGCCTGCAACTGGTGTTGTTCAATGCGCCGCCCGCCGGTACCACAGCCGCCACCGTGCGCAGCGCCTGGGCGGACGGTCAGCGCGGCACGGCCTGCCTGCCGGGCCGCGAAGCCGAGTTCCGCCACGGGCTGGACCTGGCGCTCGAATACGCGGCGAGCCTGCGTTGCCCGCGCGTGCACCTGATGGCCGGTGCGGCACCCGCCGGAGCCGATCCGCAGCGCCTGCACGCCACCTACCTGTCCAACCTGCAACACGCGGCTGCGCAGGCGGCCAAAGGGGGCGTGGACATACTGATCGAACCCATCAATACGCGCGACATGCCGGGCTATTACCTGAACCGGCAGGACCAGGCCCATGCCATCGTGCAAACCGTAGGCGCGGCGAATCTGCGGGTGCAAATGGACCTGTACCACTGCCAGATCATGGAGGGCGACGTGGCCACCCGGTTGCGCCAGCACCTTCCCACCGGTCGGGTGGGGCACATCCAGATTGCCGGTGTGCCCGAACGCCATGAGCCCGACAGGGGCGAACTGCACTACCCCTATCTGTTTGGCGTGATCGACGACCTGGGCTACCCCGGCTGGGTGGGCTGCGAGTACCGTCCCCGGGGCGCGCCGCACGCCGGTGGCACGCGCCAGGGCCTGGGCTGGATGCCCAAGGCGTGATGGGCGGGCGCGCGGCGTGGCATGATGCCGCTTTTGCCCGCCCACCCGGCGGGTGCAAGGAGAGACGCATGAATGCCCGTATACCCCCATCGGTGCTCAACGCAGCGCAAACCCTGAACCAGGTCAGCGCGCTGTGGGATGCC
>CAZDDK010000249.1:0-4733 GCA_964504185.1 uncultured Rhodoferax sp. | reverse complement strand
GTAAAAACACCGACTCATCGACTATCGAGCCAGCAGACGCCAGCCAGATTTCACCAATTGGAGAAAACATGGCACTGCGAATGACACCTGTTGCGTGGGCGATTGGCCTGCTGGCCCTGCCCCAATGGGGCTGGTCACAAACCCACACCACCCCACACACAACCACGGCCACCCTGCCCACCATTCAGGTCAGCGGCACGGCACAGGGCCCATCAGACCTGCCCCAGGCCCACGCAGGGGGTCAAGTGGCCAAGGGTGCCCGCCTGGGTCTGTTGGGCAACCTGAACTTGATGGACACCCCCTTCAGCGTTACCAGCTACACCGCCAAGTTGATCGAAGACCAGGGTGCCAAGACGGTGGCCGATGTGCTGGAGAACGATCCATCCGTGCGCTTCACCACCTCGGGTTCGCACGCTTTCGAGAACTTCCGCCTGCGCGGCTTTGATGTCCACTCCTCCGATCTGGCCATCAACGGCATGTATGGTCTGGCCCCGCTGGGACACTCGGCGCTGGAATACGTCGAACGGGTGGAGGTGCTCAAAGGCCCCAGCGCCCTGTTTACCGGCATGGCCCCCAGCGGTGGCATTGGTGGCATCATCAATCTGGTGCCCAAGCGGGCCACCGACACCCCCCTCACCCGGGTGACGCTGGACTACCAAACCCAGAACCAGGTCGGTGCCCACATCGATGCCGGACGCCGCTTTGGCACCGACAATGCGATCGGGGTTCGCGTCAACGGCTCCTATGGCGATGGCGAAACCGCCCTGAAGGGGCAGGACAAAACACGCAAATTCCTGTCGGCTGCACTGGACTACCGGGGCGAAGCGCTGACCGCGTCGCTAGACACTTACAGCAGCAAGGATGCGTTTGCGGGCGGCTCGTCGGCCATGTTCGGCTTTGCCAATCCGGCGCTCCCCGCCGCGCCCGATCCCACCACCAACTTGCTGCGCTCGGCGGCAGGGGAGCTGGACAGCCAGGCCGGGATAGCCCGCGCGGAGTATGCGTTCAACCGCTCCTTGTCCGCCTATGCAGCGGCTGGCACGCGCAAGCACGAGTACACGGGCTGGATCAATGGCACCCACATCCACAGCGTTCAACCCAATGGCGCGGCCCAGGTGCGGGGTGTGGCGCAGCGCGGGTATGAGGACAGCGCCACGTCGGAAGTGGGCCTGCGACTCAACACCCGCACCGCCGGCGTTACACACGAACTGGCCCTGCAGATGACGCGGCTGGACGCGCAGTCGGGTTACCTGTCCAACGTGACCGGCATGGCCACGACCAATTTCGCCACCCCCATCACGCCAACCTTGCCCGCCGTGCCCACCGGCCCGATACCCAAGAGCAGCGCAACCACACTGTCGAGCCTGGCGCTGGTGGACAGCATGTCCTTCCTGCAAGATGCCGCGCGGGTCACGCTGGGACTGCGCCAACAACAGGTCCGGCAAACCAACTACAACGCCAACGGCAGCCTGTCCAGTGACTACGACGAGTCGGCCTTGACCCCGGCAGCCGGTCTGGTGGTCAAGCCCTGGGGCGAAGGCATTTCGCTGTACGCCAGCTACGTGGAGGGCCTGAGCCAGGGCACCAGTGTGAAAGCCCTCAATGGCTATGCCCAGGACCAGACGTTCAAGCCCTACAAGACCCAGCAGAAGGAACTGGGCGTCAAGTGGAGCACGGGTGCCTACCTCCACACCGCCGGGCTGTTCGAAATCAACAAGCCGGAATTGATCACCACCGGAAAATCCCCCTATCTGGTTGCCTCCGACGGGGGTGAGTCGCGCGTCACCGGGCTGGAGTGGACGGTTGCGGGCCAGCTCACGCCCTCCCTGCGGGTGCTGGGGGGCGTGGCCTATACCACCAGCCAACTCACCAAGACCGCCGGTGGTGTGAACCAGGGCAATGCGCTGTTTGGTGTTCCCCGGTGGCAAGGCAATTTGGGGGGCGAGTGGGATTCGCCCCTGCCGGGGCTGAGTGTGAACACCCGGCTCACCGCCACGTCCATGCAGTACCTGAACAACGCCAACACCTACGAGATCCCCGGCTGGAGCCAACTGGACGTCGGCACCCGCTACGAAACCCGCATGGCAGGACGCAAGACTACGCTGCGACTGGCCGTCAACAACCTCTTTGACCGCCACTACTACTCGGGCAGCTTTGCCGAGCCTCGGGCCACCTTGGCCCAAGGCCGCACCCTGCAGGCCTCGGTCAGCATGGACTTCTAGGTCTGGACACTTGCCCCATGGACATCTCTGTGATGACGGGCCTGTTGGCCTCGCTGCTGGGCAGCGCTGCTTTGTATCTGGCGTCGCCCCACCAACGCTGGCTGGCGACACCCTGGCCCCGTGGCCGGGCTAGGGTGGCCGGTTCTTTGCTGCTGGCGGCAGGCTTGGCGGCCATGCTGCATACCCTGCAAGCGGCGGCGGGCGCATTTGTTTTTCTGCACTGGCTGATGCTGCTGTTTGTGGCATTTCCCTACCTGGGGGCGTTGCGCGGCACGCACCGCAAGACACCATGACCACACCGCCACCGAAAAAGGTGCAAGCCGACTGGGTCTCCAAGACCCTGGCCGGCGCGCTGCTGGGCTTTGGCCTGGGCGTTGGCTGTTCGGCCGTGTTCAGTGCACTGGCCCTTGGTCTGCCACTGGCCATCCGGGGTCAACTGGCCATGTGGCTGGTGGCACCCATCTGGGTGGGGTGCCTGTCGGGCGTGTATTTCTTTCAAAGTGGTCGCCATGCCTGGACATGGCTGGCCGCTGCCAACCTGCTGGTGTTGGGCATCCAGGCGGCCTTGCGCTTGCTGTAACGTCTTTAAGGATCGCGCCATGCGCACCGAGTTCATTCGCATCTACAAATCCGTGCACACCTGGACCGGCGTTGTGGCCGGGATGGCACTGTTTATCGCCTTTTATGCCGGGGCCATCACCATTTTCAAGGCCCCTCTGGAGCGCTGGGCCACGCCGCCGTCGGCAATGCATGGGGCCGCCCTTGCGCTGCCCGACGCGGCCGCGCTGGTGGTGCAAGCCGTGCGCGACATACCTGCCGCGGGCAAGGAGTTCCAGTTGCGGCTCACGGCGCAGGAAAATACCCCCAACGGCCTGGAGTGGGAAGTGCACGCGCCAGACGCCGAAGACCATGACCACTCGGCAACGCGCCACTTTGTGGCCACGCTGCAAACCAACGGTCGGGTGCAGGCGCAGGAGGCCCACCCGAGCGGGCTGGCGGAGTTCATCGATACCCTGCACCGCGTCGTGGGTCTGCCCTACGACGTGGACCCCAACCGCTGGGTCATGGGTGTCATCGCGTTGCTCTACGGTGTGGCGCTGGTCTCGGGCGTCATCGTCCTGCTGCCGTCCCTGGTGAAGGATTTTTTTGCCTTGCGGGTGGGCAAGAACCTCAAACGCATGTGGCTCGATGCCCACAACGTTGTCGGCATCATCAGCCTGCCCTTTCACGTGGTCATGGCCCTGACGGCCGTTGTCTTCGCCTACCACGACGGGTTTTACGCCGTCCAGGACGCCGTCGTCCACGGCGGCAAATGGAGCACGGCGTTTGCCAGCCGAAGCGGCGCGGCCACGGTGCCCACCGCGCGGGATCCCGCGCTCCTGTTGCCCCCGTCGGAACTTTTGGCCCGTGCGCAGGCGCTGTCACCCACGTTTGAGCCCAACACACTGCAATACCTCAACGCCACCGGTCCCCGCGCAACCGTGCGCGTGTGGGGCACCGACCCCACCGCCCACTCGCCGCGCTTCGGGGGGGGCTTTGTGGCCGTGGACCCCTACAGCGGAAAGATCATGAGCGCCGACTTCCTTCCCGGCCGACAAAGTCTGCCCCACGCCGTGGTGTCGAGTTTTTTTGCCCTGCACTTTGGCACCTATGGGGGCACGCCCGTGCAGTGGATCTATTTCCTGCTGGGGCTGGCAGGTGCCTGGCTCTTTTATGGGGGCAATCTGCTGTGGCTGGAAACGCGGCGAACCAAGGCCCAGCGCAGCGGTGACCCCACAGCAGCCCCACCCGCGCAGCGCCGCGACGTGCGCTGGCTGGCGGCCGGCACGGTGGGGGTGTGCCTGGGTGCGGTGAGCGGGATTTCGCTGACCATTGTGGCCGCCAAGTGGCTGCATGGCCATGTGGACCATCTGTATGCGTGGCACCAGATCGTCTATTACAGCGTATTCCTGGTGGCCCTGGCGTGGGCCTTCCTGCGGGAGGCCGCGCAGGCCGCCGTCGATTTGCTGTGGCTCGCCTGCGCCACCACCGTGGCCATTCCCGCGACCAGTTTGCTGGCCGCACTGGTGCCCGGGCTGGGGTTGTGGGTGCACACCAGTGCGGCCACCTTGGGCGTAGATGCCACGGCATTGGCGGGCAGCCTGGGGTTTGCCTGGATGGCCCGCGCGACGGCGCGCCGTGTGCGCCAGGGACCCAGCGACAGTGTGTGGTCCTTGCGCCGTGGCCCCGCCCAACCGACCACCACAGCGCTGCAGCCAGACGCCCGTACCACTGCCTGACCTGGAGCCACGCGCCCTACTGCAGCTGCAGTACCACCGACTGGCGCGCTGGCAGGGCCAGCGGACGCGCCAGGTCCACCACGTCACCGGTGAGCACCTGGGTGGCTTTGCTGCGGCCCTGCAACATCCCCTGGAAGCGCTGCAGGTCCAGGGTGCTGTCCTGGGCGCGCTTGTTGATGACGACCATCACCGCATCGTCCGCCGTGTGGCGGAAATAGACGTAGGTGCCATC
>CAZDDK010000248.1:0-4744 GCA_964504185.1 uncultured Rhodoferax sp. | reverse complement strand
TGGGGCCAGCGCCGTGCAACAGGCCCTGGCCCTGCTGCCCGACGTGCTGTTTTTTGACATCCGCATGCCCGGCTTAAGCGGGCTGGAGGCCGCCACGGAACTGGCCGAGCAATGGCCACCGGCCAGCGCACCCACCCACCCGTTTCCGGCCCTGGTATTCGTGACCGCGTATGACCAGTACGCCGTGCAGGCCTTTGAGGCCCAGGCGGTGGACTACCTGCTCAAACCGCTGCAACCGGCGCGGCTCAAAAAAACCGTGGAAAAACTGGCACTAGCCCTCGTAAAACCTGACAGTGATGCTATCAATTTTGAATCAACCCTGACCCAGCTGCGGGGCCTGCTGGCCAGCCCCACCGCCGCGCCCAGGGCGACCCTGCAGGTGATCCAGGCCAGCGTGGGTGCCACCATCCGCATGGTCCCGGTGGATACCGTGCTGTGCTTTGAGGCCGCCGACAAATACGTGCGCGTGCTCACTGCAGAGCGGGAATACCTGGTCCGCACCCCCCTCAAGGAGTTGCAGGAGCAACTCGACCCCGCAGTGTTCTGGCAAATTCACCGTGGCACCATCGTGCGCGCCCTGGCCATTGACAGCGTGACCCGCGACGAGGCGGGCAAAGCCTTTGTGGCCCTGCGCGGCCTGAAAGAGCGGTTCGTCGTCAGCCGTCTCTACGGCCATTTGTTCAAGGCCATGTAGGTCCGCCACTGGCGGTGGAGCGGCCAGCTTGCGCGCACACCCGGTGCACACTACGATGGTGCCCACCAACCGCTACGCAAAGGCTTGTTTATGGCGATGCAATACACCTCGGTGGCCAATGTGCTGCCCGAAAGCAAGATGCGCCTGTACCCCACGCAGGTCATCAACGTGATCGGCGGCCCCGGGTGCGACAAGTCGCTGATCACCTCGGCCATCATCCTGTTCCTCAAGCTGCACAACAAGACCGTGGAGGTGATCCCCGACTTTGCCAAGTCGCTGGTGTGGCAGCAAAACTTCGAGGTGCTGAAAAACCAGTACTTCATCGCCCAGCGCCAGTTCGAAATGCTGACCCTGCTGGACGGCCAGGTGCAATACCTGATCAGCGAATGCTCCCTGCCCCAGGTGCTCTACTACAACGAGAACTACCTCGACAACATCTGCGACATCGGCAAGACCCGCACCCAAATCCTGGCCTGGCATGGCCAGTTCAACAACGTCAACGTGCTGGTGGAGCGGGGCGAGCGCAACTACGTGCGTACCGGACGCTTCCAGGATGAAGAGGGCGCTCGCGCCATCGACCGCGGCCTGCGCGAGCTGCTGCTGCGCGAGGAACTGCCCTTCGCGTCCGTGGCGGCCGAGCTGGCCGCAGCCAATGCCTTTGCCACCACACTGGTCTGAAAACGCCATTCCGGAACCGGCAGTTTATAAGACGCCCTAATGCCTGATTAGGCATTTAAATATCCCGGTCGTATTGGTAGCATCCCTAGGCCCCCGAACTATGAGATGCGCTATCGTGTCGCTAGTGGCACTTTGTGTTCACACACTCTTTTTACTGGAGAAACTATGCTGTTGAAGTTGAATGTTGTTGCGGCTGCGGTTGTTGCCCTGTCTGCCGGTTTTGCATCTGCACAAACCGTTGTCACCATTGCCCACGTTGGCCCCACCAGCGGTGCCATTGCCCACCTGGGCAAGGACAATGAAAACGGTGCCAAGATGGCCGTTGAAGAACTCAACGCAGCGGGCGTCACCATCGGCGGTCAAAAAGTGACCTTGAAGCTGATGGCCGAAGACGACGCTGCCGACCCCAAGCAAGGCACGGCCGTTGCCCAGAAACTGGCAGATGCCAAGGTTGCCGGCGTGGTCGGTCACCTGAACTCCGGCACCACCATCCCCGCATCGCGCATTTACAGCGACGCTGGCATTCCCCAGGTTTCCCCCTCCGCCACCAACCCCAAGTACACCCGCCAGGGCTTCAAGACAGCTTTCCGTCTGGTGGCCGACGACACCCACCTGGGTGGCACCCTGGGCCGCTATGCCGTGAAGGAACTCAAGGGCCAGGCCATCGCCGTCATTGACGACCGTACCGCTTACGGCCAAGGTGTGGCACAAGAATTTGCCAAGGCCGTAGAAGCCGCTGGCGGCAAGGTCGTTGCCAAGGAATTCACCACCGACAAGGCCACCGACTTCAACTCCATCCTGACCACCATCAAGGGCAAGAAAGCCGATGTGGTGTTCTTCGGCGGCATGGACGCCGTGGCCGGCCCCATGCTGCGCCAGATGAAAGCGCTGGGCATTAACGCCAAGTTCATGGGCGGCGACGGCATCTGCTCCACCGAGCTGGTCAAGCTCGGCGGTGACGCCATCACCGACAACCAGGTCTACTGCGCGGAGGCCGGTGGCGTGGAAGGCACCCAAAAGGCTGGAATGGAGAAATTCAAGACCGCGTTCAAGGCCAAGTTTGGTACCGAAGTGCAGGTGTACGCCCCCTACGTCTATGACGGCGTGAAGGTCATGGTGGCCGCCATGGTCAAGGCCGGTTCGTCGGACCCCGCCAAGTACCTGCCCGTGCTGGCTGCCACCAAAGACTACGCTGGTGTGACTGGCCCCATCACGTTCGACGAAAAAGGCGACATCAAGAACGGTGCCCTGACGCTGAAGACCGTGCGCGGCGGCAAGCTGACCGAGTTGGCCGTGATTCGCTAATCACCCGGTCCACTCAAAAAAATACGCGCCACCCGGCGCGTTTTTTTTCGCCCCGCGCAAACCGGCCTCAACCTGGGCGCAGCAGCGCGGAGTGGACAAGCGGTGGCAACAGCGCTCCAAGCGGCCTTGGTGAACGGCAATAGTTCTTCCACACTTGATCACATGCAGCCCTGTAGCGCCCCACACGGTGCCACCGGACTCGGTGCACGCCACAACGCCAGGAGCCACCACCATGCTGACCGCCCCCTTTGCCCACGGGCAATCCGAAGCCCACCCGGAATTCGTGGCTGCGCTCGTGCAGGCCAGTGCGTCGTACGCCATCGTCGCCTCGCAGGACATTGTGGATGTGCGCGGCATCAAGCTCTGGGCCAAGGGCCTGCCCGTGTCCAGCGCCCTGCAGCAGCGCTTGCTGGAGCGCAAGTTGCGCAGCCCCCTTGAATCCTGCCTGGTGGCCGAGGACGGCGTCACCCCCTTCTATTTGCACGATGCACTCACCCAGCTGCTTGCGCAAGGCACCAGCCTGGCACTGGCCCTGCGCCCCCATGGGCAGGTGCTGGACAAGCTGTTCAAACAGATTCCGCTGCACCCCGTCGCCCAGCTGCTGCTGACCACGGCGCTGGCCACACGCCCCGGTGCGGTGGAGCACGCGGTGCAGGCCATGGCCCTGGCCGGTGCCATGGCCACCGCCCAAACCACGCCCGTGGACGTGCGCCAGGCCATGATGGGTGGGCTGCTGCACGACATTGGCGAGGTGTACGTGCAACCCCAGTATCTGGTGAATGAAAACCCGCGCGACCTGACAGGTCACAAACACCTGATGGTGCACCCGCGCATGGGCCAACTGCTGCTGGAAGGCACCACCGACTACCCCGCCACCCTGTGCCGTGCCATCGGCGAGCACCATGAACGCAGCAACGGTTCGGGCTACCCGGCCCGGCTAGCGGGCGATGCCCTGTCGCCCTTGGGGCTGCTGCTGTCTGCGGTGGAAACCATGCTGGCGCACCAGCACACATCGCCCGCCCCACTCACCAGCGCCAGCTTTGCCCTGCGCGTGGTGCCCGGCGAATACCCCGAACGCTACGCCAGTGCCGCCTTCAACATGGCCCGCAGCGCGCAAGAGCCCTTGCCCACGGGCCTGGACCTTGCGTCCGGCAACCTGCAACGCATCCACAGCACCCTGCTTGCCGCCGAACACACAGCACAAGAAGTGGGCACGCACGTAACCCAACCGCCCGGAGCGCGCATCGTGGCACTGGCCCAACAGCGAACCGCGCGGCTGCGCATGGCGTGGAATGCGCTGGGCGTCTGGGACATTCGCCCCGAGCAACTCACCGATGCCGACCGTTTCGAAATGGCCTGCGCCTGCACCGAACTCGACCAGCACCTGTACGAACTGGCCCGTGAGTGCATGCTGCTGGCCGAAGACCTGCGGCTAGACGATAAAATTGCGCTCGCCCCGCTGTGGGCCGGACTCGATCTCGCGGGGGTGCCGACTAAAATCGGCCCATGAGCACCACCCCCCACCACACCGCACCCGCAGCCCCCCACGCCGCCGCAAAATCGGCTGCAGAAGCCCCCAAAGTCAGCAATTTCCTGCGCCAGATCATCGAGAAAGACCTCGAACTTGGCACCTACGCCCAGCGCCGCTGGGCCGGCACCCCCGGCGACGCCGCCCACCACCGCAAGGGCGAGCCCGATCCCGCCAAGATCCGCACCCGCTTTCCCCCTGAGCCCAACGGCTACCTGCACGTGGGCCACGCCAAAAGCATCTGCCTGAACTTTGGCCTGGCGCGCGACTATGGCGGCGTGTGCCACTTGCGCTTTGACGACACCAACCCCGAAAAAGAAGACATCGAATACGTCAACAGCATCGTCGACGCCATCCGCTGGCTCGGCTTTGACTGGGCGCAGATAGGCCAGGCCGCAGGCAGCGCCGCGCCCTACCAGGCCAGCGACTACTTCGACTTCATGTACCGCGCAGCGGAATACCTGGTGGAAGCCGGCCACGCCTATGTGGACGAGCAAACGCCCGAGGAAATGCGCGCCAACCGTGGCGACTTTTCCAAG